>DASWVJ010000044.1:0-5412 GCA_036406295.1 Bradyrhizobium sp.
CGATGGGAGGGAACGATGGCGATTTCACGCCGTACGCTGCTCAGGAATACCGCGGCTGCGACCGCGGCACTCAGCCTCGACTGGACACGCGCCCAGGCACAAGCCGAAACAGTCCGCATCGGCGTGATCTACGACCTCACAGGACCGTTCGCCGCGGGTGGCTCGGTGGCCTCCTCGATCGGCGCGCAGATCGCGATCGATCTCGTCAACGAGAAGGGTGGCGTCGGCGGCAAGTACAAGATCACCCCCATCAGTGCGGACTCCCAGAGCAAGCCCGACGTGGCGATCAATGAGGCCAACCGGCTGATCGACCAGGAGAAGATCGACATCATCAACGGCGTCTATGCAAGCTCGCACGCCGTTCCGCTCGCCGCCAAGGTCGAGCAGCAGAAGAAGATCCTCTGGATCACCACCGCGGTCTCGACCGCCGTGTTCAAGGACAAGAACCTGCAATACGTCTTCCGCGCGCAGATTCATTCGGATCAGTACGGCCAGGCCTTTGCGAGATTCATCACCGAGCACGCCAAGGCCAAGCTCGGCATGGACCCCAAGAACGTCAAGGTCGCGCTGATCCATGAAGACGGCCCCTACGGTGTCGGCGTGGCCGCTGCCGACGAGGCCTACGCCAAGGAGGCGGGACTCCAGATCGTGCTCAAGGAGGGCTATTCGGCATCGGCGCCCGACCTCGGTGTTCTCGTGACCAAGCTCAAGCGCGCCCGGCCCGACGTCATCTCGCATGCCGGCTACAACCCGGACATCACCCTGTTCCTGCGCCAGGCGCGCGAGAACGGCCTTCGTTTCAAGATGCTGTTCGGCGCCGGCGCGGGCTACAGCCAGCTCGACAAGCTGCGCGCCACCTTCGGCGCCGACATCGACAATTTCTGCAACATCGATCCGGTGCCCGCGCAATTGCTCGATGCCTCGAAGCTCGCCCCGGGCGTCGGCGATCTCACCAAGACCATGGTCGCGCGCTACAAGCAGAAGACCAATGCGACCGACGTTCCGCCGCACTGCTCGATGGGCTTCAACCAGACCTGGATTCTGCTCAACAACGTCCTGCCCGTCGCCAAGGAGAAGTATGGCGGCTTCGATCCCGAAGCGGTGCGCAAGGCGGCGCTCGACGTCGACATCCCGGCGGGTGGCACCATCCAGGGCTATGGCGTCAAGTTCTACCGGCCCGGCACGCCGCTCTCCGGACAGAACGAGCGTTCGACCCCGGTGGTGATGCAGAATGCTGGCGAGCACATCTCGGTGGTCTGGCCGACGAATATCCGCACGCAGGACCCGGTATTCCCGCTGCCGAAATCATCGGTCTACGCGGCGTCGTAGGGCTTTCGGGGCTTCATGCTTCGAGACGCGGCTGACGCCGCTCCTCAGCATGAGGTCGCGCATCGCGCCAGCTGTCAGACCCTCATGGTAAGGAGCCGCGAAGCGGCGTCTCGAACCATGAAGGCCCGCATATGCGATATCCCTACCGCCGGCAGAGAAAGGGAGTGCACCCGTGGTGCGCTCCTTACAGCACAACCCGCCGCCCCTCCTCGGCGGCCCAATAGCCGGCATAGTTGACCTTGATCGTCTCGAAGGCCAGAGCGAGATCGGCCAGCGGCTGCCTTCCCGTCATGACGCACTCCATGAAATCCTGGATTTCCTGCAAGTAGCCGCGCGTCCATTCTTCCTCGATGCAGACGTACTGCCAGCCGGTCTTGCGATCGACCTTCTCGGTAATGTAGACGCCGGCGAGCTTCTCCTCGCTGGTCTGGTAGCTCATCATGTGCGTGTTCGGCGTGATGTTGGCGAACAGCGCGCCGCCGCTGGTGTAGGTTTCGATCAAATTGCGCACGCCGCCCGCGATCATGTCGCCGGAGAAGATGGTCGCCTTGGTGCCGTCGGAGAAGGTCGTCGTGAGCGTGCCCCAGTCCTCGACGTCGACGGGATTGGACTTGACGACGCCGCGCTCTTTGGCCGAAAGGCACGCCGCGACGTTGCCGACGTCGCAGGTGACGCTGGCCACCGTGATCGCCTCGCCGCGTGCCTTCGCCTCGACCTGCTTGAGGTAGAGCACCGCCGACAGCGGATGGCATCCCATCCGGATCAGCGAGCCGCCGCCGGTCATCGCCCATTGCGCGGCGTGCGCCGCATGCGAGCCGGAGTGGCTCTCCTCGCCCTTCATGAACAGGATCTTGTCTTTCGTCGCTTTCAGGATCTCCACGGTCTTGGTCACGGCCGGCGCATAGATCCAGTCCTCGGCGTACATGAAGATCTTTCCGGTCCTTTCGATCGCGGCACGGGTCTGCTGCATCTCTTCCAGCACGCGCTCATACATCAGGGCCTTCGGCACGCATTTGCCGATCGGGGCCTTGTCGCCCTCGCGCCCGAAATACCCAGCGAACGGCTTTTCGCAGATGACGTGCTTGCCCGCCTGCATCGCCTCAACGATCATCAGCGCGTGCAGATTGGGCGGCGTGCAGATGTCGATGACATCGAGATCGCCATCGGCGATCAGGTCACGAAAGCTGCGGCTGGTGTTGGGAATGCGGTGACGGCGGGCGAAATCGACGACATGGTCTCCCCTCGCTGCGACCGTCTTGACCTCGACGTCGATGCCGTAGACGCGCCGGAAGGCATGCATATGCAGCTCCGCCACGAAGCCGCAGCCCACCAGCCCCACCCTTACTTTCGCCATGACGGATGCCTCCCCTGGACGATACTATCCGGCGCAGCGAACGAGGTTCAACCCATGCTGGTTCATCCCACCGACCGCTGGCGCTCATCCTGAAGGAACGCTCAAAGCAAGGCTAGGATTCCGAGATAGATATTGGCGGCGCGGGCCGCGGCCCAATCAGGCCGCGACCACTCGCGGTGCCGCTGCGATCTTCTCCGACGGCTGGCAGGCCTTGCTCAGCATCGTCACCTCGGAGAAGCCGGCGGCCTTAAGCTCGGCGCACATCTGGGTGCGCGCGTCCTTTTCCATGGAGGCATCCGGCACCACCACCGCACGGGCCTGTGCGGTGAGCAGCTCCGCCGGCAGGTCGGAGGCCGTGCCGGCATCGAGCAGGACGTGATCGTAGACCCGCAGCAACGCGTCGATGGCAAGCGAAAGCCGCGGCGATTGCAACAGCGCACGGTCGAAGCCGGGACGGCCGGCGTTGACGAGCTGAACGCGCGAGAATTTATCCTTGGTGATCACCTGAGTGAACGAGGCCTCGCCCAGCATGAGTTCGGCCAGACCCGGCGCATTGGCGTCGACCGAGACCGCCCCAATTGTCGGCGAGGATGCGGCAAGATCGACAACGGCCACCCTGGCATCGCGGGCCATCAGGCGCGCCAGCGTCAGCGCGGTCAGTGTGATGCCATCGCCTGCGGCGGTGCCGAGGACGGTGATCTTGTGGGCCGCCCTGCCCGCATCGCAGAGATCGCGCGCCAGCTGCTCGATTTCGTTGAGCGGCGGCGGCGCCTCGATGGCAGGTGCGATAGTGATTTCGCTGAAATCGGGTTCGGGTTGACGCGGGGCGACCGGCTCGGTCTCGGTCTTTTGCACCACCGGTTCCGGGGCCGGCTCCAGGACGGCAATTTCAGCCGGAGCCAGCGGCGGCGCAGGCGCCTCGGTGAAGACGGGCTCCGCTGCCGCAGTTTCCACAACGGCCGGCGGCGCTCCGAATGCGCGCGGGGCGGTCATCCGCAGCAATTCGCCCGTCACGATCAGGCCGCTCATCAAGAGCAGCGTCGCCAGCGTCGCGATCAGCACGATCGGCAGCTTCTTCGGATAGGCCGGGATGTTGGAGACGGTGCCGCGCGAGATGATGCGGCCGTCGGAAGGGCCGGAGTCGATGTTTTCGCGCGCGGTGGCCTCGCGATACTTCGCCAGATACGACTCGAGCAGGTCGCGCTGCGCCTTGGCCTCGCGCTCCAGCGCGCGCAGCTGCACGTCCTGGCTGTTGGTGGAGGTCGCCTGCTTCTTCATCTGATCGAGGCTTGCGCTCAGGCTGTCGACCCGGCCGCCGGCGATGCGGGCGTCGTTCTCAAGTGAGCGCGATACCTTGCTCGCCTCATCGCGCAGCTGCCGGTCGAGATCGGCGAGCTGGGCCTTCAATTCCTTGATGCGGGGATGGCCGTCGAGCAGCGTCGAGGATTGCTCGGCAAGCTGCGCGCGCAGCGTGGCGCGCTGCTCGGAAAGCCGGCGGATCAGCTCGGAATTGAGCACCTCGGTAGCCTCGATCGGCTTGCCACCCTGCAGCATCTCGCGGATCAGCCGCGCCCTGGTTTCGGCATCGGACTTCAGCGCACGGGCGTTGCTCAATTGCGTGTTGATCTCGCCCATCTGCTGGTTCGACAGCGTGGTGTTGTTGGTGCCGACGAACAGGCTCGACTTGGAGCGGAAATCCTCGACGCGGGACTCAGCTTCCGACACTTTCTTGCGCAGGCTGTCGATCTCGCCGAGCAGCCATTGGCTGGCCGATCTCGCCTGCTGCTGCCGTGCCGCCTGCTGCAGCACCAGATAGCCTTCGGCGATGGAGTTCGCGACTTTTGCCGCGAGCTCCGGATCGCGCGACTGGAATTCGATGACGATGACGCGCGATTTATCGACTGCGTAAGCAGTCAACCGCTCATAATAGGCATCGAGTACCCGCTCTTCCGGCGTCATCGCGAAGGGATCGCGGCCGATGCCGGCCATCGCCAGCAGCGATTTCAGCGGCGAGACGCCGGTCAGGACGGGATCGAACTCCGGACGCTCGGCAAGCTTGTTCCTGGCGATGACCTCGCGGGCGAGTTCGCGCGACAGCACGAGCTGCACCTGGCTCGTCACCGCCTCCGCGTCGAGCGCCGAGCGCTCCTCGGTGCGATCGGCGTTCGGACGCAGGAACACGTTCTCCCGCCCGTCAATGAGAATGCGGGCTTCGGACTTGTAGCGCGGGGTGACGAGATTGACGGCGATGACGGACATCACCAGCGCGAGGACCGTCGGCGCGATGATCCAGCCGCGCTTGCGCACCAGCGTCTGGCCAAGCGCATGCAGATCGAGATCGCCGTTATCGGAGGCGGCAACCGGGGCGGGCTTGTAGGCGACCGCAGGTGCAGCGGTATTGGGAGCAGATTTGGGCACTGCCCTCTGCACCGCCGCCTTCGCCTTGTCGGCACGCCAGAACGCCAAACGCATCACACTCTCCCGGACGCCACGACTCTACGTGAACGTGCCGATCACACTCTATTAAGGTTGAGGCTGGGTTAATCCGGCCGAATTGAAGCAGTAGAGCTGCCGGTTCTGAAGGCCGCCGGTCATGCTTTGTTAACCATGAAAGCCCTTAATCGGCCTCATAGTTTAGTCGGGATTCTTGGGATGCGAGGGGCTCGCGCCGCCATTGTCGGTCTGTTGTCAGCGCTCGCCCTGTCGGGCTGCATGGGAAGGACCGCGCC
>DASWVJ010000045.1:0-30251 GCA_036406295.1 Bradyrhizobium sp.
CAGCTTGCCGCGGAGACCTCCGTTGAAGACATCGTCTCAACCCTTTCCGAAGGCCCGGTGCCCCGCCTGATCGTGATCGACTCGATCCAGACCATGTGGACCGACACGGTGGAATCGGCGCCCGGCACGGTCACGCAGGTCCGCGCCTCCGCGCAGGCGCTGATCCGCTTCGCCAAGAAAACGGGCGCCGCCATCATCCTTGTCGGTCACGTCACCAAGGACGGCCAGATCGCCGGCCCCCGCGTGGTCGAGCACATGGTCGACGCGGTGCTGTCCTTCGAGGGCGAAGGCTCGCAGCAGTTCCGCATTCTACGCGCAGTCAAGAACCGCTTCGGCCCGACCGACGAGATCGGCGTGTTCGAGATGACGGGCCTTGGCCTGCGAGAGGTCTCCAACCCTTCCGAACTGTTCCTGTCCGAGCGCGACCTCGGCACGCCCGGCACCGCCGTATTTGCCGGCATCGAAGGCACCCGCCCGGTGCTGGTCGAATTGCAGGCGCTGGTGGCCCCGACCTCGCTCGGCACCCCCCGCCGCGCCGTGGTCGGCTGGGACCCGAGTCGCCTTTCCATGGTGCTGGCGGTGCTGGAGGCCCATTGCGGCGTAAAGCTCTCCGGCCATGACGTGTATCTCAATGTCGCCGGCGGCCTGCGCATCCAGGAACCTGCCGCGGACCTTGCCGCCGCCGCCGCGCTGGTGTCGTCGCTGGTGAACGCCCAGTTGCCGACCGACGCGGTCTATTTTGGCGAGATTTCGCTCTCCGGCGTGGTCCGCCCGGTGGCGCAGACCGCCGCGCGGCTGAAGGAAGCCGCTAAACTCGGGTTCGGCCGGGCCGTGCTGCCGGAATCGGCGCGTGGCGAGGTTGGCGGCGATGCCGGCCTCAATCTCAACCCAATTGGCGGGCTTACGACGCTTGTTGCGGAAATCGCCGCGCATGGCACGCCGCGGGGCAATCGCGAGAGTTCCCGGGATGCCACGATGGTTGAGAAAAATGCCACACCGGCCCGATTCCGTAGGGAAAATGGCTAAAGCGGGCGTGACGATACCTGACTGCGCCGCTATACCACCGGCGCAAAGGGCGGGCGGGATGGAGCGACATCCAGCCTTGCGGGTTGCGCCGGTTCACCGTCAGCTAGGACGGCACTGACGCGCCGATTCGGACAGCCAATGGACTACGAGCGGACCTGACCAGCCGATGCCGTTTCTTCCCTATCTCGATATCGTCCTGCTCGGCGTCATGCTGATCTCGGGCCTCTTGGCCCTCGTCCGCGGCTTCATGCGCGAAATCCTGTCGATCGCCGCCTGGGGCGCGGCCGCGCTGGTGACGCTCTACAGCTACGCCAAGCTGTTGCCGACGGCCAAGGGTTACTTTGGCAACGATACCATTGCGCTTGTCGCCGTCGTCGCCGGCACCTTCATCGGCACTCTGATCGTCGTCTCCGTTATCACGGTCCGGATCTCCGACATGATCCTGGATTCCCGGATCGGGGCGCTGGACCGCACCCTGGGCTTCCTGTTTGGCCTGGCGAGGGGCCTCTTGATCGTGGTCGTGGCCTATGAATTCTTCATCTGGCTGGTTCCGGAAAAGCAGCGGCCCGACTGGATTCAGCAGGCAAAGTCCCGCGCCGTGCTGGATGCCTCCGGCGAGTGGCTCAAGGGCCTCTTGCCGGACGATCCCGAGAACACCATCTTAAAGAAATTCAAGAAGAATAAGCCCGAGGATGACCAAACTGACGCCGAGCCGGCGCAGCCGGGTTCCGGCGCCGATGGCTACAACAAGTCCGCCCGCGACAGCCTTAAAAAGCTGATCGAAAAACCCGCGGGTCGTTAACCTTTGGGCCGATAAAGAGAGGCGCGATGGACGAGATGCAAAACCCCTCCGATCCCGCCGACCATTTCGGGATGGGCATCGAACTGCAGGACGACCTCGAAGGCGACACGCTGCGTGAAGAATGCGGCGTGTTTGGCATTTATGGCCACCCTGAAGCGGCCGCCATCACCGCGCTCGGGCTGCACGCGCTCCAGCATCGCGGCCAGGAAGCCGCCGGCATCGTCTCCTACGACGGCAGCCGCTTCCACAGTGAACGCCGCCTCGGCCTCGTCGGCGACACCTTCTCCAGGCGCGAGGTGATCGACCGCCTCCCCGGCAGCGTTGCCGTCGGCCATGTCCGCTATTCCACCACCGGCGCCACCATCCTGCGCAACGTGCAGCCGCTGTTCGCCGAGCTCAACGCGGGCGGCTTTGCGGTCGGCCACAACGGCAATCTCACCAACGGCCTGTCGCTGCGGCGCGAACTCGTGCGCGACGGCGCCATGATGCAGTCGACCACCGACACCGAGGTGATCCTGCACCTGGTCGCGCGGTCCAAGCGCAACCACTTCATCGACCGCTTCATCGAGGCGCTGCGCGCGCTGGAAGGCGCCTATTCGCTGACGGCGCTCACCAACAAGAAGCTGATTGGCGCCCGCGATCCCCTCGGCATCCGGCCGCTGGTGCTGGGCGATCTCGACGGCTGCCCGATCCTCGCGTCCGAGACCTGCGCGCTCGACATGATCGGCGCCAAATATGTCCGCGACATCGAGCCCGGCGAGATCATCGTGTTCGACGAGCATGGCGCGCACAGCCACAAGCCGTTCCCGCCCAAGCCGCCGCGGCCCTGCATCTTCGAATACATCTACTTCTCGCGACCCGACTCCATCGTCGGCGGCCGCTCGGTCTACGAGGTGCGCAAGGCCTTTGGCGCGCAGCTCGCGCGCGAAAGCCATGTCGATATCGACGTCGTGGTGCCGGTGCCGGACTCCGGCGTGCCCGCGGCGCTCGGCTACAGCCAGTTTTCCGGCGTGCCGTTCGAGCTCGGCATCATCCGCAACCACTATGTCGGCCGCACCTTCATCCAGCCGACCCAGAGCGGCCGCGAGATCGGCGTGCGCATGAAGCATGCCGCCAACCGCATCGCCATCGAGGGCAAGCGCATCCTCTTGATCGACGACTCGCTGGTGCGCGGCACCACCTCCAAGAAGATCGTGCGCATGATGCGCGATGCCGGCGCGCGAGAAGTGCATTTCCGCCTGGCTTCGCCCCCGATCCTCTATCCCGACTATTACGGCATCGACCTGCCCGACCGCGGCGGCCTGCTCGCCGCAACGCATTCGGTGGAGGAGATGCGCCAGATCATCGGCGCCGACTCGCTCGCCTTCCTGTCGATCGACGGCATGTACCGCGCGATGGGCTATCCCGGCCGCGATCCCGCCAACCCGAAATTCTCCGACCACTGCTTCACCGGCGCCTATCCGACCAGCCTCACCGACCAGAACCAGGTCGAGCCGCAGCCGCGGCAGCTCTCGCTGCTGGCGGAGGCGAGCTGACGCGAAACGTCATTCCGGGACGATGCGTCAGCATCGAACTCTGGGGCGCCCTGTGCCCCTGAGAATCTCGAGATTTCCCGATGCGCAATTGCGCATCTGAGGTCTGGTGCTTACGCACCATCCCGAAATGACAATTAAACCGCTGCCGGGCTTGTCCCGGCCATCCACGTCTGTAATACGGCCCCGCACAGACGTGGATTGAGCACCCGATGACAAAACCCCTTGCCAACCGCATTGCCCTCGTAACCGGCGCCTCGCGCGGCATCGGCTATGCCACCGCCGTAGCGCTGGCGAAGCGCGGCGCGCATGTCGTGGCGGTGGCACGCACGCAAGGCGGGCTGGAAGAGCTCGACGACGAAATCCGCAAAGACGGCGGTGCCGCCACGCTGGTGCCGGTCAGCCTCACCGATACCGACGGCATCGCACGCCTCGGCGCGGCACTTCATGAACGCCATGGCAAGCTCGACATCCTCGTCGGCAATGCCGGCGTGCCCGGTCCCTCCTCGCCGCTCGGCCATATCGAATTGAAACAGTGGACCGACGCGTTCGCGGTCAATGTCACTGCGAATTTCCAGCTCATCCGCTGCATGGAGCCGCTGCTGAAACAGTCCGACGCCGGCCGCGCCGTGTTCGTCACCTCCGGTGCCGCCAGCAAGGCGAACGCCTATCTCGGACCCTACGCTGCCTCGAAAGCCGCCCTGGAAACCTTGGTGCGCGTATGGGCGAATGAAACCGCATCGACCGCGCTGCGCATCAACCTGTTCAGCCCGGGCCCGATCCGCACCCGCATGCGCGCCACCGTATTCCCCGGCGAGGACCCGATGACCCTGGACACGCCGGAACAGGCGGCCGAATTCATCGTTCCCTTGTGCTCACCGGATTGGACCGAGACCGGCAAGCTCTACGATTACAGGACCCGGACGCTGCTGAGTTTTCGCGCACCAGCGTAGCCCCGGCCGCAATTGACACCTTCCTGGCGGAGCGATTGACTTCGCCCACGACTGTGGATCAACCGCAGCGAAAAGGGAGGAAGCCATGACGTCGAACCGCGCACGTCCGATCACTGCACGCTTCACCAAATCCGCCTTCGTCGCCCTCGCCAGCCTTGCGCTTCTCAGCGCCTCCGCACCCGCCCATGCCGGCGATGTCCCGGCCTTCGCAGTCGATGCCTCCTGGCCAAAGCCGCTGCCGAACAACTGGATCCTTGGCCAGGTCGGCGGCATCACCGTCGACTCCAAGGGACATATCTGGGTGATCCATCGCCCGCGCTCGCTGACCGACGACGAGAAGGGCGCAACCCTCAACCCACCGCGCTCGAAATGCTGCGTGCCGGCGCCGCCGGTGCTTGAGTTCGATGCCGACGGCAATCTGCTGCGCTCCTGGGGCGGCCCCGGCGAAGGCTATGAATGGGTCGGCCGCGAGCACGGCATCGAGGTCGACGATCGCGGCTTCGTCTGGATCGGCGGCAATGCCGACAATGACAACGCGATCCTGAAGTTCACGCTCGACGGCAAGTTCGTGATGCAGATCGGCAAGATCGCGCCGAGCAAGGGTTCGGCCGATACCACGCAACTCGGCAAGCCCGCCGAGACCGCGGTCGATACCGCTGCCAATGAAATATATGTCGCGGATGGTTACGGTAACCGCCGCGTCATCGTGTTCGATGCAACGACTGGCGCCTACAAGCGGCACTGGGGTGCCTACGGCAATCCGCCCAACGACGACAAGCAACCGCCCTATGATCCCAAGGCGCCCGCCCCGCAGCAATTCGCCAACCCCGTGCATTGCGTAAAGCTGAGCAATGACGGCCTGGTCTATGTCTGCGACCGCATCAACAACCGCATCCAGGTCTTCCGGAAGGACGGCACCTTCGTGAAGGAGTGGTTTTTCGAGAAGGAAACGCGCGGCAATGGCGCGGTGTGGGACGTCGCCATCTGGCCCGACCCGAAGCAGACATATCTGCTTTCCGCCGACGGCGAGAACAACGAAATCCGCGTATTGAAGCGCGACGACGGTACCGTAGTCGGCCAGTTCGGCCACAGCGGCCGCAATGCCGGGCAATTCCACTGGGTCCATGCCATGGCGGTGGACGCCAAGGGCAATGTTTATACCGCCGAGGTCGATACCGGAAAGCGCATTCAGAAGTTCAAACTGACCTCGGACGCGCTACGATAGGCGCATTGCCATAACCGCTTCCGGCGGGAACAATCACAGGGAATGCCGGGGGATTCCGCAGGAATCCCCCGGCATCAACCTATGGAGGAAACAGCATGAAGACTAAACTTGCGCGGAACTCCGCCGCGCTGATCTTGCTTGCGAGCTTCGGTCTTGCAGGCTCCGCCCTCGCCCAGGACAAGAACGTCAAGATCGGCGTGCTGAACGACATGTCCAGCCTTTACGCCGACATTGGGGGCCCCAATTCGGTCGTCGCCGTCAAGATGGCGGTTGAAGACTCTGGCCTTACCAAGAAGGGCTGGAAGATCGATGTCGTGAGCGGCGATCACCAGAACAAGCCTGACGTCGGCGTGAACATCGCCCGTCAATGGATCGACACCGACAAGGTCGACGCGATTGCCGATACGCCTAATTCCGGCGTCGCGCTGGCGGTCAATAACCTCGTCAAGGAGAAGAATGCGATCCTGCTCAACTCAGGCGCTGCGACCGCCGATCTCACCGGCAAGGCGTGCACGCCGAACACGGTCTCCTTCACCTATGACACCTACATGCTCGCCAACGGCACCGGCAAGGCGCTGACCAAGGCCGGCGGCGACACCTGGTTCTTCCTCACGGCCGACTATGCCTTTGGCCATGCACTGGAGCGTGACACCTCGGCGGTCGTCACGGCCAATGGCGGCAAGGTACTCGGGAGCGTCAAGCATCCGCTCAACACGTCGGATTTCTCGTCCTTCCTGCTGCAGGCCCAGTCGTCCAAATCCAAGGTCATTGGCCTCGCCAACGCCGGTGGCGACACCACCAACTCGATCAAGCAGGCGGCTGAATTCGGCATCGTCCAGGCCGGCCAGAAGCTCGCCGCGCTTCTGCTCTTCATCAACGACGTGCATGCGCTGGGCCTGAAGACGGCGCAGGGCCTGACGTTCACCGAATCCTTCTACTGGGACTTGAACGACCAGACCCGCGCCTGGTCGAAGCGGTTCGCCGCGCAGGCCAGCAAGAACCAGATGCCTTCGATGACCCAGGCCGGCAACTACGCCATGGTCCTGCATTACCTGAAGGCGCTGGAGGCGCTCGGCGGCAATCCGCATGACGGCGCCAAGGTGGTTGCCAAGATGAAGGAACTGCCGACCGACGATCCCCTGTTCGGCAAGGGTCCGCTGCGCGCCGATGGCCGCCGCCTGATCCCGGCCTATCTGTTTGAGGTGAAGAAGCCCCAGGAATCGAAGGGCCCGTGGGACTATTACAAGCTGATCGCCACCATCGCCCCGGAAGATGCGGCCAAGCCGCTCGAGGCCAGCGACTGCCCGCTGGTCAAGAAGTGACCGCGTAGCGGCCATTGCGCGCTGGCGCGCGAACGCCAGAACCGGACTCTCGAGATAAGCCCCTCATCCTTTCCCGGATGAGGGGCTCATTTTTGGGCACTCGCCGACGTCCACGCTGCGACCGCAGCCGCGAGCAACAGCATCGCCGCCGCCAGCAGGAACGGCGCGCCCGGCAGCGTGAGAGGTGTCTGCGGGCCGATGAAATAGGCGAATGTCAGCGTGAACAGGAACGGCCCGATCAGTTGGGCGATACCCACGACGCTCGAGGTTGCGCCCTGCAACTGCCCTTGCTGCTCCGGCGTCACCTGCCGCGTAGCGAGGGCTTGCGCCGCCGCGCCGGCCACACCCCACAACGCCATCACGGGAATACCAAGGCAGAACACGAAGCCGCTTGGCGCGATGCCATAGATGAAAAAACCGGCCGCGCCGCAGACAAGCCCCAGGAATAGTGCACGCCATTCGCCGAAGCGCTGCACGATCGGCCCGATGGCGCCTCCCTGCACCACCATGGAGCAAATGCCGACCAACGCCATGGCCAACCCGACCGTTTTGGCATCCCAGCCATAGCGATAGCCGGCATACAGCACGAAGACCGATGGCAACACGACATGCGCAAGCTGCGCGAAGAAGTTCGCCACCGAAAGACCGGCGAGGACTCGGTCGGAAGCCAGGAGACGCAGCGCGCCGACAGGATTGGCTCTCTTCCAGCGCCAGGGCGAGCGCCGCTCCTTCGGCAGCGACTCCGGCAGGATCAGGAGGCCATAAAGCGTGTTGGCGAAGCTCAGGCCCGCCGCCGCCCAGAATGGCAGCCGCGGATCGAAATCGCCAAGCAGGCCGCCGAGTGCGGGGCCGAGGATAAAACCTGCGCCGAAGGCGACGCCGATCTTGCCGAACACCGCGGCACGCCGCTCGGCCGCGGTGATGTCGGCGATATAGGCAAAGGCGGTCGAGATCCTTGCTGCGGTGATGCCGGAGATCACGCGGCCAACGAACAGCCAGGACAGCGACGGCGCCAGCGCCATCAGCACATAGTCGAGCCCCAGGCCAAAATTCGAGAGCAGCATCACCGGCCGCCGGCCGAACCGGTCCGACAGCGCGCCGAGCACCGGCGAGAAGAAGAACTGCATCACCGCCCAGGCCGTGCCGAACAGGCCGAAAATGCGCGCCGCGTTCGCCGTATCGTTATCGACGAAACTCTCGACCAGTTTTGGCAGGATCGGAATGATGATGCCAAGCGCCAGCGTGTCGAGCAGGATGGTGATGAAGATGAAAATAACGGACGCGCTGCGAGATGTCGCTGCAGCCCGACCTGCAGACGCCTCTTCGCTCATGACGGCCGTTTCCGCTTGTGCGCGAACGGATTGGCTTTCTCGCGCAGCGTGATGCGGATCGGCGTGCCCGGCAGTTCGAACGCCTCGCGCAGCGAGTTGGTGAGATAGCGCAAATAGGATTGCGGCACGGCGTCGGCGCGCGAGCAGAACAGCACAAAGCTCGGCGGCCGCGCCTTGTTCTGCGTAATGTAGTTGAGCTTCAGTCGGCGGCCCGACACTGCCGGCGGCGGATTGGCCGAGACCGCCTGCTCGAACCAGCGATTGAGCGCGGCGGTCGGAACGCGCCGATTCCACACCGTATAGGCCTGTTGGATCGCCGTCATCAGGCGGTCGATGCCCTCGCCCGTCAGCCCGGACACGGCCACCAGCGGCGCGCCCCTGACCTGCGGCAGCCAGTGATCGGCATCGGAGCGCAGGCCCGAGATCAAGTTCGGCTTGCGCTCGACCAGATCCCATTTGTTGACGGCGAGCACGATTGCGCGACCCTCGCGCTCGATCAGGTCGGCGATGCGCAGATCCTGTTCCTCGAACTTGTTCTGCGCATCCATCATCAGCACGGCAACTTCGGCAAAGCGCACCGCGCGCAGCGCATCCGCGACCGACAACTTCTCCAGCTTCTCCTCGATGCGCGAACGGCGGCGCAGGCCCGCAGTATCGAACACGCGGAACTTCCGCCCCTGCCAGGAAATCTCCACTGCAATGGAGTCCCGCGTCGTGCCGGCCTCGGGGCTGGTGAGCAGCCGCTCCTCGCCCAGCAACTGGTTGATCAGCGTCGACTTGCCCGCATTGGGCCGGCCGACGATGGCGACACGAATGGGCCGCGTTGCGGCTTCTTCCTCCGAGATGTCCGCTTCGTCAGCCTCTTCCTCGTCCTCGATGGGTTCCGGCATCAGCGCGCGCAACGCTTCGTAGAGTTCGCCCATCCCCTCGCCATGCTCGGCGGAAATCTGCACGGGATCGCCAAGCCCCAGCGCATAGGATTCCATCGCCCCGAGCTCGCCGTGCTTGCCCTCGGCCTTGTTGGCGACCAGCACCACCGGCTTGTTGGCGCGGCGGGCGAAATCGGCAAAGGCGCGGTCGTTGGGCGTCAGCCCCATGCGGGCGTCGATGACGAACATCAGCGCATCGGCCTGCGCGATCGCGGCCTCCGTCTGCTCCTGCATTCGCGCGGTCAGCGAGCCCCTGGCGCCTTCATCGAGACCGGCGGTGTCGATGATGGTGAAAGTGAGATCGCCGAGCTTGCCCTCCCCCTCGCGGCGGTCGCGGGTGACGCCCGGCAAATCGTCGACCAGCGCAAGCTTCTGCCCGACCAGTCGGTTGAACAGCGTCGACTTGCCGACATTGGGCCGGCCGATGATGGCGATCGTGAACGACATGAGACGATTTCAAGCGCCGGTTTTGCCGCGCCTGTCAATGCAACGGGGAATAAACTAGCGCGAGAAACTGCCGCTCGGCAGCGGCGCGGGGAATGCGGATTGCTGCTGGGTCTGTGCTGGTTGCGCCTGCTGCGGCGGATCGGGCGGCGGCGCGGTGGTGCGGCGGCGCACGATCTTGGCCGGCTTCGGCGGCGCCGGCGCGGCTGCGACGCTGTTCTCCTCGTCGGGCGCCGCATCCGGATCAGGCGCCGCGGCAGGCTGCGCTGCGGGCGCGGCGGCCTGTTTTGACTTGCTCTTCGATTTCGCACCCTTCGAGCCCGGAGCCGGCTCCGGCGGGGGTGCGGCGGCCGCGGCTGCTGCCGCGTTCTGCTCGTCGATCTGCTGCTGGCGCGCGCCCCTGTAGAGGTCCTTCGGCACGCCTTGCTCCAGCCCGGGCACGCCGTCGGGGAATACCGGCTTGCGCTCGCCCGGCAGCTTCTTCTTGGTGTCCATCCAGTCGAGCAGGTCGGACGGATCGAAATTGGCCAAGCCGCCGCTGCAGCCGCCCAGCGCGCCCGCAAGCACGATCAGGACGGAAAGGGCGATCAGGCGTTGCGATCCGCGCATGGCCAGTGATCCCGTCAGCTCTTCGCAACCGTCGGCAGCAGCGCTTGCAGCGCTTCCGCGCGCGAGCGCAGGCCCGGCGGAGTCTCGCCGTCATTGGCAATCATGTCCAGCCACTGCCGCGTTGCGGTCGCGTCATTGGCGCGCCAGGCCGACAGCGCCAGCAATTCGCGCGCGCTGTGGCGGAAGGCGCCGTCCTTGCCCGCTGCCTGCTCCAGGCGCTGCAGCATGTTGGGATAGGTCGTGGTTTCCAGCAGCAGCTGCGCCGCGCGGACGCGGGCCAGATCCCGCTCGGCTGCCGCAACGGAGGTGTCGGCGGCGATATCATCGAACATCTTCGCCGCGGTGGCCTTGTCGCGCGCGGCGACTTCCGCGGCCGTGCGCAGCCGCGCCAGGGTGCGATAGCCGGACGGCCCCTTGGCCGCGAGATCGGCAAAGGCGGCCTCGGCCTCGGCATGCTTGTTCTGGTCGGCAAGTTCCGCGGCACGGTCGAACGCGGCCCCGGCCTCGGCAGCCTTCTTGGCTTCCAGGTACTGGTAGCCGCGCCAGCCGCCCACACCCGCGATAATCAGCAGCGCCAGAGCAATAATGTAGAGCGAGTACTTGTCCCACAGCTTCTTGAGCTGTTCGCGACGTACTTCCTCGTCTACTTCATCAAATAATTCAGACACTTAAGGCTATCCCACCGCCGATAAGCCGTTCGCCCTGGGGAGCGGCGCCAGGCGCCCGGTCCCCACTGGGCGCGGCGTTACCCTAATGATATGGCCGTGGCAAGGCAAAGCGAGCCAAGTCAAAGCGTTAACGGGGGAGATTGGCATTGCTATGAGCATCGCCTCCGCGACGATTCGCCACCGGCGTTGACATCGTGGTTCAGGATTTGGCGTATTCGCCTGCGTCCCATTTTTGGTTTGCAGGTGATTCATGCCGTTGCGCGCCTCGCTTGTCCTGTTGGTCCTTGCGCCAGCGGTCCTTCCTGCTGCCTCCCTCGCCGCCGAGATCAAGCCGAAGACGCCGGACAGCGCATTCGCCGGCAAGCTTCGCCCGGACATCCTGGGCATCTCGGCGGACGCTACGGCCGATGCGACGCGAAGCGTATTCGAGGCAACCTTCAAGGGGCGCACCGACAGCAAGACCGAAATCGGCCAAGCGAAGTTCGGCAGCGCATCCGCGGGCTACACCGCCACGTTGAACTTCAGCGTGCCCCTCACCGCGAAGCAAAGCGGCGAGGCGCTCGTCGCCGGCTTCTCCTCACCGGCCAGCGAGAACCGCGTCTTCTTCGTTTCGCGGACGCTGAATTTTGCGGAGGGCCAGCAACCGGCCAAAGCCGAGATGATCAAACAGGTGATGGAGAAGTACGGCACGCCGACCATCGTCGGCGACCAGCACCTCTATTACGTCTACCGCGGCAACTCGATCGTGTCGGTCGGCGGCAAGTTCGGCAAGCCTGCGCTTGCGCTGGAGGCGATCGACAAGCCGCTCGATCCGCGGATGGCACTGAAACTCAATGCCGACAGCGGCCGCGGCCGGGGCAGTTGCGTCGCGGTGGTCAAGCGTTCGATCGCAGCGAAGGAGAAGTCGCTCGCCGCCCTGGTCGGCGACGCAAGGAGCGCCAATTGCGACGGTGTCGTCAGCGTGCAGTTCACGCCGTCCACCCAGGCCGACCGCATCAGCATTGCACAATTCGTCCTGCTCGACGTCAAACGTGTGCTCAGCGCTTCCGCCATCGACGCGGAAGCGCTCGCCGCGGGCAACGGCGATTCGTTACCGAAGGGCAGCGCGCCGAAACTCTAGGGCGTCCACTCATGAGCATACCCGACCGATGCCGGGCATGTGATGTCCGTTTGGCCCGACAGCCCAGAGTGGACCTGGCCGCTGCGATCACCTGACGCCTTGCGACAAATGCACAGCGGACCAAGCCATCTGATTTGCCCGTGACGCAAGCGGCGTCAGCGACGATGCGGCTTGGCAGGAGTTGTCAAAACAGCGGCGTTTGCGAAATGAGGATTGACCCCGCAGTAGGCCGTGCGGCCCGAAGCACTGGCCTGACATTGCTGGTAGCTGGTAAATCCACAATCGCCCGCGCCAGCATACTCGTCGCCTTGCAGGCAATACCGATACTCGCCAGCTGCGGCCAGGGTTACGCCAGTTGCCAGGACGGTCGCAGACGTCGCGAGGGTCAGAAAAAGGGTACGCATTTTTCTCTCCCGCGTTGAAGTGTCTTGCTCGACGATGGGACCAAACGCGCGGGGTCGACGTGAACCGGCTCACATCGGCGGATGAAAATTTCTGACATCGACGGGGCAGATGCGTAAGGAAGGCTGTCAAGTCGGAATTGAGACAAAGGCGACTTGGCCGACCCATCCGCGCTTGATCGACTCTCCCCTGAAAGCCGACATCGCCAAAGCTGAGAGTACCGTCCTTCATTCAATCAATTCGTCGGCGCTTACCAACGTCGACACTGGAATGCTCAGGTCGAGTGTCTTGGCCGTCTTCGCATTGATTATGAAAGGGTACTTGGTAGGCCTCTCCACGGGAAGATCGCTGGGCTTGGCCCCCTTCAGGATCTTGCTCACATAAGTCGCCGCACGCTCGAACAGTAGCGCCAGGTCTGGTCCGTATGACATCAGGATGCCGTGAATCTCGCACGTCTCCCTCGAAAACATCATTGTAGGCAAGCGATGCGAGAGAGCTAATTTTCCGATGCGAGCTCTTTCATTGTAAAACAGACCGTCGCCAAATACGACCAGTCCATCACATCGACCCGTTGCCATCGTATCGAACGCGACCGGAATTTCCGCGGGCCCTCTTATCTCAAGCGCCGCACAACCAAGTTGCAGCACGGACGCTGCCGCCATCGTTTCCTCAACATACAGGCGATGGTCTGGCCGAGATGGGTTCATCATGATCGCTACGCTCGATAGCGAGGGTATACATTCCTTGAACAAGGCGAGCCGCTTCTTGCTGGTCTCAATCATGGCCGTAGAGAACCCGGTCAGATTTCCAGTTGGGCGGGCGAGGCTATCGACAAGTTCCGATTTGACAGGATCAGGGACCAAGACGAACACGACGGGTATGCTCGACGTTACACGCTTTGCGGCCAGCGCCGCCGGAGTAATCGAGGCAACAATAGCATCCACCTTCAGTTCAGCTAACTCGGTCGCCTGGCCAGCGAAGCGCTCATATTTTTCGTCAGCGAAGCGGTTCACAAGCTCGATATTTCGGCCATCGATGTAGCCCATCTGCCTCAGACCTCGCTTGAGAGCAGCGAGATAAATGGCTTCCTCTTCTTCATTTCCTGCGTGCCACAGCACGCCAACCCGAGGACTTTTTGCGATTTGCTGCTGCGCTTGTGCAGCGACGGGCCAAGCAAATGCGCCAACACCAATCGCTTTCAAAATGTCACGCCGCAACATTTGGGGAGCTCCGATGGTCGAGCAAGGCATCGTATCAGACGAAATAGCACGCCGACAGGGAGATCGACGATGAATGAATGTTTGCAGGCTTTCCGGCCGGTCAGGCCATGTCCGCTCTATCCTGGAAGCGGACAACTATGCTTCGCGTCATTCCCACAAGTCCGCCAAGGTCCAAACCGCTCACCTAAGCCAGCAACAAGAAACCTTACGCGGCATCTCGCCCTCGCGCCGTACTCGTGTCGAGCAGGCCCGCCTCCGACAGCGCCGCCCGGATCCGAGCAATTTCCGCTGCCGCGATCTTGACGAGAGGCGGACGAACGACGGCACGCGGCAACTTGCCAAGCAGTACCAGCGCCTCCTTCATTCGATTGTGCATATCGACGAATGGGTCGGCGTAGAACACCCGCGCGAGCGGATAAATCAGGTCATTGATGCGGCGCGCCTCCGCCAGATCGTTGGCCCGTACGGCCCGAAACAGTCTCGCCTGAAGATCCGCGATGACGCTGCCGCTGCCGGACAGCAAGCCACGGCAGCCGAGCACAAGAGAGCTTAGAAGCCACGCACTGTTGGTGGATAGCACGTGGATCGGACGCTTGCGGCCCTGCAACGCCCGAATCTGGCTCTCGTGCTGTGGCACCAGCGGTGTCCAGTCCTTGATAGCGCGGATGTTAGGTACCTCGTCAAACAACCGCTCCAGCGTCGTCGCCGGATAGCCCTGCCCCGTCGCCAACGGATATTGAAAAACGATCACCGGCAAATCGGATGCATCGCTGATGGTCTTGAAATGAGCCAGAGCCATTTCCGGCGACTGCCCAAGCGCAAACGGCGCCGGCGGGAACACCAGCAGCGCCGACGCCCCGCCCGCCTGCGCCTGTCGCGCAATACGCGCCGCCTCCAGGCTCCCGTCAGCCCACACCCCGTGAATGATCGGCAACGCGCCACCGACTTCCTCGCCAGCGACCTCCATGACGCGGCTTTGCTCATCGCTCGTGCACGAGGCAACCTCGGTAGAGTGAGCATTGACCGTAATCGCCGAAAGCCCTCTCACCGAGGCAACATCGCGCAAATGCGCCCGGAAGCTCGTCTCGTCGATCGACAAATCGTCGTGGAACGGCAGCAGCACTGCAGGAATGACGCCTTGAGGCACGAAATCAGGATGGCGGCCCATATGTCGTCTCCATCAAAGTCCGGTCAACAAAGACTACCACTTCTGAGCCGATCAGCGAACCGCAGCTTGCAGTTCTAACGGCCGGAAGCACCGTCTATTTCACCTCTTTCGATCGTAAGCGTCACGTCGGCGAACGTCTCGAGCAGCTTCGGATTCGATTCGGTGATCAGCAGCGTGATTTCCTTGTCCTGCGACCGAAGCCGACGGAGCGCCTCCGCGTATCGCTGAGCCAGAACGGGCGCGAGTCCCTGAAACGGTTCATCCAGGATAAGGAGCCTTGTGCCGAGCATCAGCGCCCGGCCGAGCGCTACCATCTTGCCTTGCCCACCCGAGACTGATCCCGCCGGACGCTTGGCCAGTTCCTTGAGCTCCGGCAGCACCGAATAAGCCCGCTCCAGCCGTCGTCTCATCTCTTCCGGGTTCAGCTTCGCAACACGCCCCGGAAGCAGAATGTTCTCCTCCACGGTGAAAGCAGAAAACAGGCGGCGATCCTCTGGAGCATAGCCGAGACCCAGCGATGGCCGGCGGTGCGGCGGCACCGATCCAAGGTCCTCCCCGGCGAGGCGCAAGGTGCCGCTCGCTTTCGTGAAGCCCATGATGGTGCGCACTGTAGTGGTCTTGCCGGCGCCATTGCGACCGATGAGAGCAGCACTCACGCCGGGCTGCAGCGAGAAGCTGACACTACGCAGCACGGGAGCATCGGCGATCGCCACGTTGACGTTCTCGAAGCTCAGCATCGTTGTCATATTCCGATCACCTGCTCTCGGACCTTGGGATCGGCCAGAACCTCGGCAGGCGTGCCGACCTTCTGGATCTTTCCGACGTTCCACACGGCGACCCGATGTGCGTAACGTTCCACCATGTCCATGTCATGCTCGACGAAGACTGAGGTAACCTTCTCCTTTGCGAGCGCCGTGGTGAGAATGTCCATGATTTCGAGCTTCTCGGAGGACGCAACTCCGGAGGTCGGCTCGTCCATTAACAGGAGTTTTGGCTTGAGCGCGAGTGCAAGAGCGATATCGACCAGCTTGCGCTGTCCCTCGGGCAGTTCGCGCGCTTTCCGTTCCGCGTAAGACTTGACGCCGACGAGATCCAACAGCCGCTCCATTTCCGACACTTCCGGCAGGCCAGAGAGAGCCAGGAAACCTGACGGATGCCCCTGTCGCGAGGCCGCCGCTATCAGCATGTTCTCCATCACGGTCTGATCGAGGAATAGCTGCGGAATCTGGAATGCGCGGGCGATGCCGAGCTTGGTGATCGTGCGCGGCAGCTGCGCCGTGATGTCCTGACCGAGGAAGGTGACGGTACCGGCCTGCGGCCGCAGGTAGCCGGTCGATATATTGAGGAACGTCGTCTTGCCCGCGCCGTTCGGTCCGATGATGGCAAGGTTTTCGCCCTCCAGGACATCGAGGTCGATTCCGTCGGCGGCGACGACGCCGCCGAACCTGATCTTGATGCCTTTCGCGGCAAGCAGGACGTTGACCATCAATGCCCTCCCTGCTTCGCCTGACCGTAGCGTTGCCTGAGGCCGATCAGGCCATTCGGCGCGTAGAGGATGATGACGATCAGCACAACGCCGAGAATGAGTTGCCAGGAGTCCGCCAGGTGCGCGGCCGCGTAAAAGCGTACGCATTCGAACATTGCCGCTCCCGCGAACGCGCCGAAGGCATGGGCGCCACCACCGAGAACCGCGATGAACACGAACTCGCCCGACTTGGTCCAGAAAGCGAACTCGGGGGTCGCGATCTGCTGAATGGTGGCAACCAGCGCGCCGCCGATGCCGCCGAGGAAGGCCGAGATCACGTAACCTATGAGCAGCACGCGGCGGGCCGACATTCCCAGATACTCAAGCCGCGTTTCGTTCGACTTGATCGCCCGCAACATGTGTCCAAGCGGACTATCGAGATAGCGTTGTACGCCATAGAACGCCGCAATGGCGATCAGGAGACTCATGTAGAGGATAACGTACTGGAAACTTTCCGGCGTGAACGATAATCCCAGCAGGCCGGGACGAGGCACCCTGATCCCGTCAGCGCCGTTGGTATAGTGGTACATTTTCTCCAGCAACGACCACAGCACCATCGAGAATGCGAGATTCAGCATTCCGAAGAAGATTTCCCGGTAGCGCACCACGAACAAGCCGACGATCAGACCGAATATCGAAGACGTTACGCCGCCGAGCACGAGAAAGAGCAGGATGTCGCCGCCGCCGATAAACTTGCTCCAGAATGCCGCTGTGTACGCGCCGGTAGCGAAGAACATCGCGTGTCCGAACGATACCTGTCCCGCCTGCAGCAGCAAGACGATGCCGAGCACGACAATGCCCTTGGCAAGGATCAGCGCGAACAGCGTCGCCCAGCTTTCCACGAATAGCGGAGCCACGGCGCTGACCAGAAAGAAGATGATTGCGGCCGCAGTGATCGGCTTGATACGCCCGGCCATCAGATCTTCCTCACCTGGACGGCGCCGAACAGTCCGAACGGACGCACCAGAAGCACGAGCACCATCAGCAGATACGGAACGAGAACTTCGAACTCCGGCTGGAGATAGATGACGAAGGCGCGCGTCAGGCCGATCATGAGTGCCGTGAGGGCGGCGCCCTCGATCTGCCCGAGACCGGCGGTCGCCGCCACTGCGAAGGAGAGCACAATCATGTCGGCGCCCATTCCAGGCACGAGCGATGTCGTGGGCGCGGCAAGCGCCCCGCCCAGTGCCGCCAGGCTCGCGCCAATGATGAAGGTGACGAAATAGACGCGCCTGGCGTCGATGCCCATCGCCGTTGATGCTTCGCGATCTTCCGTGACCGCCAGGATGACCGCTCCGGAGAGCGTTCGCCGCAGGAAGTAGCGCAGGCCGAACAGCGTCGCCAGCGCCACGCCCGGCAGCAGGATCACCTGGTAGGACGTGTAGTTGACGCCGAACACGGTGACGTTTGGCAGCAGCTTCAACGGATCGGCGGCGAAGATCGGCTGCACGCCCCAGATCAGGCGCTGGAGATTGTCCATGATCATGAACACTGCAAACGTGATCAGGAGTTGCAGGACGTCGTCACGGCCGTAGAGCGGCCGCAGCAGGAACCGCTCGATGAACCCGCCGCACACGGCGCCGATCACGACGGCGGCCGCCAACATTGCGGGATAAGTGAGCCACGGCGAAATCGGCGCGATCTTGAGGATGAACGTCGCGGCGAGATAGGCGCCAAAGGCATAGAGCGAGCCGTGCGCCACGTTCACCACGCGCAACACGCCGAAGATCAGGCTGAGCCCGACGGAAACCAGGAACACCAAGGCGGCGTAGCTGATCCCGTCGAGGACGGCCAGAATAGCGAGAGTCGAGTTCATGACGACCTTCAGGAAGGTCCGTCCTCCGGGCGTCGCCGGAGGACGGTCATCGAAGCGTTACTGTTGCTTGAAGGTCGGCACGTCCATCTTGACGAATTCCGGCTTGAGCGTCTTCAGCCACTCGACCGAGCGCATGCCTGGCGGACTGGTGATCACCTTCGGATCGAAGATCATCATGTTGTCGAGCAGCTTGAAATCATAGCCGGGGAAGGATTTGGTGACGCCGATAAGCTGGGCTTCCAGGCCCTGGTTATCCTCGCGTCTCAGCGTGATTGGCCTGCCGAAACCGGTTGCGAACTCGATGCCGGCAGTCGCGTCCACGACCTGCTCCCGCGTTGGCCAATTGCCGCCATTGGCCTTGATCGCCTTGTCATAGGCCGTATGCAACGCCGTGAAGGCCTGTGCCATGTGGTAGACCGGATAGATCGGCCAGGCGCCGGTCTTGGCCTTGAATGCTTCGGCGAAGGCCTTGAAGGCCGGGTCGTTCTTCTTTTCTGGATGCAGGAACCAGTGGTCCCCTCGCGCGCCGACGATCAGGCCTTCCGGCAAATCCTTGCCCAGTCGCTGGATCGACGACTCGCCGATACCCAGCACGAAGGTCGACTGTTGCAACAGGCCGCGTTGACCGGCCTGGCGAACCAGCGTGTCGAGATCGCCGCCCCAGGAGGTGGTCAGAACGACATCCGGCCGCAATGCCAGCAGGCGCGAAACCTCGGTAGAGTAGTCCGGCGCACCGAACTTCGGAAAGAGCTCGGCAACCACTTGGACATCCGGCTTCATCGCCTTCAATGCGGTGGAGAAGATTTCCCAGCTCTCGCGGCCCCACGCATAGTCCTGATTGACGACGGCGATCGTCTTGAAGTCAGGCTTGGTCTTGAGCAAATAGACGAGCAATGCCAGCATCTCAGGCGTGGCGTTCGCCTGGGTGCGGAAATTATAGCGATACTTCTTTGCCTCAAGGATGGAAGCGGCACCGCAGTCCCACATGAAGTTTATGACCTTGAGGTCTTCGGCGACCGGGACCAATTGGTTGCAACTGCCCGAGGAGATGGCGGCGAACGTCGCGTCGACCTTTTCGTCCTGAACCACGCGCCGGTAGTTCGAGACCAGGGCTTCGCCGCCCGCACCTTCGTCGATGAAAGAAAGCTTGACCGGTACGCCGCCGATACCCCCATTCTTGTTGAGGTCCTCAACGATCATCTCCGCCGCGGCCTTTGCCGGTACCCCGAACACGGAAGCCGGCCCCGACAAGAATGTCGTGATACCGATCTTGATCTCCTGGGGTTTGCCCTGAGCCAGGGCGGCGCTCGCAAAAATTCCGACGGAAATAGCAGCCGCAACTGCAGTCTTAAGAAGACGCATTAAATACCTCCCGCTCTTATCTGCTTTGGCCGGGCAGGCCATCGCTCTTATTTTGTTGCGTAACGCTACAGCAATTTTCCGATATTGCCAGCACTTACTGCCCGCCCTTGCTGCATGAAAGAGTTGCCGCTGCTACGAGCTTCCTCCCTCCCGCGGGAGAGCTTCACGCGCGTCAATCGCGACCAACGGCCGCAATATTTTGCATCGCGAAAAATCGTGTGCTCGTGCGCCAAGCGTCATTTGCGGACGTTCTGGCCGGTCAGGCCATGTCTGCCCTACCCTGGAAGCGGACAATTATAAGGATACGCCGCCCTAGTTCGCCGCGGCCGAGCGGTCGGCCAGCGCTTCGCGCAATTGCCGCTTGATCACCTTGCCGTTGGCATTGCGCGGCAGGGGATCGGTCCACAGGTCCATCGTCTCCGGCACCTTGTAGTCGGAGAGCCGCTCGGCGCACCAGGCCTGCAGCGTCCTGCGTTCAACGGACTGGCGGGTCACCACGACTGCATGGACGCGCTCGCCGAGTACCGGACAGGGTTTGGCGATGATCGCACTTTCCACCACGGCCGGGTGGCCTGCCAGCACCGACTCCACCTCGGCGGAATAGATCTTCAGCCCGCCGCGGTTGATCATGTCCTTCTGGCGGTCGAACACCCGCACGAAATTGTCCGCATCGATCGAGCCGAGATCGCCGGAATGCCAGAAGCCGCCGGTGAAATTTTCCGCGGTGGCCGTGGGATTGTTCCAGTATCCCTTGATGACCGAGCCACCGTGAATCCAGATTTCGCCGATCTCGCCGCGCGGCAGCTCCCTGCCCTCGGCATCGACCGCGATGATGGTTGCGCCCGGACACGGCAAACCGACGCTATCGATATGACTGGCGACAAATTCAGCGGGCATCATGGTCGACGGAGATGTCGTCTCCGTCGCGCCGTAGCAATTGGCGAGCTGCAGCCCGGGAATTTTCGCGGCGAGCTTTTCGATGGTGGCGATCGGCATCGGCGCGCCGCCGAAGCCGCCGATGCGCCAGCTCGAGAGATCGTAGCTGTCGAAATCCGGTTGCAGCAGGCAGAGATTGTACATCGCCGGCACCATCACGGTGTAGGTGACACGCTCGCGCGCGGCGAGCTTGAGATATTCGGCCGCCTTGAACTCCGGCATGATGATCAGCGTGCCCGCACAGCGCGTCATGGTCGTTATGTTGGCGACGATGCCGGTGACGTGGCCGAGCGGCACGGCAGCGATGGAGCGATCCGCTTCCGTAAGCTGCAGGCACGACACGAACACGACAGAGGAATGGATGACGTTGCAATGCGCGAGCATCGCGCCCTTCGGCTTGCCGGTCGTGCCCGACGTATAGAGGATCATCGCGGTGTCCTCTTCGCCGACCTTCACGGGTGCAGGCACCGGCGCATTGCCGCGCAGCGTCGAAAATTGCGACCGGGATGCATCGTCATCTACGGCGATGCGAAGCTTGAGGTCCGGCACGTCGCGTGCGTCCGGGATGCGATCCGACAACGCCGCCTCATGCACCAATAGCCTGGCGCCGCAATCGGTCAGCACATAGGCGATTTCCGGCTTCTGCTGGCGGACGCTGAGCAGCACCGTGACGAGCCCGGCATGCGCCGCCGCAAACATCGTCAGCACGAATTCGATGCGGTTGCCCAGCAGCACCGCAACACGGTCGCCGGGCACGAGGCCAAGCCTGCTGAAGCCCGCAGCGATGTCGGCCGACTGAGCCGCCACCTCGCGCCAGCTCAGGCGCTGCTCGCCGCAGATGACGGCTTCGCCATCGGGATTGCGCGCCGCCGCCTCCGAAATCATCGCCCAGATGCTGGCCGGCCGCTCGACAAAGGCCGGCATGACGCGATCGCCGAAACGCGCTTCCAGCCGCATCGGGGGAATGGAAGAATGCGACCAGTCCATGGCGCAGCTCCCTCAAGTCTTTGTCTTCATTCCGTAGACGTGTTCGGGACCGGGAAAGTTACGCGAGCGGACGTCGGCGGCATAGCCCTTGATGGCGGCTTCGATGGCGGGGCCGAGATCGCCATAGCGACGCACGAATTTCGGGGTGCGCGGCGACAGGCCCAGCATGTCCTCGAGCACCAGCACCTGGCCGTCGCAGGCCGCACTCGCGCCGATGCCGATCGTTGCAGAGGCAATCTTCTCCGTGATCTTGCGCGCCAGGGGCTCGGCGACCGCTTCGATCACGATGGAGAAGGCGCCGGCTTCCGAGATCGCGCGGGCATCATTCTCGATCGGCTCCCAACTGCCCTCTTCGCGTCCCTGCGCGCGGAACGAGCCGAGCGTGTTGATCGACTGCGGCGTCAGGCCGATGTGGCCCATCACGGGAATGCCGCGCTGGGTGAGGAAGGCTACCGTCTCCGCCATCCGTTCACCGCCCTCGAGCTTGACGGCACCGCACTGCGTTTCCTTCAAAATCCGCACGGCGGAATGAAACGCCTGCTCCTTCGACGCCTCATAGGAGCCGAACGGCATATCGACCACGACAAGGGCGTGCTGCGAGCCGCGCATCACCGCACGGCCCTGCAGGATCATCATTTCCAGCGTCACCGGCACCGTGGTCTCGTAGCCGTGCATGACGTTGCCGAGGGAGTCGCCGACCAGGATCACGTCGCAATGCTTGTCGACCAGCGCCGCGGTATGGGCGTGATACGAGGTCAACATCACGATGGGCTCGCCGCCCTTACGGGCGCGAATGTCCGGCGCCGTCTTGCGCCTGATCGCCGCTTGTACTGACATTATTTAGGCTCCGATAACGGGAACGCCGATCACGGCGGGATGGAAGGCAAAGGCGAGCGCGAGATAGGCGACAACGCCGACCGCGACCGCGATCAGGTCATTGGTCGCCCCGCCCACCGGGATCGGCGGCCCCCCGGGATCGCTGCGTCGCTTCAGCGAGATGCGGTCGAACACCGCCCAGGCCAGGAACGCGCCGAACAGGATGATGGAGCCGAGATCGCCATTGGCGAGCAGGTGCGCCGCCGCCCAGAGCTTGATTCCCGCCAGCATCGGGTGTTTCAGCGTGGTGTAGATTCGGCCGCGGATATAGGAGGCGACCACGAGGATGACCGCCGGCAGCATCAGCGCCGTCGTGATGTGCTTCATCGCGACCGGCGGCTGCCAGACGTCGATCCAGCCGGTTGTACGATACCGCGCAAAGCCCCACACGATCAGCGCCAGACCGATGGCGGATACCAGCGAATAGACGATCTTGTAGGTGCCCTCGCCCGTTGAGGCGATCATCCGCGCGCGAGCATCGCGCTGCGTGGTGAACGTGTGCGCGCCCAGAAACACCACCAGGCCCGCAATCATCACCGAAAGTCCCACGGCGTCCTCCCGTTTGCGCCCGTCTCCCCGGGCCAAGGGCTATCATTTCCGGGGCGGCAAGTGCAATGCGCCCCAACGCGCATTGTCGTACCGGAATGGCCCAAAGGGCCAGATCTCAGGTGCGCAAGTACGCACCGGGAATTGCAAGCTCGCAGGCGCAAGCCAATCTCGAGATTCCCGGTTCGCGCTCACGCGCGCCCCGGAATGACGCGGGAGGTCATCGCGTCTCCGATGACGTCTTGCCCAGCGCGCGGTTGTCGACATAGCGGATCGCGATTGGCCGGCCGGCGAGCGCGCCGCCCAGCCCATCGGTGAACTTCAGCGGCAGGCAGGCATCAAGCGAGGCGTTGATGGCCTTCAGGTAAGTGGCGCGCGTATCCGCCGAAACGCCTGATGTGGCAAAGGTGACGCGCGGCACGGCGATCATCTCGCCTGACCGCTTGAAGCTGAAGCGCACCGACATCTGCATGCCCTCGCGCGCGGCGTCCGCCGGCGGCGGCGACCAGCAGGAGCGCAGCGCTGCGAAAAGATCGCCGATGGTGTCAAGGTCGTGGTCGGGCTTGCGGTATTTGGCTGCGTCCTGCTCCGGCGGCACAGTCTGGATCGTCAGCTGCAGATTTTGCCCATAAGGATAGTCGATCTCGGGAATGCAGGGCCCGTGCTCCAGTACGCTGCAGTAGTACGGCGTGCATGGCCGATTATCGAGCACGCTGCAGGGCGTGTGCGAGAACGGGATTGGATTGATCTGGCGGCGGCGTGCGTCAGCCTGGCTCGTCAGAGTGCTGGCGAGCAACAACAGGCCGGCAATGAAAGCAGCGCGCTGCAGCATGGGCGCCTCGAAAGCGACACGCCGGGACAATGGTGCCGCCCGCCCGCGGCATCAAGGCGAGGACCGTTCACAACCGCGCGTTCGCGAGCCTTGTCGCCCATCCCCGCCCTGATAATGTGCCCGCCCCGACACCCGCCGCCCATACCCGCCCCCGCATGTTCACCCATATCGAGCGACCGACCGACACACCGCCGGCTCCGGGAAAAATGCTTTCCGATTTCGGCCCCCTGTATGCGTCGAGCGGATTCATCGGCTGGCTTTTTGCCGTTACCGCTCCCGTTGCCATCATCCTGGCGGTCGGCTCGGGCGGCGGCCTTTCGGAAAGCCAGATCGCTTCCTGGATTTTCGGCGTTTTCTTTATCAACGGCCTGATCACCATCCTGTTCTGCTGGCTGTATCGGCAACCGCTGGCATTCTTCTGGACCATTCCCGGCACGGTTCTGGTGGGTCAGTCGCTGACGCATCTCACCTTTCCTCAGGTCGTCGGCGCCTATTACGTGACGAGCGCGCTGATGCTCGTGCTTGGTGCGACCGGTTCGGTGAAGCGCGCGATGGAACTGGTCCCCCTGCCGATCGTGATGGGCATGGTCGCCGGCGTCTTCCTCCGTTTTGGTCTCGACCTCGTCCATGCCGTATTTACCGACATTGCCATTGTCGGACCGATGGTCGCGATCTGGCTGCTGCTGTCCTCGCTGCCAGGGCTGGGCCGGCGCTGCCCGCCGATCATCGGCGCGCTCCTCGTCGGAGCGCTTGCCACCGTCGCCCTTGGCAGGTTCGACGACGCCGCGCCATTGCAGCTGGAACTGATCAAGCCTGTGCTCGTCGAGCCCGCCTGGTCGGTCGCCGCGATCGTCGAACTTGTCGTGCCGCTCGCCATCACCGTTCTCGTCGTGCAGAACGGTCAGGGCATCGCCGTCCTCAAGGCGGCAGGCCACGAGCCGCCGATCAACGCGGTAGCGGTCGCATGTGGTGTCGGCGCAGCCGTCAGCGCCCTCGTCGGCGGCATCAGCACATGCCTCACCGGGCCGACCAACGCCATCATCGTCGGCAGCGGCGAACGTAAGCGTCAATATATTGCCGGGATCGTCGTCGGCGCTCTGGCGATCCTGTTCGGCTTGCTTGCGCCAACCTTCACGCGGCTGCTTCTCAACGCGCCAAAATCGCTGGTCGCGGCCCTGGCGGGTCTGGCGATGCTGCGCGTTCTGCAGACCGCCTTCGTGACGGCCTTCGGCAGCCGGTTTTCCCTCGGCGCACTGGTGGCCTTTCTGGTCACCGTTGCCGACCGACCGCTTCTCAATGTGGGCGCGGCCTTCTGGGGGCTGATCTGCGGCCTCGCCATCTCCTTCCTGATGGAGCGGACTGATTTTGCCACAAAACCAAAATCGTAGCGGCGCGTAGGCCGCAATCGAGCCACAACGAGAGTGTCGTCGCCCGCGGCAGCGCCGCCTAGGCCCTCTTCTTCACATCCTTCACCGCGGAGAACTCGATCCCCTCGGCGCGCTCCTTGGTGTAGCCGAGATAGAACTCATTCTTCGCCATGAACACCGGGTCGCCGTCGACGTCGTCGGCAATCCCGGAATTGTTGGCTGTAATGAATGCATCCAGCTTCTTGCGGTCGTCGCAGGATATCCAGCGCGCGAGCTGGAATTCCGACACCTCGAACTCGACCGGCAGCGAGTATTCGGCATCGAGCCGGGCTTTCAAGACGTCGAGCTGCAGCGGGCCGACCACACCGACCAGCGCAGGCGCTCCGTCGCGCGGGCGGAAGACCTGCACGACGCCCTCCTCCGACATCTGCTGCAGCGCCTCTTTCAGTTTCTTGGCCTTCATCGCATCGGTGAGCCGCACGCGGCGGACGATTTCCGGCGCAAAGCTCGGCACGCCGACGAAGGTCAGATCCTCGCCCTCGGTCAGCGTGTCGCCGATGCGCAGCGTGCCGTGGTTAGGAATGCCGACGACGTCGCCGGCAAAGGCCTCGTCCGCCACCGAGCGGTCCTGTGCGAAGAAGAATTGCGGGCTCGACAGGGTCATGTTCTTGCCGGTGCGCACCAGCTTGGCCTTCATGCCGCGGCTCAATTTGCCCGAACACAGCCGTGCAAAGGCGATGCGGTCGCGATGGTTCGGATCCATATTGGCTTGGATCTTGAACACGAACGCGCTCATGCGCGGCTCGGCGGCCTCGACCTTGCGCAGATTGCTGTCCTGCGCGCGCGGCGCCGGCGCGAACTTGCCAAGCCCTTCCAGGAGATCGCCGACGCCAAAGTTGCGCAGCGCGCTGCCGAAATAGACCGGGGTGAGATGACCCTCGCGGAACGCCTCCAGTTCGAACGGCTTGCAGGCTTCCGAGACCAGCTCCAGCTCTTCCTTGACCTGCCCGACGTCGAGATTGGCGTTGCGCTTACCGAGATCGGCAATGTCGATCTGCTCGGCCTGCCCGGTCTTGGCGCCGCCGCCTTCGAGCAGGCGTACGCCGCCGTTGACGACGTCGTAGGTGCCGAGGAAATCGCGGCCGCGCCCGACCGGCCAGGTCATCGGCGTAGTGTCGAGCGCCAGCGTCTTCTCGATCTCGTCCAGCAATTCGAACGTATCGCGGCTTTCGCGGTCCATCTTGTTGATGAAGGTGATGATCGGAATATCGCGCAGGCGGCACACCTCGAACAGCTTTCGCGTGCGCGCCTCGATGCCCTTGGCCGCGTCGATCACCATCACTGCCGAATCGACCGCGGTCAGCGTGCGGTAGGTGTCTTCGGAAAAGTCCTCGTGGCCCGGCGTGTCCAGAAGGTTGAACACGAGGCCGTCGAACTCGAAAGTCATCACCGAAGTGACGACCGAGATGCCGCGCTCACGCTCGATCTTCATCCAGTCGGAACGGGTGTTGCGCCGCTCGCCCTTGGCCTTGACCTGACCCGCGAGGTTGATGGCGCCACCGAACAGCAGGAGCTTTTCGGTCAGCGTGGTCTTGCCGGCGTCCGGGTGGGAAATGATCGCAAAGGTCCGGCGCCGCGCCACTTCATGGGCAAGCGGCGACGCGGACGGCGACTCGGTGGTGATGGCAATGTCGGACATGGGCCGAGCGTTTGGCAGGGAAACTGCGTGTAATCAAGGGCGATTCTCGCGGGTTGCGGGGCGCATGTCGCATCCCCATATCGAGCGGCGGGAGGACGACCTCCCCTCAGCCATCATTCTCGCGGGGACGACCCTGCCTTATCGGGAGGGTTTGTCGTGGCGTGGACGATCCTGTTCATTGCCGGCCTGATGGAAATCGGCTGGGCGATCGGCCTCAAGTACACCGAAGGGTTCACCCGGCTCCTGCCGTCCGTGCTGACGCTCGCCTGCATGGCAGGCAGCGTCATCCTGCTGGGACTGGCCGTGAAGACGCTGCCGATCGGAACCGCCTACGGGGTGTGGACCGGCATCGGCGCAGTCGGAACCGCGATCCTCGGCATCATCCTGTTCGGCGATCCCGCAACCGCCCTTCGTCTGGCCTGCATCGGCCTGATCGTGGCCGGGATTGTCGGGCTGAAGCTCGTGACCTGATCAGCGGAGCAGGACCACCGCCCAATAGGTTGCGGCCGCCACCAGCGCGGTCGCCGGGATCGTGATCACCCAGGCATAGACGATCGAGCTGGCCACATTCCAGCGAACCGCCGACATGCGCCGCGAGGCGCCGACGCCGACGATGGACCCGGTGATGGTGTGGGTGGTCGAGACCGGCACGCCGAGATAGGTCGCCATGAACAGCGTGGCGGCGCCGCCGGTCTCGGCGCAAAAACCCTGCATCGGCGTCAGTTTGGTGATGCGCAGGCCCATGGTGCGCACGATGCGCCAGCCGCCCATCAGCGTCCCCAGCGCCATCGCGGCCTGGCAGGAGATCACGACCCAGAACGGCACGTAGAATTCGTCGCCGAGATGGCCTTGTGAAAAAAGCAGCACCCCAATGATGCCCATCGTCTTCTGGGCATCGTTGCCGCCATGGCCGAGCGAATAGAGCGAAGCGGAGACGAATTGCAGGATGCGGAAGGCGCGATCCACCGCAAATGGCGTCGAGCGCACCGACAGCCAGGACACGATCGCAACCAGCACCAGCGCCAAGAGAAATCCGACCAGCGGCGACAGCACAATGGCAAGCAGCGTCTTGCTGAGTCCGCCCCACACTGCCGCCGAAATACCGGCCTTGGCGACGCCGGCGCCGACGAGGCCACCGATCAACGCATGCGAGCTCGATGAGGGAATGCCGAACGCCCAGGTGACCACGTTCCAGACGATGGCACCGACCAGGGCGGCGAAAATCACGGTCGCATCGACCACGGTCGGCTCGATGATGCCGGTGCCGACGGTGTTGGCGACATGCAGGCCGAACACCAGGAAGGCGATGAAGTTGAAGAACGCCGCCCAGAACACCGCATATTGCGGCCTCAGCACACGGGTCGAGACGATGGTCGCGATCGAATTGGCGGCATCGTGCAGGCCGTTCAGGAAATCGAACAGCAGTGCGACGGCGATCAGCCCGACCAGAATGGGGAGACCAAGCGAGGTGTCCAAGCGAAGTCCCTGCCCTATACCTGTTCGATCACAATGCTGTTGATCTCGTTGGCAACGTCATCGAAGCGGTCGGCGACCTTCTCGAGATGGTCGTAAATCTCCACGCCGACGATGAAGTCCATGGCATTGGCGTTGCGGTGCTTGAGGTAGAGCTCCTTCATGCCGATGTCGTGGAGGTCGTCGACCCGTCCCTCCAGCTTGCCGAGTTCCTCGGTGATCGCGGTCAGCATCGCGACGTTGTCGCCGATCGATTTCAGGAGCGGCAGCGCCTTCTGCACCAGGTTGGAGCATTCGACGATCAATTGCCCCATCTCGCGCATCGGCGGCTCGAACTGGCGCACCTCGAACAGGACGACGGCCTTCGCCGTCTGCTGCATCTGGTCGATGGCGTCGTCCATCGAGGTGATCAGGTTCTTGATGTCGCCGCGGTCGAACGGGGTGATGAACGTGCGGCGCACCGCCGTCAGTACCTCGCGGGTGATGCCGTCGGCATCGTTCTCGAACTGGCTCACCCGCTGGCAGTAAACCGGCGTTTCGTCCCCGCCGCGCAGCATGTCTTGCAGGGCCTGTGCGCCCTTGACGACGGTATCGGCATGGCGGGCAAAAAGATCGAAGAACCGTTCCTCTTTCGGCAGAAAGGCACGAAACCAGCGCAGCATGGGTCAGTCCATTGTGAGCAATGCAGGGCGTTACCGTCCCGTCATAAAACTGTCATAGACTGGATTTGGACGAAAGGCTCTGGCGGCGGCGCCCGGAACCGGGTCATCCACCGCTTTGTGAGGGGCAAAAATCCTCTGAAAACGGGCCTTTACAGCGACCTGCGGAAGTAATGGCCGATTTCGCCGACGATGCCGCGCCGGAAGGTCAGCACGCAGGCGACGAAGATCACGCCCTGGATGACCGTCACCCACTGGCCGAAACCGGCCAGATATTGCTGCATCGCGATGATGACGAAGGCGCCCACGACCGGGCCGAAGATGGTGCCGAGGCCACCCACCAGCGTCATCAGCACGATTTCGCCCGACATCGACCAGTGCACGTCGGTGAGCGAGGCGTTCTGCGCCACGAACACCTTCAGCGATCCGGCAAAGCCCGAGAGCGTGCCGGACAGGATGAAGGCGAGCAGCTTGTACTGGTCGGTCTTGTAGCCGAGCGAGATCGCGCGCTGCTCGTTCTCGCGGATCGATTTCAGCACCTCGCCGAATGGCGAGTTGATGGCGCGGAAGATGAGCAGGAAACCGGCGAGGAATCCGGCAAGCACGACGTAATAAAGGATCGTCGGCTGGGAGAGGTCGATGAACCAGAACAGCTTGCCTTGCGGAATGCCCTGGATGCCGTCCTCGCCGTGGGTGAACGGCGTCTGCAGATAGATGAAGTAGAGCAGTTGCGACAACGCCAGCGTGATCATCGCGAAATAGATGCCCTGGCGGCGGATCGAAATATAGCCCGTGACGATGCTGAGCGCGCACGCCGCAAGCGTGCCGCCGAGGATGCCGAGTTCCGGCGACAGTGGCGGCAGCGGGATCGTGAGCCAGTGCCCATACCAGAACGGAAGGTCGATCCTGCCGACCTTGAGCAGATGAGCCGTGACATAGCCCGCGGTCCCCAGGAACATCGCATGGCCGAACGACAGCAGGCCACCAAAGCCGATCAGGAGGTTGAAGGCGCAGGCGAGCAGCGCAAAGCAGAGCGCCTGCATCACGAAGAACGGATAGATACCGGTCGCCGGGACGATGGCGAGCAGCGCGGCCATCGCCACGAAGACCATCATCTCGTCGCGCACAGTGCCAGGTGTTGACGGCAGGGTGTCGTCGGTCAATGCGCTCATGTCAGGCAGCCCGTCCAGTCAGTCCCGTCGGCTTCACCAGCAGCACCAGCACCATCAGCACGAACACCACGGTGTTGGAGGCCTCGGGGTAAAAATATTTGGTCAGGCCCTCGATCACCCCGAGTGCAAATCCGGTGATGACGGAACCCATGATGGAACCCATGCCGCCGATCACGACCACGGCGAACACGACGATGATGAGGTCGGCGCCCATCAGCGGGCGGACCTGGTTGATCGGCGCCGACAGCAC
>DASWVJ010000046.1:0-6805 GCA_036406295.1 Bradyrhizobium sp.
GCCGAATTGGTCGCCGACGATGTCGCCAAATATCTCGGCTCGGATCTGCTGTTCTATCGCGCCGGCCATCCCGAGGCGCTGGTGGCGAAGGAGGCCGCGCAGTGGGATCCGATCGTGTTCTGGGCCGCCGAGACGCTGGGAGCGCATTTCATGCTGGCCGAGGGCATCAATCATGTGCGCCAGCCGGATGCGGCGGTTGCCGCCGCGCGCGCGGCGTTCCCCACCGATGCCTGGTCGATCGCAGCGCTGCATGTGGTGACGACGTTGACCGGATCGGCGCTGCTGGCGCTGGCACTGGCCCACGGGGTGCGCGAGCCCCGAGACATCTGGGCCGCCGCCCATGTCGATGAGGACTTCAACATCGAGCAATGGGGTCTCGACGAGGAGGTTGCGTCCCGCCGGGCCGCCCGGGTGATCGATTTCGAGGCCGCCACGCGGATTCTTAACGCGATGAAGGCTTGAAGAGGGTGGTCGGTTAACGAGAGGTTTACGCCGCTCGGCTAGCTTGGCCGAATGGCGATATCCGTCACCCCAGTTCTTCGCGCAACTCCAGCCCAGGCGGCCGCCGCGGTCACGCCGGAACTCGTGCTGCAGCCGGGCACGACGATCGACGCCACCGTGCTCAAGGTGCTCTCCGCCGATCTGGTGCGGATCGCGATCGCCTCGCTCTCCATCGATGTGAAGACGGAGATCCCGCTCGAGCAGGGTCAGGCGCTGAAGCTCGCGGTATCGCAGACCGGGAACGGCATCCGCCTTACCAATATCGCCGGTGGCGCTGCTGATGCCGCGTCCGATGCCGTGACGCTGTCACCGGACGCACTGCTCGACGCGCCCACGGCACCCGCCGCGAGCATGCCGGCAAAGGCCGTGCTGACGCTGCTGGAAAAGGCTACCGTCACCATCGCTGCGCAAACCGCTGCGACGGAGCAGGGCAGCCAGGCGCCGCTGTTCGCCAATCTCGCCAGCCTCGTCAATTCGCCGACGTTCCCGCCGAGACTCCTGCAGGCGGTGCGCGAGGTGCTGGCGCGGCAGACTGGTCTCGATCCCAATCTTGAAGCCGCCGACATCAAGGCGGCCTTCGAAAAGTCCGGACTGTTTCTTGAAGCCTCACTCGCGGCAGGCGTGCCGTCCAATGGCAGCGCGCCGGATTTGAAGGCCGCGCTGCTCGTGCTGCGACACACGCTGCAGGGCGTGCTGGGTGGCCAATCTGCGGAGCTCGACTCGCAGGAAATTATGCTGCCGCAGGCGAGGGTGCCTGTTGCGGAAGATGCCGGTGACACCATCATTTTCGCCCGCGCGCTGAAGGACCCGCCGGCCGCCACGGCCGCGCTCAACATCCTGCAGGAAGCCGCGTCCGATCCCGCATCTGCCTCGAGGGCGGCAACGACCGCGTTCAGGACGATGCAGGGCGAGGAGGTCCACACCAACACGCCGCCCCCGCCGTTCCGCGGCGCCTTGCCGTCGGCGCAGCCGGTCGCGTCGCCCTCGATCTCCCCCGAGACGCCGCTTGCGCCGGCCGCGCATCATCTGCTCGCCGACACGGATGCTGCGATCGCGCGCCATACGCTGCTGCAGATTGCTTCACTGCCTGACCGGATCGATGCGCTGCCGCAGTCCGCACACGACAGCGATCCGGCCGCGCCGCGCTGGAATTTCGAAATTCCGTTTGCGACACCGCAGGGCACGGCGATGGCGCAGTTCGAGATTTCCCGCGACGGCGGCGGCAGCGAGGCAGAGGCTGCAAAGAGAGTCTGGCGCGTGCGCTTTACCCTCGACGTCGAGCCGAGCGGGCCCGTCCATGCGCTGATCGCGCTTGTCGGCGAGAAGACCCTGGTGCGGATGTGGGCCGAGCGGCCGGCGACCGCGGAAAGGCTGCGTGCCGGCAGCGCCGAGCTGGCCCACGCGCTGGCGAGGGCGGAACTTGAACCCGGCGACATCGTGATCCGCGACGGCACGCCGCCACAGCCGCAAACGACACTTGCCGGCCACTTTCTGGATCGCGCGTTGTGAGCACGGATATCAACCAGCTTGCGGTGGCGCTGCACTACGACCGCACCGGCGCGCCGCGCGTCGTCGCCAAGGGCAAGGGCGCGATCGGCGCCAAGATCATCGAGGTTGCCAAAGCCCACGACATCCCGATCGAGGAGAACGAGGTGCTGGCGGGCGCGCTCTCCAAGGTCGAGCTTGGCGAGGAGATTCCGGCCGAACTCTACAAGGCGGTGGCGGAAGTCCTGATCTTTGTGCTGCGTCTGTCGGGCCGCGTGCGATAGTTATTTCTGATTGTGCAAGCGCCGGGCCAAAGTCTACCCCGCCATGTTCGCTGGACGGCAAATTGCCATTGTTTTACCACCATGCCATCGGCATCTTGCCGCCCCGTCTCAACTCCATCTGCCGGTATCTTCCGTGATTCATCGCCGCCACGCGCTCGGTCTTCTCGCCGCCGCAACCCTCGTTCCTGCCCGCAGCTTCGCCGGTGTCTCCGCCCAGCGCAGCGAGTTCCGCAACGATCTCGCCAAGCGCTTCTTCGATCTCGGCACCGAAGGCACGTTCGTCGGCTACAAGGTCGATGACTATCTCATCATCGCCAGCGACAAGACCCGCTCGGGCGAGGACCGCCTGCCAGCCTCGACCTTCAAGGTGCCGAATTCGCTGATCGCGCTGGAGACCGGCGTGGTCGTCGATCCCGACAAGGACGTCTTCAAGTGGGACGGCACCAAGCGCAGCATCGAGGCCTGGAACAAGGACCACACGCTGCGCTCGGCGATCGCAGCTTCCGCCGTGCCGGTTTATCAGGAGATCGCGCGCCGCATCGGGGCCGAGCGGATGCAGAAATATGTCGACCTGCTCGACTATGGCAACCGCAACATTGGCGGCGGCATCGACCAGTTCTGGCTGACTGGCGAGCTGCGCATCGATCCGATGCAGCAGGTCGATTTCCTCGACCGGCTTCGCCGCGGCGTGCTGCCGGTGTCGAAACGCAGCCAGGAACTGGTCCGCGACATCCTGCCGGTTGCGAAAGTCGGCGATGCCGTCATCCGCTACAAGACGGGCCTGCTCGGCGCCGAGCGGGGCGAGCCGTCGCTGGGCTGGGTGGTCGGCTGGGCCGAGAAGGGCAAGCAGCAAACCGTGTTCGCCATGAATATTGACTGCAAGGCGCCCGAGCACATCGCTGCTCGAATGACCGTCACGCAGCAATGCCTCGCGGATATCGTCGCGATTTGAGCAGAGTCCATTCTGATCGTCATGCCCGGGCATCCACGTCTTTGCCGTCGCGGGAAGAGAGACGTGGGTGGCCGGGACAAGCCCGGCCATGGATAAATTACCCCAGTTTGAACAACGCCTGCAGGAACTCGCTCACGGCCTTGCGGGCTTCCTCGGCGGTGACGGGATTGCCGCCGACATGCGGACCGATCTCGACGCAGGCATCCTTGTAGCTGAACGGCTCGTTGGTCTCTGCGTTGATCAGCACGCCGCCGTCGCCCTCCTTGATGCGGCAGTTGCGCACGGTCTGGGCGCCGGCTGCCACCACATTGGAGGAAACACCGAGCAGGCCGGCATCGAACCCGTGCTGGGAGTCCGGATATTCCGTCAGCGTCACGTCGCGCTTCTCCTCCTGCAGCCGCGCCACATATGCCTTGCATGTCGCCACCGGGTTATAGTCGTCGGGCGTGCCATGGAAGATGCGGATCGGCTGGTCGACGACATCGGTTTCGCCGGCATAGGTCGTTGCGCAATCCGGATAGAAGGCGATATAGCCGGCGAACTGCGCGCCGGACCTGTTCCACGTCTCGTGAAAGCGCTTCAGGCTGGCGTAAAGCGCGCCCTGGCCGCCGCGGGAAAATCCCATCAGCACGATGCGCTCGGGGTCGATGCGCGGATGTCGCGCCAGGATCTCGAGCGCGCCGTAGATGTCGAGGATGAAGTTGAGCCGGCCGAGCTTGGCCTGGTCCTGGTTTACCGACGTCAGCCCGCGCCCGGAGAAACCGTCGATCACGAAGGTGGAGATGCCCATCGAATTGAGATGGCGCGTCCACGCCTCCATGGTCGGGCTGATGCCGCCCGAGCCGTGCATCAGCACCACGGCCGGAAGCCGCCCGATGCCCTGCGCGATCTTGAGTTCGCCCGCGACGGTGACGGGCTGGCTGCCATTGACGTCGCCGGCGAGGAATTGCCGGTCCGGCAGCGTCAGCGAGGGGATGGTATGCATCTCGACCCGTGCCGCGACCTCTTTCGGGATCGCCTGCGCCTGGGCCTCGATGCAGGTGAGAAGCACGCCGGTGCAGAAAACCGCGGCCGCCGCCGCCGCTCGCCCATCGATCAGCATCCGTCCCCCCACGGTTTTTGGTCGCGCGATGCTAGCCCAAAGCAAGTCGGCTGCAAGCGCCAAGCTGCAGAGTAGCAGGGCGGATTAGCGTAACGTAATCCGCCATCCGGTGTGAGTTCGGCGGATTGCGGCTTCGCCTCATCCGCCCTATGGACCCGCGGACCTCACCGGCCGCTGCGCGACAGCGACAGCGATACCGCGGTTACATTGGCCGCCTGCGGGCGGATCGAGACCGTTTGCCTGTTGCCGCGCGTCGTCAGCGATAAGTTGGCCGAGAAATTGTCGCCGCGCGCGGCGGCCTCGATATGATCGCCATTGGCGCGGCCCGAAATCGTCCCCGAAGCGTTGCGGGTGGACTCCGACCAGGAACCGGAGATCGCGCCGCCCGAATACGAAGCGTCGCCCGCAAGATCAAAATTGTAGCTCTGGCTGGCGCAGCGCAGGTTGAGCCGCACCTCCGCACCGCTGCCATCCACGTTATAGGAAGCGCGGCAACGCAGTTGCTCCTGCTGGCCGTCGCTGGTCGACAGCGTGCCGCCGCCTGACCACGTGCCTGCGAGCGGCGACAGCGGCGAGGCCGCCTGCGCCGCGCCGCCGGAAAGGCCGAGGGCGATGACGAGCAGTCCTGCGCTGGCGAAATGGGATTTTGACATGATGGAACTCCATCTCGATCTGGATGGCGTGACAACGCGCCAGCGACGGGCGCGTTCTCTCACGTTCCAACGAGTTCCATTGAATGGAGGCGGCGCCGCGGCGCTTTACCTCGGCGCCGGCGCTGGGCCGACGCGGGCGGCAGACCAAAATATCGAAAACAACCCCATGCAAAGTAGTCGGACGGGGAGAGGTGGAGCGTCAGCCCACTGCGCCTTTGCCGATCCGTCCGAGGTGGGTGAAGGCAAAGCCTGCCTGGTATTTCAGCCCGTAGCCGAGCGCGCGGTCGATGCCGATATGGGCGAGCCAGATCATCGCGAGCGACAGCGTCAGCGGCGCAGCCATGGCAAGGCCGACCGTCATCAGCCCGACCGGCGCGAGATAGGAGTGCGCGGCGTTGTAGACGATGGCCCCAGCCTTGGGCCCGGCGAAATAGGCGGCAAAGCTCAAATCCGGCGCCAGGAACAGGATGGCGTAGACCCACCAGGAGCCCTCCCAGAGGCCGTAGAGCAGGGTCATGCCGGCAAACAGGACCACGCCTTCCAGCCGCAGCAGGATGCGTACCCCGCCCGTGGCGGTGCCGGTCCCGGGGCTTGCAATGGTCTCGCTCATGGCCTGCTTTCCCATTGATTTGTCTGGATTATCGTACCGCCTTGGTCCGCCTTATCGGTCCCCAAGGCGGTTTCCGCTTCCGAAACGGTCGTGTTAAGAACGCGGCCAAATCCGAGCATGATCCCGGAAAAATGGTACCGGTTTTCCGCCAAAGATCATGCTCAGATCAAGAATCGGGGCGGGAACGGTTCCGCTCGGGGCAGATAGTGTTTGAGGCGGGCGGAAGCAAATGAAGGATATCCTGGACACCCTTGAAGAGCGTCGCGCGGGCGCAAGGCTCGGTGGCGGCGAGAAGCGCATCGAGGCGCAGCATGCACGCGGCAAGCTCACCGCGCGCGAGCGCATCGAGCTTCTGCTCGACAAGGGCTCGTTCGAGGAGCTCGACATGTTCGTCGAGCACCGCTCCACCGAATTCGGCATGGAGAAAACGAAAGTGCCCGGCGACGGCGTCGTTACCGGCTGGGGCACGGTCAACGGCCGCAAGACGTTTGTGTTCGCCAAGGATTTCACCGTGTTCGGTGGGTCGTTGTCGGAAACCCACGCGCTGAAAATTACAAAACTGCAGGACATGGCGATGAAGGCGAGGGCGCCCATCATCGGCCTCTATGACGCCGGCGGCGCGCGCATCCAGGAAGGCGTTGCCGCGCTCGCGGGCTATTCCTACGTATTCCGCCGCAACGTCATTGCCTCGGGCGTGATCCCGCAGATCTCGGTCATCATGGGTCCCTGCGCCGGCGGCGACGTCTACTCGCCGGCCATGACCGACTTCATCTTCATGGTGAAGAACACCAGCTATATGTTCGTCACCGGCCCCGACGTGGTGAAGACCGTCACCAACGAGGTCGTCACCGCCGAAGAACTCGGCGGTGCCTCGGTGCACGCCACACGCTCCTCGATTGCGGATGGCGCCTTCGAGAACGACGTCGAGGCGCTGCTCCAGATGCGCCGGCTGATCGACTTCCTGCCATCCAACAATTCCGACGGTGTACCGGAATGGCCGAGCTTCGACGACATCGAGCGCGTAGATGAATCGCTGGATACGCTGATCCCCGACAATCCGAACAAGCCCTACGACATGAAGGAGCTGATCCTGAAGGTCGTGGACGAGGGCGACTTCTTCGAGATCTCGGAGACATTCGCGAAGAACATCATCACAGGCTTCGGCCGCATCGCCGGGCGGACGGTCGGCTTCGTCGCCAACCAGCCGATGGTGCTGGC
>DASWVJ010000047.1:0-10075 GCA_036406295.1 Bradyrhizobium sp.
GCCGGAAAAACCGGCCCATCGATGGCGCGACCATGAAGGCTTGGAAGGTCGTGGCGGGCAGGCGGCAATATTCCGAATAGGCGCCGCTAACATTCACCAGCAGATGATGCTGCGCCTCGTCGTAGCAGACGCGCTGCACCAGAGTGCTGCGCGGCGTATCGGTGCAGACAAACGGCGCGAGATCGACCGCGCCGTGGCCGCGCACATCGACGGTCTCCGTCGTGACTGGCGAAGTGCAGAGCAAGGCGAGCAAGGCGGCGACGGAACGGACCATTGGTTCCGGTTTCCTTTGGTGACATCGATGCGATTCTATCTGGAGTTCCGTTGGGGAAACAGACGGGAACGACTCCACGAATATGGAAGCGGGAACGTATCGAAGTGCCAACGGTTGGCCCAATGCTTTGTCATTTCCGAGAGGAGGTGCCTATGAAGCGATACATCCTGGCGCTCGCCGCGCTGACAACGCTGACTGCTGGAACAGTCGCCACGGCCAACGCCGTCGAATTTGGCGTTGGTCCGGGCGGTGCCTATGTCGGTCCGGATCGGGACCGCGGCTACTACCGCGACTACGGTGACTGCCGGACTGTGATTACTCAACGGACGAATCGCTATGGCGAGAGAGTCGAGGTCCGCAGGCGGATCTGCGATTGATCGTAGCGAGCCATGAGGGGCGCCATCCAGTCGGATTGGCGCCCCTTTGCTATGTTTGGCGACCGTGTCGCGCAGGTGGCGCCGCGGCTGTGATCGCACTGCGCGACCTACTGCTTGGCGGCGTCGGCCTCCAGGCAATGATTGAGATACGCCGTGCGGTCGCGCGGCAGCACCTTGTCGACATCGGCTTTCCGGCCGCACTCACGCTGTCGGAGTTGTTCGGCCCGCCGCTTCTCGGCGGCCTGCCGGTATTCAGGCGCTACTTGGGTAGGGTCCACCAGTTTCTGCGCGTGGGCGGCTGGCGCGATGAGCAGGGAAATCACCACCGGGAATATAATCTTTCTCAAATGAGCCTCCATGAAAGGCTTTATCGTAGACCTCGTCGGAGTGCCTTCAAACAACCGGAGGGTGATTTTCTGCCGGTTGCCGTCGGCCGCGCCACTCTGGACTTTCCGCGTGCAACGACTGACGCGGCAGCTGTCGCTCCTGGGCGCCCGCCGCCTGGAGTTCAATGAAATCGGCTCTGCCGAACTACTCCGCCCGTCGCATCGGGGCGCGAACGCGCAGCTCGGCGAGCGCTTCCTCGCCGCCTTGTTCAACCAGTTAAGATTGGGGTTCGCGGGCAATGCCTGAGGCATGGGAAACCTTCTTTCTTCAGCAGTCCGGCGACCGCATCACGGGCAGAAAGAAGGAGATGTCAGCTTGCAGTCCTGAAAAGGCGGGTTGAAACCCTTTACGCGGACCGTAGGTCGCTGGCCGACCTAAGCCTGAGGCTCGGGCCGGGCAGGGCGGGGTGTTCAACTGTGGGCGGAGAGCTAGGTGCGGAGCGCGTCCAGGGTATGGGCCGCAAACACACCAAGGCTCACCAGTGCAAGGAACGCTGCTACGAGATCCATGACGCCACCTGTTCTTTGTTGGCTCCACGATAACGCGCAGGCTGTTTCCGGAGTTTTTCGTCCGGACAGGAAAATTGTTTCATTGGGAACCGGCTCAAAAGAACCGCCGTGGCGGCGCGCCGAAAAGTCGTTGTACGCCAGCGGGTTGATCCTTCGCCTTCACACCGCCGGTTCGGTCACGGTAGCGTGACCTTGCTCACGTCCGATCGGCTTGACGGGGCCTGCCAGGGGCGCGGTGGGTGAGGTCCATCTCGACTATCTGCAAAGGCGTCACAATAGGGTGTGAAATGAAACGCGCCTGCCGCTTGCTTGCAGGCCGCTTTTGATTTCGACGAGACGGCACCGCTACGGAGCGGCGTCTTATGGACAAGAATGTAAGGGACTTGTTTGAGCGCTATAGAAGCTGTTCCGAACGGCGCTCAGCGATCAAGTGGATATAGACCAAGTGGCGTCGAGCGATCCCCTTCAATCGTGGGGCTATCCCAACATCACTTGGGCGTGGTGTTCTTGTGGATCTTGCCGTCTTTCATGATCACCATGAAATTCTTCTTCGGGTCAGCGACGAGTGCAATGTTCTCCAGCGGATTTCCGTCGACCAACAGCAAGTCCGCAAGCGCGCCCTGCTCGACGACGCCAAGCTTTCCGGGGTAGGGATTGCGCTCGCCCGACAGCGCCAGAAGTTGGGCGTTGGTGCCGGTGGCCATGGCGAGCGCTGCGGCGGGGGTGTACCAGCGAGCCAACGAGGCAAGGATGGCTCCCTGCCGCCGCGCCAGTTCGCGGGAAAACAGGACGTCGGTGCCCCAAGCCGTCTTGATCTTGTATTTCTTTGCCAGCTCGTAGGTTCGGCTGATGCCGGGCCAGACCTCATCGGCCTTGGCACGCTGGACGGAGCCGACTGGAAGGCCTGTCCGCATTTCCTCGGGCAGCGGCTGCGTGCTCAACCAGATGCCTTTCTGAGCGATCAACTCTGCGGTTGGCTCGTCCATGAGAAAGCCGTGTTCGATGCATTTCACGCCGGCGTCGATGGACCGCCGGATCGCCGGCGACGTAAAGGCGTGGGTACAGACATAGGTGCCCCAATTTTCGGCGGCTTCGACCGCGGCGCGAAGCTCTTCCAGGGTGAAGGTCGTCACGTCGATCGGGCTGAAGGGCGATGATACGCCGCCGCCTGCGGTCAGCTTGATTTGAGAGGCGCCCTGCATGAGCTGTTCCCGGACGCGCACGCGAACTTCGTCCGGGCTGTCGGCAACCATGCTCCCGCCGATCTGCTCCATGCGGCTGAGCATGCCGCCGATCGTCCGCGGCAATTCGGACAGTTGGCGGAAATCACCGTGTCCGCTTGTAACGGTGATGATCGCGCCGGAAGGGTAGATCCGCGGACCGCCGAGCACACCTTCGTCGATGGCGCGCTTGAGACCGAATACCGGCCCCCCGACATCGCGCACAGTCGTGAAGCCACGCATCAGCGTATCGCTCGCTTCCTCTCCGGCTATGAGATTGTTGTACCCGACGTCGCCGGTGATCGACTGCGCCGGATTCGTGGCTATCAACATCGCATGCCAGTGGGCGTCGATCAGGCCGGGCATCAGAACGCGATCGCCGCAGTTGATGACGGTCGCATCCGACGGCGGAGCACTGTTCGTCGTATCAATCGATGCGATTTTATTGCCCTCTATGAGGACCTGGGCGCCCGTCTTGAGGGCGTCGGACTTGCCGTCGAATATCCTGGCCTGTCTGAAGAGAATCTTTGGAGCTTGCCCTGACGTCTGGGCAGCGCCGGTCCGTGGCATCGCGGCGGTGATTGCCGCGGCGCCCACCCCGGTGAGGAAGCTTCTTCGCGTCAGCCTATCCAGACTGCGTGATGCTCGCCGCTTGATGGGAGGGATGGAGCCACAGCCCGCGAAGTGGGCAAATTGATGCTCCGTGCTCAATCGGGCCATCGCAGCCTCCCTGAGGCGGGCCGGAGTGTCCGGGAACCGCACAGCAAGTCATGGTGCAAGACCGGCCTTGATACGACACCGGCGTATCGGTGCCGCCTTCGCAGGGATAGCAGTTTTTGCGATGAAGTTGGCGCGCTCGGAAGGATTCGAACCTCCGACCCTCGGAATCGAAATCCGATGCTCTATCCAGCTGAGCTACGAGCGCGTGACCGGTCGCTTATCAGAACCAGCGAGACACTTCCAGAAGCTCAGTAGCAGGGATGACGGCGGCGGTCCTGGCCGAGATAGGCGGCGGCGCCCTGATAGCATCTCACGGTGGCCGGTCCGTCGTAATAGGCGAAGGTGCCGGGCGCCGGGCCGGGGCCGTAATTATGCAGGTAGCTGATCGGGTAAGGCAGCGGCTGGGCGTGGTGATGGTAGTGGCGGTGATGGTGACGGCGGGGGGCTTCGTCGGCCAGGGCCGGGGCGATGGCGATGGCCGCCAGCAGGCCGGCCGCACTGAAAAGCTTCAATTTCCTCATCACGATACTCCGCTATCCCCGCCCAAAACGGAGACTTTTTGGATCCGATCCGGGCCCCATCTTAAGCAAATTGCGCCCAAAAGTGCAGAAAAATGGTCACAGGGGCGATTTTTCCTCTGGTTTGGGATACTTAACGAATTCCCAACACAGTCCCGCCAGAGTCTTGGGGCTTGCTCCCGTCCTGGACTGGCAATTTCACGTTTCAGAAGGCTGTTCCGGTACCCGCTTTGCCCATGCGCATCACGCTCCTTGCCCTGATTGCCATCTTCGCCATTGCTGCGGGTCCGGCGCGCGCCGACCTTCACATCACGCGCGACCACGGCGGCTATGTCGAGGAATACAAGGCCAAGTACAAGCGCATCCGCGAAAGAGGCGAGCGTGTCATCATCGACGGCATCTGCAATTCCGCCTGCACGCTGGTGTTCGGCATCGTGCCGATGAACAAGATCTGCGTGACGCCCAAGGCGAGCGTCGGCTTCCACCTTGCCTATTACGACAAGGCCTTCACCTTCGGCATCAAGGTCACCAGCGCCGAGGGCACCTCGGACCTGATGTCCTATTACCCCGACACGGTGAAGGACTGGATCCGCCGCAATGGCGGGCTCACCACCGAGATGAAGAAGATCAAGAACGGCACCGAGCTCTGGAAGATCGTCGATCCCTGCCCGGAAGAGTGGTGATCCTTTCGCCGTCTATCAAGCCTGCTTCGGTTGTCATCGCCCGCGAAAGCGGGCGATGCAATATTTCCAGTCAACGCTAGAACGTCACCACGCCGCGGATCGACTCGCCGCGCTTCATCAGCTCGAACGCGTCGTTGATTCTTGCCAGCGGCATCACATGCGTGATCATCGGGTCGATCTGGATCTTGCCCTGCATGTACCAGTCGACGATCTTGGGCACGTCGGTACGGCCACGCGCACCGCCGAAGGCGGTGCCTTTCCAGACGCGCCCGGTGACGAGCTGGAACGGCCGCGTCGAAATCTCCGCGCCTGCGGGCGCCACGCCAATGATGATGGACTGGCCCCAGCCGCGGTGACAGGCTTCCAGCGCCTGCCGCATCACGGTGACGTTGCCGGTGCAGTCGAAGGTGTAGTCCGCGCCGCCGATCTGGTCGGCGCCCGCCTTGGTCATGTTGACGAGGTGAGGGACGAGGTCCTTGCCGATATCCTTCGGGTTGACGAAGTGGGTCATGCCGAAACGTTCGCCCCAGGCCTTGCGGTCGGGATTGATGTCGACGCCGATGATCATGTCAGCGCCGGCAAGCCGCAGCCCCTGGATCACGTTGAGACCGATGCCGCCGAGACCAAATACGATCGCCTTCGCGCCTTCCTCGACCTTCGCCGTGTTGATGACGGCGCCGATGCCTGTCGTGACGCCGCAACCGATGTAGCAGACCTTGTCGAAAGGCGCGTCCTCGCGGATTTTTGCGACGGCGATCTCTGGCAAGACGGTGAAGTTCGCAAACGTCGAGGTGCCCATGTAGTGATGGACCGGTTTGCCGCCCATTGAGAAACGGGACGTGCCGTCGGGCATCAGGCCCTGGCCTTGCGTGGCGCGGATCGCGGTGCAGAGATTGGTCTTGCGCGAAAGGCACGACGGGCACTGCCGGCATTCCGGCGTGTAGAGCGGGATGACGTGATCGCCTTTCTTCACGCTTGTCACACCCTTGCCGACATCGACGACGACACCTGCGCCCTCATGGCCGAGGATCGCAGGAAACAGGCCTTCGGGATCGGCGCCGGAGAGGGTGAATTCATCGGTGTGGCAAACGCCGGTTGCCTTGATCTCGACCATCACCTCGCCCTCGCGCGGCCCCTCGAGCTGGACGGTGGTGATCTCCAGCGGCTTGCCTGCGGCGATGGCGACGGCGGCGCGTACGTCCATGACGGATCCTCTTCTCGGCGTGTTATGTGATAACGGGCGGACGCCCTTCCGGGATTGATGTTGCCGCATAGCACATGATTGGGCAGTAGTGCGCGTCAAATGACAGAACAGTTCGACAAATTCGCCGCGCGCGCGGCGCCGGCAATTTTCGTCGTGCTGTGGAGCACCGGCTTTGTCGGCACCAAATACGTCATCCACAATGCCGACCCGCTGACCTATCTCGCGATCCGCATGGCGCTCGTGGTGGTGCTGATGGCGCTCATCTGTGTCATCGCTCGCCCGGCCTGGCTTGATGCCCGCGAGATCGGCCACAGCATCATCGCCGGCATTCTCGTGCACGGCTTCTATCTCGGTGGCACGGCGGTCGCGATCTCGCTGTCGATTCCGGCCGGGCTTTCGGCGTTGATGCCCGGCCTGCAGCCGCTCCTGACCTCGACCCTTGCCAATCGCTGGCTCGGCGAGCGCGTCACGCCGCTGCAGTGGAGCGGCCTCGCGCTTGGGCTCGTGGGCGTCGCGTTGATCCTGCATGGCCGTCCGATGGGCGGGCAGGCCGGCTGGGGTTGGATCGCGTCCGTTGTCTCGCTGGTCAGCATCACGCTCGGCACACTCTACCAGCGGCGCTATTGCGGCCGCATCGACTGGCGCAGCGGCAATCTCGTGCAGTACGTCGCGGCCACGGTGTTCTTCACGGCAGGTGCGTTCCTGTTCGAGAGCCGCACGGTGCACTGGACCGCCGAGTTCATCCTCGCGCTGGGCTGGCTCGTCGTGGTGCTCTCGATCGGATCGATCGGATTGCTGTACTGGCTGATCCGCCATCAGGCGGCGACGTCGGTAGCGAGCCTCTTTTATCTCGTACCGGCGGTGACATCGGTGATGGCGTATTCCCTGTTCGACGAGCGGCTCGATGCGGTCGCGATCGGCGGCATGATCGCCTGCGCCGCCGCCGTGTTTCTGGTCAATCGACGCACCTCCTGATCGCGCCCGCCGCAGGCCGGCATGAACAGGTCCGTCGCCAGGAAGCCAAGACGATGGCCGGCCGCTCGTCATGCGCGCAGTGAATTCTCCAGAATTTCCTTTGGGTTGTGTTCGTTAAGGCGTTGGTAAGCAAAAACGATCAAATGTGATCAAATTTCACAGGCTTCAGCATGGCCGACATGCGTTTGGGGAAAATCATGCCATCGCTCAAGCTCAGGCTCGGAACCAAGGCCGTCGTCTGCGCGATCTTCCTGATCGCATTGAACACCGGCCTCGTCATCGGCGCCGCCTATTGGTCGCTGTCGTCGGAGTTCAACCACCGGGCCTATCATGACATCGAGGTCAATCTGCGCACGCTGGCGCTGGCCTTCGCCGAGACCTACCCCGAGGCGCGGATCGCCATCGGCAGCGGTGTGGTCAGCAAGGCCGAGATGGCCAAGATGCCGGAATTCAAGGACCACGCGATCGTCGATCGCGCCGTGTCCTACACCGGCGGCAACGCCACGCTGTTTGTCTATGACGATGCCAGCAACCAGTTCATCCGCCGCTCCACCAACCTGAAGAAGGAGAACGGCGAACGCGCCGTCGGCACCCAGCTCGCGCCTGACCATCCCGGCCAGCAGCTCCTGCGCAAGGGCCAGCCCTACAAGGGGCCAGCGGTGCTGTTCAGCAAGACCTACATGACCGCCTATTATCCCGTGATGAACGCCTCCGGGAAGGTGATCGGCATTCTCTATGTCGGCATTGCCATGGCCGAGTTCGAGAACATGCTGGCACAGGCGATGCAGACCATGGCGATCGCCGCCGGAATCGCGGCCTTGCTGGTGCTGCTCCTGACGATGTTGATCGTCCGCCGTATCACCAGGCCGCTGACCTCGGTGACGGCCTCGTTGACCGCCATCGCGGAAGGCAAGAGCGAGCTCGCGCTCGACTGCGAGGACCGCCACGACGAAATCGGCGAGATCGCCCGCACCGTCAATGTCTTCAAGAACAACGCGCAGGAGCGCCAGCGCCTGCGCAACGAGCAGGCGGCCACGGCCGCGGCTGCCGCCGACCAGCGCAAGGCCGAGCTGCGCAGCTTCGTCGATGAATTCCAGACCGCCGTCGGCGGCATCATCGACAAGGTCATGAATTCCTCCGGCGAGTTCGAGCGCATCGCCCGCCAGCTTACCGAGACCGCGCGCACCACCGCCGAACTCTCCGGCGAGTCCGCCAGCACCTCGGAAGCCGCTTCCGAGCATGTCCGCACCGCAGCTGCCGCCTCCGACGAGCTGTCGAGCTCGATTGCGGAGATCACCCGCCGCGTCCAGGAATCCAACGGCATCGCCGCGGAAGCCGTTCGCCAGGCCGAAGCCACCGACCAGCGCATCACCGAGCTGTCGCAGGCCGGCACACGCATCGGCGACGTGGTGAAGCTGATCACCTCGATTGCCGAGCAAACCAACCTGCTTGCGCTGAACGCCACCATCGAGGCCGCCCGCGCCGGCGATGCCGGCCGCGGTTTTGCGGTGGTCGCCCAGGAGGTCAAGAGCCTCGCCGGACAGACCGCGAAAGCGACCGAGGAGATCTCCAGCCAGATCGGCAACATGCAGATCGCGACCGACGAGTCGGTCGCCGCCATCAAGGCGATCGGCCAGACCATCGAGCGCATCAGCGAGATCGCCAACTCGATTTCGGCGGCGGTGGAGCAGCAGAGTGCCGCCACCAAGAACATCGCCCACAGCGTCCGCGCCGCCGCCGCCGGCACCGCGAGCGTGGCGGTCAATGTCGGCAATGTCGCGCGCGGCGCGGGCGAAACCGGTCAAACCTCCAACCACATGTTCGAGGCGGCGCAGGCGCTGTCCGGCGAGAGCCTGCACCTGAAGGCCGAGGTGGACAAATTCCTCGGCGGCGTGCGGGCGGCGTAACGCCGGTCCGGCATCTTCGTTTCCTGGGTCGTTCCGGGATGGTGCGCAAGCACCAGACCCGGAACCTCGAGATCCCGGGTTCGATGCTTTCGCATCGCCCCGGGATGACGGTCTCAATTGCTTCGCAATCGCGACCGTTATTTCGGCTGCGGCACGATGCGGATGTAGGGCTTCGGCGCCTTCCAGCCCTGCGGATAGATCGTCTTGGCTTCCTCGTCGGACACCGAGCCCGCGATGATGACATCCTCGCCCTGTTTCCAGTCGGCCGGCGTCGCGACGCGGTGCTTGGCGGTCATCTGCAGCGAGTCGATGGAGCGCAGGATCTCCTGAAAGTTGCGGCCGGTCGTCATCGGATAGACCATGACGAGCTTGATCTTCTTGTCGGGACCGATGACGAAGACGTTGCGCACGGTCTGGTTATCGGCCGGCGTGCGGGTGAGGGGATCGCCGGACGCCGAGGCCGGCAGCATCTCGTACAGCTTGGAGACGTTGTAATCGGTGTCGCCGATCATCGGATAGTTCGGAGCGGCACCCTGCGTCTCCTTGATGTCCTCTGACCACTTGGCGTGGCGATCCACCGGATCCACCGACAGACCCATCAGCTTGACGCCACGCTTGTCGAATTCCGGCTTCAGCTTGGCGAGCGCGCCGAGCTCGGTGGTGCAGACCGGGGTGAAATCCTTCGGATGCGAGAAAAGCATCGCCCAGCTGTTCCCGATCCAGTCGTGGAACTTGATTTTGCCTTCGGTTGTCTGGGCTTCGAAGTCAGGGGCGGTAGCGCCGATCGGAAGGGGCATGGTACGACCTCATGTCATTCTAGTTACAGGGAAATTTCGTCGCGTTGGAGTATAGGCGGAACAAGGGTTTAAGTGAACGCCTTGATGTAGAAGATGAAATCCTTCTCCGTCCAGGGTGGGTTTTAGCACCTTCTTTTGATGCGCGCCCCTGCGGCGAAAAATCGTCCGGTCAATCCTTCTGCCCCGCTTTTGCCTTGTATGGCCCTCATCACGCCCGGCCCGAACCGCAGCGGAGCCAATAGCGACAAATCGGCAACCATCTAAGAATGTCGAAACGCCGGTTTCGATTCGTTAACCACTCGTTTACGCCCGCATGGAAAAGCTGGCCAAGAACAAGGAATTGAGAAGTCTCGCCATGTCTGCCCCGAGTACCAAGGCCGCCGAAAATGGCGTGCCGGAGCCGTCCTGCCGCGCTACCGCCGCCGAGGCCCTGACAATCGTCCGCGATGGCGTGATCACCGGCGAAGGCCCCACCACCAAAGGCCGCATCCACTTCTCCCGCGC
>DASWVJ010000048.1:0-2767 GCA_036406295.1 Bradyrhizobium sp.
CCGCCCACAAGCTCGGCTCACATGTGATCGGCGCTGCGCTGGAGCGGGCCAAGCTGGCGCCGGAACGGATCGACGAGGTCTTCATGGGCAATGTGCTGCCCGCTGGCCAGGGCCAGGCCCCGGCGCGGCAGGCCGCGCGCGGCGCCAAACTGCCTGACGCCACCGGCGCCACCACCATCAACAAGGTCTGCGGCTCCGGCATGAAGGCGACCATGCTGGCACACGACATCATCAATGCCGGTTCCGCCGCGATCGTGCTGTCCGGCGGCATGGAGAGCATGAGCAACGCGCCCTATCTGCTGGCGAAAGCGCGCTCAGGTTATCGCGCCGGCCATGACCGCATCATCGATCACATGATGATGGACGGGCTCGAGGACGCCTATGAGACCGGCCGCTCGATGGGCGATTTCGGCGAGGCGACCGCCGAGGCCTATCAGTTCACTCGTGCCGACCAGGACAAATATGCGATGGAGACGCTGACCCGCGCCCGCAAGGCGGTGGAAGGCGGCGCGTTCAAGGCCGAGATCGCGCCGGTGACGCTCGCCGAGAAGGCAGGCCCGCGCATCATCGCCAATGACGAGCATCCGCTGAAGGTCGATCCCGCCAAGATCCCCGGCCTGAAACCCGCCTTCCGCGCCGGCGGCACCATCACGCCGGCCGCTTCTTCGGCCAATGCCGACGGCGCTGCCGCTCTAATCCTGGCCAAACGCTCGCTCGCCGATCGCGAGGGCCTGCCGGCGCTGGCCGAGATCAAGGGCCACGCCACCCACAGCCAGGAACCGCAATGGTTCACGACCGCGCCAATCCCTGCAATCAGAAAACTCCTGGACAAGATCGGCTGGAGCGTTGGCGACGTCGACCTGTTCGAAATTAACGAGGCTTTTGCCGTCGTCGCCATGGCGGCGCAGCGCGACCTCGGCATTCCGCGCGAGAAGCTGAACATCAACGGCGGCGCCTGCGCGCTCGGCCATCCCATCGGCGCCACCGGCGCGCGGCTGATCGTGACGCTGCTGCATGCGATGGAAGCCAACAATCTCAGGCGCGGCGTCGCTTCGCTCTGCATCGGCGGCGGCGAAGCTACCGCGATTGCCGTCGAGCGCATCACCCATTAGCGGCGCGCCATGTCGCAAAATGAGGGAAGTATGGCATTCAAGCCATTCTTCCCTCATGGCAAAATTCGTTTCCGGATCACCGCATCGATTCTCCTGAGGCTCCATGATCTCGAACTGGCTGTCAGCCGCCCTCGCCCGCCGCAACATCCACTATGGCTGGGCGATGGTCGCCGTCACCTTCCTCGCCGCACTGATCTCCGCAGGTACGGTCGGTGCGCCCGGCGTGTTCATCGTGCCCTTGCAGAAGGAGTTCGGCTGGAGCAACGCTGAAATCTCCTCGGCCTTGTCGATCCGCTTCATCCTGTTCGGCCTGATGGCGCCGTTCGCCGCCGCGCTCTTGAACCGCTACGGCCTGCGCAACGTCACGCTGGCGGCGCAGCTCGTCGTGGTCTCCGGCCTCGTCGGCTCGCTGTTCATGACAAAAGTCTGGCAGCTCTGGCTCCTGTGGGGCGTCGTAATCGGCATCGGCACCGGCATGACCGCGCTGGTGCTGGGCGCGACGATTGCCGCCCGCTGGTTCGTGGCGCGGCGCGGGCTCGTGGTCGGCATCATGACCGCGAGCGTCGCGACGGGGCAATTGCTGTTCCTGCCCGCGCTTGCCGCCATCACCGAGCAAGTCGGCTGGCGGATCGCGCTGGCGCTGATCTGCGTGATGCTGGGCGTCGCCGCCTTCGCCGTGCTGATGGTGATGCGCGATCGTCCGAGTGACGTGGGCCTGCGTCCGTTCGGCGACGAGGGCACCGAGCCCCTTCCCGCTCCGTCGCCGAACACCGCGCCGATCGCGGCGGTCGCGCTGGGCACCTTGCGCGACTCCTCGAAACAGCCGGTGTTCTGGATCCTGTTCGCCACCTTCTTCATCTGCGGCGCCAGCACCAACGGCCTCGTCCAGGTGCACCTGATCCCAATGTGCCTCGATTTCGGCATCCCGCAGGTCCAGGCCGCGGGCCTGCTGGCGGCGATGGGCATTTTCGATTTCTTCGGCACCATCGTCTCCGGCTGGCTGTCCGACCGCTACGACAATCGCTGGCTGCTGTTCTGGTACTACGGCCTGCGCGGACTGTCGCTGGTGTTCCTGCCGTTCACCGACTTCACCTTCTACGGCCTGTCGCTGTTCGCCGTGTTCTACGGCCTCGATTGGATCGCGACCGTGCCGCCGACCGTGCGCCTCACCGCCCAGCGCTTCGGCGCCGAGCGCGCCAACCTTGTGTTCGGCTGGATCTTTGCCGGCCACCAGCTCGGCGCAGGCGCCGCTGCCTTCGGCGCCGGCCTGTCGCGCACGGTGTATGCCACCTACCTGCCGGCTTTCTTCGTCGCCGGGACGCTCTGCATCATCGCCGCCCTGATCGTGCTTGCGATCGCGCGGCCGAAGCCAGCGGTAGCAGCGGCAGCGGCTTCGTCCGCTTGACCCTCATCACCATCAGGGTCGAACGGCTCTCAATCTAGCTCATCGGTTGACCGAAGCTGAGCAGGTAACCGTTCGGGTCCTTGATCGCGAACTCCAGCATCCCATAGGGCATCCTTTCCGGACCCCATTCCGCGGTGCATCGATCTCGGATCGAGTCCCAAACCGCCATCACGTCGTCGACATAGATGTACTGGGTTGCGGTCGCGTGCGGCGGCCCCAGATGATCGTTGTGCATGAACATGATGGCGAC
>DASWVJ010000049.1:0-5443 GCA_036406295.1 Bradyrhizobium sp.
TCGATCGGCTTGCCCTCGACCCATTGCTCGACCATGCCGTAGACGCGGCGGCTGACCACGATCTGGCCGGCCTTGGCTTCGTCGCACAGGCGCGAGGCAAGGTTGGTGACGCTGCCGATCGCGGCATATTCCAGCCGCTGCTCGAAACCGATCTGGCCGAGTGTGGCGTAGCCGAGCGCGATGCCGATGCCGAAGCCGAGATTGTGGCCGCGGTTGCGCCAGCGCTCGCACAGGCCGCCGATGATGTCGCGCATCTCCACCGCCATCTTCACCGCTCGCTTGGTGTGGTCGGCAAACTGAATAGGGGCGTTGAACAGGATCATCACGCCGTCGCCGGCATAGCGGTCGAGCGTGCCCTCGTAGCGGAAGATCAGTTCGCCAAGGGCGGCGTGATATTCACGCAGCACGTTCATCGCCTCTTCCGGCTCGGTCTGCTCGGTGAAGGCGGTGAAGCCTCTGAGGTCGCAGAACACGACGGTGACCTCGCGGCGGTGGCTGTCGAGCAGCCCCTCGTGCCCGTCGGAGGAGGCGATCAGCTGCGCCACCTGCGGCGCCAGGAAGCGTTCGAGCCGGCGGATGCGCTCGATCTCGCCGAGCTGGGTCTCGACGCGATCCTCCAGCGACTTGTTCCAGTCCTTGAGCTGGTCGGTCTGCTCCTGCAGCTTCGCCGCCTGCTGCTGTACGGTGGAATGGGCGACCTCCAGCTCGCGGCTTTTCTGGTTCACTTCCGAAAACAGCCGCGCGTTGCGCATCGCCAGCACCGCCTGGTGCGCAAACGTCGTCATCAGGCCGATCAAATTCTGCGGGAAGTCGCCGGCGTTCCGCCGCAGCACCACCAGCGAGCCGAGCACGCCGGTCTGGTCGACCAGCGGCACGACCAGCACCGAGTGGAAGCCGGCCTCGAGCGCCATCTCGCGCAGCGGAATGTCGCCGGCCTTATCGAGGTTCGCAATCGCAATCGGCTCGCCGGAGCTGGCGGCTTCGCCCAGCGTCGAGCCCCGGCGGTCGATGGCGCGATGGCTGCCTCCGGCATTCCCGTCCACGCCGATCGCTTCCGTCAGGTTGAAGCGGTCGCCCGCGGCGTCATAGGTGTAGATCAGCACCGCATCGGCATGGGTGATCTCAAGCGCGCGCGCCGCCACCGTCGGCAGCACGGCGTTGAGGTCGAGCGAGGAGGCGACCGCGCGGCCGACCTCTTCCAGCACCTTCAGCTCGTTGATGGATTGCGCAAGGTCGCGCGTGCGCTCCTTCACCTTCCATTCGAGGCCGGTATAGGTCTCCTGCAGCTGCGAGGCCATGCTGTTGAACTGTCCGGCAAGCTCCTCCAGCTCGTCGGCGGTCTTCACCTCGATGCGGTGGCCGAACTTGCCTTCGCCGAGCAGCCGCGCGCCGGAGGACAGCGCGTTGATCGGGATCAGCATGCGCCGCGCCAACACGATGCCGGCCAGCGTCGCGACGATCAGGCCAAGTCCGATCAGGAGCGCAATGCGCACCAGCTGGTCGTGGATCGGCGTCAGCGCCTGCGCCGCCGGTTGCTCGAAGAACACACTCCAATTGAACTTCGGCACGGTCGCGGAGGCGGTCAGCACGTCGTGCCCGTTCCAGTCCTTACCCGTGGTCGGGCGCGAGCCGGCGAGGCTGGCTGCGACCTGCGGCAGCGCGGAGATATCCTTGTCGATGTCGGGCCCCTTGCTGGAAGTCGCCAGCACCAACCCCTGGGCATCGACGACATAGGCGATCGCGTTGCGGCTGACCTGGGCGTCGCCCAGATAGTCGGAGAGGAAGCGCAGATCGATCTCGGCCACGGTGACGCCGACGGCGCCGCTGTAGCCGGCATGCGCCATGGTCAGCGAGATGAAGGGCCGGCCGTCGCGGAAATAGGCCTGCGAAAAATTAATGGCGCCGCGCGCCAGCGTTTCGCTGAAGCGGGCGTCGCGGGAGAAATCGACCGTGCTGCCGTAGGAGACGGCGCCGCCGCGCGACAGGCGCAGCTCCTCGCGGCCCTGGGCGGAGATGAACGATACCTGGTTGACTGCCGGCACCTGGTTGAGGAGCTGGGTGTAGTCGACGCGGCGCTGCTCGGCGGTGAACTGGTTGGCGCTGGCGCGGGTAACCCAGCTGGTCTGCCGCTCCAGGTCGCTCATCGCCTGCTCGATGCGCCGCGAGGTCGCCTCGGCCTTCTCGGCCATGCCGTCGATCAGCGAGGTGCGGGTCGCGCGATAGCTGATCCAGGTCTCCATCACGCCGTTGACGGCGAGCACGAACACGACGAGGCCGACCAGCGAGATCACATATTTGGCGAACAGGCCGCCGCGCAGGAACCAGCCCTTGTCCTTGACCGCGTTCATCAAAACCCTCGGGCGGCCCGCATTCGGGCGCGCGCATCGGCTTGCCAATTCACGAAGGGTTGCCGGCCATTGGGCGGCATCACCTGTCGGATTTTAGCACAGATCGAGGGGGCAGGCCGGGTATTGCCCGGCATGGTTAGCCCGGGTAGTGGGCAATTTGGCCAGTTTCCAGGGGATTTAGCGGTTGAAAAGCTGCCGCAGCACGTCGTTCATCGGCTGGCTTTCCTGGCTCCCGGGCACCGGCTCGCTCACGGCGGCGGGCGGCGGCGAAGCCGTCTGGTCCTGCGGGGAGGGAGCCGGGCTCGCACCGGGCGAGGGGATGCTGCGGCCCTGCGAGCGGCCGCCGGTCTGGGCCTGCGGCTGTTGGCCGGGTGCCGCCTGCGGCTGGGCAAGTCCGCCGAGGCCCTGCTGAATCAGGTTGCCGATGGTGGTGCCGAAGTCGCCGCCGGGCGTATTGGGTTGTCCGGCGCCGGTGCCACCGGGCTGTTGTCCCGGCTGCGCGCCGCCTTGCTGGATACCGCTGAGCAGGCCGCCGATCGCAGCCCCAAGTCCGGCGCCGTCCTTGCCGAACAGGCCTTTGCCCATCTCGCGCAGCTTGGCATAGGCCTGTTCCGGATTTTCCAGGATGCCGCTCATTTCGGGATAGATGCGCGGCTCCGACCACGGCCCGTCGATGATCACGGGGATGCCGAAGCCGACGGGATCGGAGGCGCGGCCCTGGCCCTCGGTGGTCATCACGAGCTTCGGCTCGATGCGGAAGCCCATCTGCTTGGTGCCGAGATCGATGGTGCCGACGCCGGTGACCTTCACCAGCGGGCCGATGAGGTTGAGGTCGTAGGTGGTGGCCTGGCCCTTGTCGATCTTGAAGGAGGCGGAGAGCTGGGTGAGGTCGGTCGCCTGCTGGCTGTTCTCCTGCCAGCCGGAAAGCGTGGAGGCGGTGAGCGAGCGGATCATCTGCGCGACGTTGAGGCCGCGGATCTGTCCGTCCTGGAACAGGGCGAACACCGTGCCGCTGATGTTGCTCATGATCGCACGCTGGCTGTTGCCGGTCGAGCGGACGGCAATCTTTGCCTGCATCCTGCCGTCGAGCTTGTCGAAATCGGCCATGCCCTGCAGCAGCGGCAGCGCGCGCACCCCGACGAGGTCGGTTTGCAGCGCGTAGCTCGGCATCGCCGTCGAGGCGTCGATGGTGAGGTCGCCATTGGCCTGGCCGCCATAGGTGCCGAGATTGGCGACACGCAGCTTCAGGATGCCGCTGGCGAGATTGGCCTCGATCGCGGCCGGTGCGAATTGCGCGTCGCCGAGATTGAGCTGGGCGGCCGAGATGCGCGCCTGGAGATCGACATAATTGAGCCCGTTGAGGTCAGTTGTCGCATTGCTCCACGGCGCCTTCGCCGAACCCGGCGCGCTTTTCGCCATCGCGACGTTGAGCCGGTGGAAGTCGAGATCGACCTTGACCAGCGGCTTGCTGGCGATATCGACCGAGGCCCAGCCGTTGAAGGCGCCGTCGCCGAACATGCCGGAGAGGCCATTGATCTGGATGATGTTGCCGTTCAGCCGCAGCTCGGTCTTGCCGGAGACGGTGGCCGGCAGCAGCCCCGGCGCATCGAGGGTGAATTCGGTCGGGATGCTCTGCCGCTCCAGCGGCGGGGCGGGCGCGGTCGCCTTGATGTCGAATTTGAGCGGATGCTCGCCGGTGCGGGCATTGCCCGATATCCGCACCCTGCGATCGGACGTCGTGATGGCGTCGGCGTTGATGCCCTCAATCCTGCTCTCGACGCGGTCGCGCAGGTTGGAGAACACCACCGTGCCGCCGCTGATGACGACATGCTCGATCGAGAAGGAGGGGGACGTCCTGGCGCCCGCCGGCTTCGCCAAATTGTCGCGCGTGCGCTCGCGCTGCAGCGGCAGGTTCACGACCGGGCGCACGATGACGAGTTCGGTGATCTCGGGCTTGCCGGACCAGAGGCTGGACAGCGTCACGTCCGCTTCGATGCTGGCGGCGGTCAGGCGGTTGGCGATGTCGCGATCTTTCGGGTCCTGCAGCGTGACGTCCTTGATCGTCACGTTGAGCGAGGGCCAGATGCCGATCTTGGTCGAGCCGTTGATGCTGAGCTTGTAGCCGGTGTCGCGCTCGACCCGCTCCTGGATGGCCGTCGTCATGAATCCGGAGGGGATACCGACGATCAGCAGCAGCGCGATCACGACGATCACGGCGGCAATGGCGGCGCCGGCGATTTTCAGTGCTCTCATTTCGACGTTCCAGACAGGCAAGGGCAAGCTTACCGCGGATCAGGCGGCGGGCTCAAAGAAGGCAAAAATAATACGGTGAGGCTGCAAAGTTATGTGACTTATGGCACACTTCTTCGGGGCCGAACCATGCGACAGCTCCCATTTCAACCGGACTGAAAAGGCATTGCCATGAGTAAACAGGCCGAATTTGCGGTCATTTTGAAGATGAACCCGATGTTTGCGGACCTTGGGGCGGACGAGCTGCAGCGGATTGCAGGCCTCTGCCATACTCAGCAAATGGCGGCGGGCGAGGTTCTGTTCCAGAAGGGCGACGCGGGCGATGCTCTGTTCGGCGTGCGCCGCGGCCAGATCCGGATCGAGACCGGTGCGTCGGATGGCAGCAGGCTGACCCTCAATTTCATGGGCCCCGGCGATCTCTTCGGCGAGGTCGCCGTCCTCGACGGCCAGAACCGCACGGCGGATGCCACCGCGGGCGAGCCTTCGGAGCTGTTCGTGCTGCGCCGCGAGGATTTCCTCAGCTTCCTTGAGCGCGAGCCCAAGGTCGCCATCAAGATCATCATGCTCTTGTGTCAGCGCATCCGCTGGCAGAGCGAGCGCATGGAGGAATCCATGCTGCAGCCGCTGCCGGTGCGTCTGGCTCGCCGGCTCTGCGCGCTTGCGGCGGATTTCGGATCCGAGGTTCATATCTCGCAGGAACAGCTCGGCGTCTTTGTCGGCGCCGCCCGCGAGAGCGTCAACCGCCAGCTCCAGCTCTGGCGCAAGGACGGCATCCTCGACCTGCAGCGCGGTCGCATTCTCTTGCAGAACATGACCAAGCTGACCGCCGTGGCGCGGAACGAGTA
>DASWVJ010000050.1:0-13029 GCA_036406295.1 Bradyrhizobium sp.
GCGCTGCTGCTGCATCACCATCAGCGGCAGCCGCGTCTCCGATTTAGGTCCACCGGCGAGTACGCCGATGAAGGCGATGCTGCCGCCGATTCGCGTCGCGCGGATCGATTCGTTCAGTGTGCCGACGCCGCCGACTTCGACGACGAGATCGACGCCGCGGTCGGTCATCTGCCGCGCCAGCTTGCCCCATTCGGGCGTGGTTCTGTAGTTGATGGTGATGTCGGCGCCGAGTTGCTTGAGCCTTTCGATCTTGGCTTCGCTCGACGACGTTGCGATCACGCGCGCGCCGCTCATCTTGGCAAACTGCAGCGCAAAGATCGAAACGCCGCCGGTGCCCTGGGTCAGCACGGTCTGCCCCGGCCGGATGTTGCCGAGCTTCACCACCGCGCTCCACGCCGTCAGCCCGGCGCAGGGCAGCGACGCCGCCTCGGCGTCGCTCAGGTGGTCGGGCGTGCGCACCAGCGCCGCGGCCGGCCACAGACGATACTCGCACAACACGCCGTCGACCGCGCCGCCGAGATTGGAGCGCATCTTTTCCTCGCTCGGTTCGCCTCCAAGCCAGCCCTCGAAAAAGCTGCCGGTCACGCGATCGCCCGGCTTGAAGTGTGAAACGCCGGCGCCGACGCTCTCCACCACGCCCGCGCCGTCGGACAGCGGCACCAGTGGAAACTTCTGCCGCGAGCCATAGCCGCCCTTTACCGTCAGGAGATCGCGATAGTTGATGGTCACAGCCTTCAGCTTCACCAGCACCTCTCCGGGGCCGGGCACCGGCGCGGGTCTGTCCACCAGCATCATGGCGTCGGCCCCGCCGGGGCCCTGCAACTCATAGGCTTTCAATTCTGTTTCCTCCGTCGCGGGCCGTGGTGCCTGCGGGTGGAAGCCTATCACGTTTCCTTCCGGTGATTGATCGCAACGCGGCGAGAATTCGTCCGGTGCATTGGGACCGCGGAGCCTATCCGGTGCCGAGATCCAGGCCGCGCGTCTCTGCAATCCGCTGTGCGTGTGTGAATACTTCGAAGCCGTCGTCGCGTGCGACGGCGATCAGTGTGATTCCGGCGGCATGTGCCGTACGAACCGCCAGCGCCGTCGGTGCTGAGACGGCCACCAGTACCGGCATGCCGATTGTTGCGGCCTTCTGCACCAACTCGATCGACACCCGGCTGGTAACGATGCCGAAGCCGCCGGCGCCGGTCAGCCGCTGCTGCGCGAGCGTGCCGGCGAGCTTGTCCAGCGCATTGTGCCGACCGACATCTTCACGCATGGCGATCAGGCCGTCTTGCGGATGGTAGAACGCCGCGCCGTGAACAGCGCGGGTTTCCCGATAGATCGGCTGCCCGCCTTGAAGCGCGTGCAGGCCTTGCATGATGTCGCGTTGTGAGAACAGCTCATGTACGGCGACGGTTGGCATGGGTCGTACCGCTTCGTTGAGCGATTCGATGCCGCACAGCCCGCAGCCGGTCGGGCCAGCCAGAAAACGCCGGCGCTCGGATAGAATGCGGGCGCGGGGCTCGGCAAGCCACATCGCCAGTTCGATTCCGGTCTCCCGTTCGACGATGTCGAGCGTTTCGATGTCGGCCGGCGAGCCGATCACGCCCTCGGTCAGGCTGAAACCGATCGCGAAATCCTGCAAGTCCAGTGGAGTTGCCATCATCACGGCGTACGAAGAGCCGTTGTAGGTGAACGCGACAGCGGCTTCTTCCGCGATTGCGCGCTCGCCGACTGCCGGGCGCCCTGCGCGCCAGGTTTGCCGCTCGACATGGCATATTGGATTCATCATCCGTTTCGCCGCTGCGTCCGGAGCAGCCCCAGCGTACAGCGGCTGCCCTCGAGGCCGGGTTTCGAAATCTTGCCGGTCGTTCCTTCTCACATCGGTACGACCAGATGGCCGCCCCCGCGGCCGCGGGTTGGCGTGTGCTCAAGCACATGTCCGCGGGTGAAAGCGGCGCGCACAATCAGCATCGCCTTCAATCCCCATCCGGTCAGCACGGCCAGCAGGCCGCCAAAGACCGGCGAGACCAGGCCGGTCAGGGCCAGGGCCAGCAGGCCAATCGAGACGAACCGTGCCGCCGTCAAGAGCTTCTCTTCGCGCAACGAAAACCACGCCAGCGTTCCGGCCGGCGCTTTCGCCCGGATGACCCCGCGACGGTAGGCTTCCCGCGCCACTTCGCGGGCAATTCCGGCCCCCAGTGCAACAGCAGTCAAGATGACGGGCGCATTTGCCACAACGAGATAGGCGCCAGTGCCTTCAGCAAGCCCTGTCGCCACGATCAAGGGCACCACTTCATTCTGGCACCAGGCCGGGATGCCTTTGGAGGCGTGCAGCATGCGTGCCTGGCAATAGAGAAATCCGAGGGCAAGTACGCCGGCCAGTGCCGCAAATCTGACGTCGAAAGCGGTGGCGAGGCCTGCGGCAAAGAGCGGCGGCGCCAGTAGCGCCTCGCGCGTCATCCATGACGTCCGAGGATGAAAGAAGACATTGAATGCCCGCCATGGCCTGCCGATCTCGAGCCAGACGCAGAACAGTCCCAATGCGATCAAGCCAAGTCCGGCGATGACGGCAGGAACGGACGCCGCATCGACTGCAAGCGCCAGAGCCGAAGCCACGATCAGCCCGCTGCCGGTTCCACCAAAGCTGAAATTGCCGGCCGCGCGAATGTCCCAATAGCGCTGGAGTCTCGTCGTGACGAACTGTCTCACGGAAGCTCCTTGTCCCAAAGATAGTAAAACCCGGGGTTCGTCCCGAGCGCCTCATGCATCCTGAACGATTTGTTTTCCGCCAGCAGGCGCGAGACTGCACTGTCGGGATCGTCGATATCGCCGAAGGTGAGGGCGCCCGAAACGCAGGTATTGACGCAGACCGGAGTCGCTTCGGGATCGTGTCCCGGAATCCTGCCGGCCGCGATGCCGGCATCGATGCGATCGACGCAGAAGGTGCACTTGGTGGCGACGCCGATTTTTGCGGGGTCGAACCGTGCGCTCTCGGACACATTCGGCTCCTCGCCGAAAGAGAACTCCGGAGCGCTCACCTTGAACCGCGCCTCGTAGGGGCAGGCAACGGCGCAGTAGCCGCACCCGATACAGAGATCGTAGTCGATAGTGACGATGCCGTCGGGGCGTTGACCGGTCGCGGTCGTGGGGCACACGTCCATGCACGGCGGATCGGCGCAATGCTGGCAGCCGGTCGGCACGAAGACACGATTGACGTCGGGAAATTCGCCGACCTCGATGTCGAGCACGCGGCGCCACTGCACGCCCGGCGGCGTGGCGTTGGCCTCCTTGCATGCGGCGGTGCAGGCCTGGCAGCCGACGCAACGCCGCAGGTCGGCGACCATGACGTATCGGGTCATGCGTGGCCCCTCCTTTGCGGTCCATCGACCTTGCGGACGGATACCCGGACCACGTCTGCTCCTGATCCGGTAGCGTCCGTCAGCTCCATTGACATCTGCGTCACGGTGTTGAGCGAGGGGAAATTCAGGTCTTTGGCGAACGGTGTCTTCCAGTGCTCGTGCTGTCCCGGAATGACGACGGTTTCAGGATGGCATCCCTGCACCAGCACGGCGCGGCCACGCGTGGCGGCGACGATCGAGCGGACCTCGATCCAGTCGTCCTGCCGGATACCGAGCTTCGCCGCAGATGCGGCATTGATGATGATACCGCCATGGCCGCGGACGTTACGGCCCACTTCGTGCATCAAGGGCACGCCGGAATTGTTGCCGGCGGAATAGAACATGGTCTTGGTGGTGATGCCCCAGAACGGAAAGTCCTTTGGATTCTTTCCCGCGGCCTCGACCGCGCGCACCCAGCGGCCCGGCACGTCATGCCATTGCGGCAGGGGCTGATATTCGCTGAGCTGTTCGTCCCACCAATGCGTGCCTTGGGCGTGCAGCCGCCGGCGCAGTTCCTCCCCGGCGCGCATCAGGCGTTCCTGATAAGGCAGTTCGAAGCGGAGGCCCTGGTCGGCGATGCTCGGATAGAGGTACCAGTCGGTACGCTTGAACGGCACGACGAAGAAGCCGTGCTCCTTCATCCAGGCGAGGTCCCTGACCTCGCGGCCTTCGGTCAGCGCCGCGGTGGATGCCTTGCACACCGCGTCCCAGATCGTCTCGGCATCGTGGACCTCCTCGCCCGGGAGCGAGAAGTCATAGTTGGCGCCTTTCAGCGGCGAGCCGATGGCGCCGCGATTGATGGCTGCGTTGTACTTGTCGAGCAGGCCGGTGCGCCGCGCCAGCTCGGTCGAGATCCAGGTGAAGTCGCGCGCATCGCCGATCGGCTCGACCGCCTTTTGCCGCAGCGCGACGCCCTGATGATTCCAGAACTGCTCGATGAACTTGGTGCCGCCGACCGGAACCAGCTGTGTGCTTTCCAGGTCGGCCGCGTCGGGAAGCAGGATGTCGGCCATATGGTTGGTTTCGTCGGGCGCATAGGCGAATGCCACGACGAACGGCATCCTGGCGATGGCTTTGGTCAGCCGTTCGGTATCCCAGAACGCAATGGCCGGATTGGTGCGGAAGGTGATCCACAGTTCGGGCAGCGTCTGCTGCGGCCAGTTCGCCGGGGCTTCATCGATGAACATCCACGGCAGATGTGCGGGGCCGAGGGCCTGGCTCCAGGCCGAATTGCCGACGATCGGAACAAGCGTCCGGTGGGCATTGCGCCCGGTCGGCTTGGCTTTCCAGCCCTCCTGGCTGGTGGGATTGAGCGAGGACACCATGAAGCCATCCTCGCCCGGCACTACGCTGGCGAGGCGATTGTCATGCCCACGGTTGAGACGGACGGTGGTGCCGAGCGTGCCACCGGGCACTTCGAGCGCGCCGACCAGCGTCGCGAGCACCGTGCGTGCCCAGCAGCACTCGAACGCTCCCCATCCATTGTTGACCGTCTTGCCCAGCGTGACTGCGACCGGCCGGAAAGGCAGGGTCCGGCCTTCGATCTCGATAGTTTCGCCGATGCAGGCATTGCCGACATATTCCGCCGCCACATGCCGGATAGTTGCGGCCGGGACGCCGCAGATGTCGCTGGCCCATTCGGGCGAATAGCGCTGCATCGCCTCGACCATGGTTGAAAATGCCGTTCGCGCGGCGGCATTCTCGTGATGGGCGATTTCGCCGTCGGCCAACAGGCTGACCGACCTTGCAACGGTGAACGTCCCTTCCAGAGCGGGCCGGGCGCCGGCCGCATCGAATGCAACCGGTGCGCCGGTGGCTTCATCCCACATCAAGGGCTTGCCGCTTTCCGGATTCCGCAGATAGTAGCCGTCTGGACCGACCAGATAGGGCGACGCGGTGCGGTCGCGCAAGAACGCCAGGTCGAGCGAAGCGCGCGGCGTCTCGTGCAGCAGCACATGCACCATCGCCAGCATGAACGCGGCATCGGTCTTGGGTTTGATCGGCACCCACTCGGCCGAGCATGCGGCGGTAGCGGAAAGATGCGGCTCGATCTGGATGCGCTTGACGCCGCGGATGCGCGCGTCGGCGTGCCGGCGTGTCGCGCAGACGCCGCCGGTGACCTCGTTGTTCGAGCCGAACGATACGATCAGGCGCGTCAGCACGGTGTCGGCGCTGACGGTGAAGGCGCGATGCCAGTATTCGCCGTAGAGATGTTCGGAATGGGTGCATTTGACACCCTGGCCGGAGCCGAAGCTGAAGTCGATCGGTCCCCAGGCCGACATGAAGGCAGGAAACGAGCCCATGTAGCTGCGCGGCGTGCCGCCATGGCCGAATGAAGCCGCCACGCGCGGCAGGCCGGCCTCGTCGAGCACGCCGCGGCTGCGAATGTCATTGAGCCTGGAGGCGATGGTATCGAGCGCCTCATCCCAGGAGATCGGGACGAAACCGGGATCCTCGTTCCTGCCCTTTTTCGGATTGGTCCGCCGCATCGGCTGGCGAATACGGTGGGGACTATATGTCTTCTGCACCAGCCCATAAGCCCGCACGCATGGACGGCCGCCGCCAGGATGAATGCCGAGGGCCTCGTGGTTGGGTTCGATACGGGTGGCGACGCCGTCCTCTACGGTGACCCGCAGGAAATCAGGCCCTGCCACGCAATTGTAACAGAGCGTGGGAATGGACTTTGTCGCGGCCACATTGCGGGTCTCTTGCGACACCATCATCGTCCTCGCAGCATCCTCACCTTTTCATAGAAGTATTACAGAAATTTCAAACGAGTCAATAATTTTGTAACATATTGTCGGATAGCGCCTTTGTCGGGATGGATAATGACCCGCATCCGCGTCCCGCCTTCCGTCCGATACTTGATCTGCACCAAAGCCGCCCTGGTCCGGCCGTGATAGTGGCGGCGGTGTGCGTCGAGGGCTGGGGTGGATGCAAGAGCGCAGTGACGTCTTGATTATCGGCGGTGGGATCGCGGGCATCGCCACCGCGCTCGACCTGCTCGACGGCGGCAAATCGGTGCTGATGGTCGATCGCGACCGGGAAAGCGCGTTCGGCGGGCTCGCCCGCGAAAGCTTTGGCGGGATGTTCTTCGTCGATTCGCCGGAGCAGCGCCGGCAAGGCATTCGCGATTCCACGGCGCTCGCGCTGCGCGATTGGTGCAGCTTTGCCGAATTCGGCGCCGAAGATCGCTGGCCACGAGCCTGGGCCGAGGCCTATGTGCAGCGCTGCACGGAAGATGTCTATCGCTGGGTACGCGGTTTCGGCGTGCGCTTCCTGCCCGTGGTCAACTGGGTCGAACGCGGCGAATTCCGTCCTGGCAATTCGGTGCCTCGTTTCCACGTCGCCTGGGGCACGGGCAAGGGCGTTGCCGAAGCCCTGATTGCCGCGCTGCGCGGACACCGCAATGCCGGACGCCTCACGCTCCGCTTCAACTGCCGGGTCGAAAGGCTCTTGACGCATGGCGGCCGGATCGAAGGCGCCGCGGGCGTCGATGAGGAAAACGGAACGCCGTTCGAGCTGCGTGCCGAGCAGGTCGTGGTGGCGTCGGGCGGCATCAACGGCGACCTCGAACGCGTGCGTCAGAACTGGCATCGCGACTGGGGCAAGCCGCCTTCCACGCTCCTCAACGGCTCGCACCGCTTTGCCGATGGGAGGTTGCACGATGCGGTGGCGGGAGCAGGCGGCGCGGTCACCCATCTCGACAGGATGTGGAATTACGCCGCCGGCGTACATCATCCGCAGCCGCGCAAGCCGAACCATGGTCTTTCGCTGGTGCCACCGCGCTCGGCGCTGTGGCTCAACTGGCGCGGCGAGCGGATCGGTCCGCAGCCGCTGGTCTCCGGCTTCGATACGCGGCGGCTCGTTACCGACATCTGCGCCGAGGAGCGGCAATATTCCTGGCAGCTGATGAATAAGCGCATCGCGCTGAAGGAGCTTGCGGTATCCGGCGCCGAGCACAATCCCTCGATCCGCGAGAAGAGGCGGCTGGGATTTCTGCGGGACATCCTGTTCGGCAATCGCTGGCTGGTGAACGAGATGATTTCCAACTGCCGGGATTTCGTCACCGCCGCGACATTGCCGGAGCTGGTCGAGAAGATGAACGCGCTGCAGGGCGACGGGGCGGTGCAGCTTGACCTGGTGGCGGACGCCGTGGCGCAGTATGACGCCACCATCGCCCGCGGGCCGACCCTGATGAACGACGAGCAGCTTCGCCGCATCGCCGCGCTGCGCCAGTATCGCGGCGACCGCATCAGGCTGTGCGAGTTTCAGCCGATCCTCGATCAGAAGGCCTTGCCTCTGATCGCGGTGCGTGAATTTATCATCAGCCGGAAGAGCCTCGGCGGCATCGTGACGGACCTGCAGAGCCGGGTGCTCGATGCGGCCGGACGGCCGATCGAAGGGCTCTATGCGGTGGGCGAGGCGGCCGGCTTCGGCGGCGGCGGCGTTCACGGGTTGCGTGCGCTGGAGGGTACGTTCCTCGGCGGCTGTATCCTGTCGGGACGCATCGCGGCTGCGGCGATCGACGGCAGAACGGGTTTCCTTGGCGGGTGAGGGCACATCATGAAGAGAACCGGAGCCTGGCTCGCGGTGTACGCATTGGAGCAGATCGGGGCGCGCTTCACGTTCGGCATCCCCGGTGTGCACACGACGGAACTGTACGATTCCCTGAACAATTCGAACCGCATTACCCAGGTGCTGGTCACGCACGAAGGCGGCGCCGCGTTCATGGCCGATGCCGTCGGCCGGCTGTCGGATTCGATCGGCGTGCTGACGGTGGTGCCCGCGGCGGGGTTGACCCATGCGGCGAGCGGGATCGGTGAGGCCTTTCTCGACGGCGTACCGATGCTGGTGATCTCCGGCGGTCCGCGCACCGATACCCCGCATCGCTACCAGCTGCATCAGATGGACACTCATCGCTTCATGGGCGGCCTGACCAAGGCGACCTTCCGCGTCGAGCGCCACGAGGACGTCGTGCCGATCCTGTTCAGGGCTTACGAAATCGCCGTCTCCGGCGAGCCGGGCCCGGTGTTCGTCGAGATCCCCGTCAATATTCTGCTGCTGACCGACGAGATCGCCGAGCTGCCGTCCTTCCAGCCGCCGCAGGTGGCGCGCGTCGAAGCCGCCGGCGAAATCGCCCGCGCAGCCGAATTGCTGGCAGCCGCCCGGCGCCCCTGCATCTTTGCGGGCTGGGGTGCGCGCGATGCGGTGCAGGAGCTGGTGCGTCTGGCCGAATGGCTGGAAGCGCCGGTAGCGACGACCCTGCAGGGACTTTCAGTGTTTCCCGGCGGTCATCCGCTGCATGTCGGTTTCGGCTTCGGCGCCTCGGCCGTGCCGGCCGCGCAAAACGCCTTCCGCGATTGCGATTGCATGGTTGCCATCGGCACGCGGTTTGCCGAGATCGCGACCGGCAGCTACGGCGCTGCGGTTCCGGAGAACCTGATTCACATCGACATCAATCCGAACGCGATCGGCGCCAACTATCCTGCAAAAGTCGGCATCGCCGGCGACGCCGGGGCGGTACTGAAGGAGCTGTTGCAGGCGCTTCAGGCCCGCGGTGTGCGGCCGCCGCCGGAGGCCGGCTTGCGCGGGAAGATCGGGGCCGACAAGGCCGCCTATCGCGAAAGCTGGTACCGTCACGATGCCGCCGGCATCGTCAATCCCGTGCGCTTCTTCGACGGGCTGCGGCGTGCGATGCCCGACGACGGCATCCTGGCGATCGACGACGGCAATCACACCTTCCTCACCGCCGAGCTGATGCCGATCCACGCCCCGAAAAGCGTGATCCTGCCGACCGATTTCAACTGCATGGGCTATGCGGTGCCGGCCGCGATCGGCGCCAAGCTCGCCTTTCCGGATCGCAGCGTGCAGGCGATCGTCGGCGACGGCGCCTTCATGATGACCTGCATGGAGATACTCACCGCATCCAGCAACGGTCTCGGCGTGGTCTATTACGTGTTCAATGACGGCGAGCTCGCCCAGATCGCGCAGGCCCAGTCGATTCCATACGGACGAAAGCCCTGCACGCAACTCGGCAAGCTCAATATCGAGGGTGTGGCGCTTGCCACCGGCGCTGCCTTCCTGCCGATGAACGACAACGCCGCAATTGCCGGCACGATCGCCAAGGCCAACGAGATCGCAAGCCAGGGCCAGCCCGTCATCGTCGCCGTGCGCATCGACTATTCGAAGCGCACGGCCTTTACGCTTGGAACGGTCAAGACCAATTTCGGACGTTTCCCGCTCAACGAAAAGCTGCGCTTTCTGGCCCGCGCCGCGGTTCGTCACGTGACGGGCTAGCGCATCCAATCGCGTCGGGCCGCGTCCGGTCCGTCGTGCATGCTGAACCGCCCATGCATTGCATCGGAGGTCAGGCGCGCGAACTGTGCGCGGCTCATGTGAAGCAGCGTCTCGTGGTCGCCGGCTTCCATGTAGATTTCCGGCTCCTTCTGGATGCTCTCCTCGACAATGACGTCGAGCCCGTAGCATCTGCCCGCCGCCGGCACGGCGCCCTGGGCGCAGTCGGTGAACAGCTCACTGAGCTCGCGCTCGCTCGCCATGTCGATATCGTCGCCGAGCCGCTCTCTCAGGTCCGTCATTCGCAGGTGGTGCGAGGCCGGCAGCACGGCGAGCATGTAGCCGCCGTCGTGCCTGAGCACGATGGCCTTGGCGACGCGATCGCCCGGCACGTGGCAGGCCTGCGCCGTGCGGGCGGATGTCATCGTGTAGACGTGCGGAATCTCGTCGTACTGGATCTTCTCGGCCGCCAGATAGCGGTGGAGTGTGGGTGCGATGGGCATGGCGCGACCTCCGGTGCGGCAGCAACCGCTCACCGGGATTCATTGCCCCCACCGGACGATGAGCGGCTGCGTGGGTTCATTTGCGGCAGCATAGGTTCTACAGTCCGCCGCCGCAATTGTTCCGCCGCGCCGCGGAACACGCCGCCGATGGTCAGCGCTGCTGACATGATATGGCCGCACAGCGGCACAAAATCTTGCAAAGCTCATCTCGTAACGCGCGTCTCGCAAGGCACGTGCCGCAAATGCACGGCCAAACGCCGCGGCCGATTTCACAGTGGCCGATTTCATCTGCGTCCGGACCGCGCCAACGAGAAACTCCAAAGGAACTTCCCGCAATCGAACAGGCGCGCGCGCAGATCGCATCGTACGGTTGAGAGCTCCCATAAACGGTGGACCGAGCCATTCCCGTCAGGAAGGCCACATTATCCTCATGCTTATGCGAACTGTTATCCGAAATCCGAAACTCGAAACCGGGTCGGTTCCAATGATGAAGATGAACTTCGATGCTGATCCGGTGTCTTCAAACAACCGGTTCCGGGAACGCCGGATGAAGATGTTCTTGTCCGTGCTCGACCGTATTGCAGAGCCATCGGCGCCGTTGCGCATCCTCGACGTCGGAGGTGAACCTTACCATTGGCTCGCGTTCAGGCATCTCTTGGCCGGACGCGAACTCGAAATCACGCTGTTCAATCTCAAGGAATTCGATGTCGAGGATCACCAGCTTCGGTCGGTGGTCGGCGATGCCACTGATCTCAGCCGGTTCAGGCAGAATGAGTTCGATATCGTCTATTCGAATTCCGTGATCGAACATGTCGGGGGCTGGGCCGAGATGAGGCGGATGGCCGAGGGCATCACACGACTTTCAAAAAGCTATTTCATCCAGACACCCTACTTTTGGTTTCCCATCGAACCGCATTTTCGCTTTCCGTGTTTTCATTGGCTGCCGGAGCCGCTGCGGCTTCGGCTGGTGATGTCGCGCTCGCTCGGCTTCTACCCGCGGGCGTCATCGGTCGACGCGGCCATGAAAATGATTGAAGGCTCGGTGCTGTTGAGCAGGACCCAGTTTCAAAGTCTTTTTCCGAGAGCGCAGATCGTCAGCGAGCGCTTTGGTCCTCTCGCAAAGTCCCTGATCGCCGTGTCGCTCGGTACCAACCCGGCGTTGCCAGGCGCCAGCCGCCGCGGAGAACGGTCGTTTCCGATGGAGCGCGCCTAGAACCGCACGCATGCCGGGCCGATGATCAGCCCCACCGATTGCTGTTCGAATCTGTGTTTGTAGGCTTCGGCGATCGCGTCGATCTTGATCCTGTCGTCGTCACCGCCCTGCAGCACGATCTCGATCAGCTTGCTTGATTCGAGCACGATGCTGCCGCGCCGCGCATCGCGCCATTGTCCGGTGGCATCGACGACGGTGAAGCCGTCGGGAAAGCGCGGGGAAACCTCGCGCGCGACGAAATCGCTCCAGTCGGCCTCGCTCACCCGGATCTTGTCCTCGACGTTGCGGCCGAACAGGAGATGCGCCACCTGCCTTGCCTGCAGCGACGCATCGCATGGAATGGAGTCGGTGGCGGCGATCGCCGGCGCCACGACAAGCAGCGCGCCGGCGGCAGCGAGGCGAACCCGGCGCAACGATGTCGCAACCCCAGCCAGCATCGAATACGCTCCTTCTCGAAATCAATATGCGCGGCGCCGTCGCGCCGGCGTTCAATATGGCAGCCATTGAATCCGGTTTCTCGGGCCAATGGGAAGTCGCGATTTCGTTACGCTGCGAGGCGCATAGCGTTATCCAAATGGCCTTGCAACCGTCGAACGGGATGCTACACCGGCCGCACCCGTCCATTGCCGCCATCATGACCCTTCCCGCCGCTACCCCAGACGAAATCAGGACTGCTCTGTTGCTGCGCGAGGAGATCGCGCTGCTCGATCTCAGGCATGAGGCGGAATTCGCCACCGGCCATCCGCTGTTCGCCGCCAACATGGCGGCCGCCCGCATCGCGCTGGAGGCGGAGAGCCGCCTGCCGCGCAAGGATGTTCCTGTTGTCGTCTACGATAATGGTGAAGGCCTTGTGCCCGCCGCGCGCGAAAATCTTGCCAGGCTCGGCTACGGCAATGTCCGCCAGCTTGCCGGTGGGCTGCAGGCGTGGGCCGCCGCCGGCTATGAACTCTTCCAGGATGTCAATTCCTACGCCAAGGCCTTTGGCGAACTGGTCGAGCAGCGCCGCCACACGCCGTCGCTGCCGGCCGACGACGTTGCCGCGCTGATTGCCTCCGGCGCCGATATTGCCATTCTCGACGTCCGCCGCTTCGACGAATACGCCGCCATGAACATTCCGGGCTCGGTCAGCGTGCCCGGCGCCGAGCTCGTGCTGCGCGCCGCAAAGGCCGCGTCCGATCCCAAAACCACCATCGTGGTGAACTGCGCCGGCCGCACCCGATCCATCATCGGCACGCAATCCCTGATCAATGCCGGCGTCCCCAACAAGGTGGTGGCGCTGCGCAACGGCACCATCGGCTGGACGCTGGCGAGGCACAGGCTCGAACACGGCGCGGATCGCCGCGGCGCGATCGGCGCTTTCGACGGCGCGGAGAACAATGCGCGCGACGTCGCTTATCGCGCCGGCGTCCGCCGGCTCGGCGCGAAGGACCTTGCCGCGCTCGAGGCGCAAGCCGGCCGCACGCTCTATTGCTTCGACGTCCGCGACGCCGAGGAATATGCAGCAGGCCATCTCGGGGGTTTTCGCCATTATGCCGGCGGCCAGCTGGTGCAGGAGATCGACATGGCCGCGCCGGTGCGCGGCGCGCGCATCGTGCTGACCGACGACAAGTCTGTCCGTGCCGACATGACG
>DASWVJ010000051.1:0-11980 GCA_036406295.1 Bradyrhizobium sp.
AATCATCACGCCCGACGTTCATGACAGCGAGGCGGGAGGCGCCAAGCCGGTGGCCGTTTCCAATGAAGCGACGCCTTGCACGGTCGGCCAATGGGTAACCGTAACCAAGGACAAGGCGGTGATTCCGTCGATGTCCATGGCGTGGCGCCGCGTGGAAAGTCTCATGGCCTCGTGGAACGAGGACAAGGGCCCGAAAGCTGCCGACGGCGAGAAAAGCACCCGCCCAACGGGAATCGCCGCGCTGGCTGCCGTTTTCCGTTCTGCCGCATCTGCGGCTCAGCCATCGATGCCGTAACCATGCCTTCTCGCGGAAACCGGTTCGCCGTCATCGCAACTTTTTTGGCAATGACGATTCCCGCCGCCGCAGGCTCGAACGGCGATCGAGCAGCCGGCGCCGCACAGGGGTGCGCGGCCCTGGCGAATGCGGTGACATCGCAGGCGATGGGCGCCGGCGCGGTGTTCGTGCGCAGCTACGAACCGGGCGAGGGCGAAAGCGGCTTGCCGGCTGGACTAGCCACCTCGGCGTTTGTCTACGACAACGCGCTCGCGGCAATTGCCCTGGTGGCTTGCGGCGATGTGAACCGGGCCGTCCTTCTCGGCAACGCCTTGAGTCGCGCGGTTCGCAGCGATCGCACCTTCGCGGACGGCCGCGTGCGCAATGCCTATCGCGCCGGTCCGGTGGGCGAAGGACCGCCGGCCCTGCCGGGCTGGTGGGACAAGGACCAGAATATCTGGGCCGAAGACCCCACCCAGGACGGCAGCTCGACCGGCAATGCCGGCTGGGCGATTCTGGCGCTGCTTACGCTGCACCAAGCCACGGGGGACGCGTCGTTCATGGCGGACGCCGAACGCCTGATGGATTGGGTTACGGCCAGCGTCTCCTCGGGAGAAGGCTTCCGTGGCGGCTTTCATGGCTACGACCGGCAGTCGATACCGATCAGCTGGATATCGACCGAACATAACGTCGACATCAACGCCGCGGCCGCCTGGCTCTACCGCCCCACCGGCAAAGCCAAGTATGCGGAAGCCGCATCGCAGGCGCGGCGTTTCGTTGAGCGGGCATTTGCCGGGGATCATTTCCTGTTGGGGACGAAGCCCGACGGCACCCTCGCCGACCCCGCGATGGTCGCCCTCGACGTGCAGCTCTGGCCATGGATGGCGATCGCTGACGCGCCGGCGAAATGGCGATCGGCGCTCGATTTCACCGCCAACAACCTCAACGCGGGGGACGGATTCGACTTCAACGGCGACCGCGACGGCATGTGGATCGAGGGCACCGCGCAGGCCGCGCTGGCATACCGGATCGCCGGCAATCCGGCGAAAAGCAGGCAGTTGCTGGCGACGATCGAGGCCGACCGCACTCCGTCCGGCTTTCTCAATGCAAGCCGAACGGAGCGGGTCTCGACCGGTCTTTCAATCGATCCGACCAAGACGGTGGCAGATTTCTTCTACTTCAAGCGACCGCACCTGGGAGCGACCGCATGGGCGACGCTGGCAGCCAAGGCATGGAATCCCTTTACCGGCAGAAGGGGTGAATGATGTTCGAAAGCGCCGCAGACGCCTCATCCATTCTGTCGATCGATATCGGCCTCTTGATCGGATTGCTCGTACTGGCGCGGCTGCTCGACCCCGCGCGGAGCGGCGACCGGGCGCTGTTCGGTACAGTCGCCGGATTGCTGCTCGTGACATACGCGGTGTGGCGCTGGCATGACACCCTTCCCCCGCCTGCATTCTCGGTGCAGTCGTCGTGGCAATATCTGTTCTTTGCCTTCGAGGCGCTCGCCATCGCCTACACGCTGATGTCGATCGTCATCCTTTTCCGAAGCATCGACCGATCCGGCCAGGCCGACGCGGCACAGCGGAAGATGGAACAGGCAGGTGACTATCCCCAAGTCGATGTCTTCATTTGCACATACGACGAACCGCTCGAGATCCTGGAAAGGTCGATCCTGACGGCACTGGCGCTGGACTATCCCAATTTCACCGTTTGGGTTCTCGACGATACAAGGCGCGGATGGCTGCGCGAATATTGCGACGAGACAGGTGCGCGCTACATCACGCGGGCAAGCAACGAGCACGCCAAGGCTGGAAACCTCAACAATGCTCTCTCGGTCACCGCAGCGCAGACCAACGCTCCGGTCATCATGGTGCTGGATGCGGATTTCGCGCTGCGTCCGGATTTCCTGCGGCGCACGGTGGGACTGTTTTCGAACCCACAGGTCGCTCTGGTGGAGACCCCGCAATTCTACCACAACCCGGATCCGATCCAGCACAATCTGCTGGCGGCGCAGAGCTGGGTCGACGACCAGCGCTTCTTCTTCGATGTTTTTCAGCCTGCCAAGGATGCGTGGGGATGCGCGTTCTGCGTCGGCACGTCATTTGCCATTCGCCGCGATCGCCTGACCGAGATCGGCGGATTTCCGGACAAGGCCGTCACGGAAGACATCGATCTGACCTACGCGCTGCTGGCGAAGGGTTACGAGACCTGGTGGCTGAACGAAAGGCTGAGCGCCGGCCTGTCCGCCGAGGGCATGCCCGAATACATCACGCAAAGGGCCCGCTGGTGCCTGGGAACGGTCCAGGTCGCCATGCTTGCCGATGGGCCGCTATTTGGATCCGGATTCTCGCTGACCCAGAGGTGGCAGTATTTGCATGGCCTGCTGAACTGGTTTTGCAAGCCGTTCCTGGTCATGCTGCTGGTGGCGCCGTCGATCTACTGGTTCGCGGACCTGCCGGCGTTCGAGGCGGACTACCTTTCGTTCCTGCGATACGGGGTGCCGGCGCTGCTCGCCCAGATGATCTACATGGCCTGGGTTTCGAGATCGCGCACGTTGCCGCTGTTCATGGAGGCGACCCACGCGATTGCCGCCTTCGCGATTTCCGCCACGCTTGTCAGCGCCGCCGTGAAGCCGTTCGGCAGGCCCTTCAAGATCACCAATAAGGGCGGAGACCGCTCCGAGCCCACGACACATTGGAAATTCGCGGCGCTGTTCGGCCTTATCTCGTTCGTCTCTGCGGCCAGCATCATCTGGGCATTCGTCTCGCCATATGCGGCCAGCGAGATTTCGCCCCTCGATTACTTCAACCTGCTATGGGCCGGCGTCGCGATGCTGATCGCCTTCATCGCGTTCCTGGTGTGCTTCGAACTGGGGCGGGGCGAGATAATGTTCGACGTCGATGAAGCGACGCATCTGGCGTCGGGTGGCGAAGTCGCTCCCGGCCTGCTCACGATGCTATCACTGTCGAGCGCGCGGGTGTCTTGCAGCGGAGGCTGGCCGCAACACCTGATGAGCGGGCCCGCACAGCTTCACCTCGATTCACTGGGCTGGATCGACGCGGAGATTTCAGATCGCGACAAGCTCAGCATCGGGCTGCGGCTTCGACCGACGGCCGCGCAGCGCAAGGAACTCGTGATCCGGCTGTTCGGTTTGCTGGACGGCAACGTTGCCGACACCGCCAGCATGCGCGGGACGATTGCGGGGGTGGTGAGGAAAGGATTGCAAGGGGGATAGGCCTCGATCGGGCGGACCCGATCACCCGCCCATCTTGGCCATCAGCGCGTCGGACACCTCGAAATTGGCGAAGACGTTCTGTACGTCATCGTGCTCGTTGAGCAGGTCCATCAGCTTGAGCAGCTTCTCGCCGGTGTCGTCGTCCACCGCGATCGTGTTCTGCGGTTTCCAGGTCATCGCGGCCTTGCGCGGCTCGCCGAACTTGGCCTCGAGTGCTTTCGCGACTTCGCGGAAGGTCCCCTGGGACGCATAAATCTCGTGGCCGCCCTCGCCGGAGACGACGTCGTCGGCGCCGGCCTCGATCGCGGCATCCAGCACGGCGTCGTCGGAGGCGACGCTGCGGTCATATTCGATGATGCCGGTGTGGTCGAACATAAAGGAGACCGAGCCGGTCTCGCCGAGATTGCCGCCGGACTTGCTGAACAGCGAGCGGATATCGGAGGCGGCGCGGTTGCGGTTGTCGGTCAGCGCCTCGATAATGACGGCGACGCCGCCGGGGCCATAACCCTCGTAGCGGATCTCGTCATAATTCTCGGCCTCGCCGCCGGCCGCCTTCTTGATGGCGCGCTCGATATTGTCCTTGGGCATGTTCTCCTGGCGCGCCGCCAGCATCGCCGCCCGAAGCCGGGGATTCATGGCCGGATCCGGGGTCCCAAGCTTGGCCGCGACCGTGATTTCCCGCGCCAGCTTGCCGAACAGCTTCGATTTCTGGGCATCCTGCCGCCCTTTGCGGTGCATGATGTTCTTGAATTGGGAATGGCCGGCCATTGCTGGGTCTCGAGATTCGTCTGGAGATTTGAGGTGGAAAGCGCGGCGTTATAGGCCGCAGATCAGGCAAAATCAAAGAATCCTGCGGCTTTTTGCCAGGTCGGTGAGGCCCCGTTAACCATGATTTCACGCCCGGATGAGAGGATGCCGCCGAAGCTTCAACATTCAAGAGCACCTTCATGGCGTTCGGCCTGTTTCGAAAGCGTCCGGCGGAATCAGCCGTGCTTGCCCGGGATTCAGGGGGAGCACCGGGGATCGACGCTACCCAAATACCTGCAACCGACCCGCAGGCCGGCACCGAGGGAGATTCGGCGCGCGACATCCTTGAGCTGCTGGAGCTCGAACTCGGCGCCATGATCGGCCAGCTGGAGCGGGCGGCCGGTTCCGTTGCCGGCGGGGCGGAAGCGACTGCCGCCACCCTCTCCACCATCCGCCAGCGCACCGACGCGCTGACCGGCCGCACCAGCGCTGCGCAATCCACCGCCACCACCTTCTCGCAGGCTGCCGACAAGTTCACCCAGTCGGCGCAGGGCATCGGCGCGCAGGTGCGCGACGCCGGCAAGCTCGCGGACGAGGCGGGCGCTGCCGCCAGCGAAGCGCGCGCCAATGTGGACCGCCTGCGCGAGTCCTCCGCGGCAATCGGCAATGTCGTCAACCTGATCGCGCTGATCGCGCGCCAGACCACGCTGCTTGCGCTCAACTCCACCATCGAGGCGGCGCGCGCGGGCGCGGCGGGCAAGGGCTTTGCGGTGGTCGCCTCGGAAGTGAAGGCGCTGGCGGTGCAGACCCAGCAGGCGACCGAAGAGATCACCCGAAAGATCGAGGCGCTGCAGCGCGACGCCGCGGGCTCGGTCGATGCCGTGCACCGCATCTCGCAGGCGATCGATGCGATCCGCCCTGTATTCGAGAACGTCAACGGCGCCGTGGCCGAGCAGAGCAAGACCACGGGCGAGATGAGCGGCAACGCGGCGTCCGCGTCCAGCTTCATCGCCTCGGTCGGCGAGAGTGCCGCCGAGATCGACAACGCGACCAAGGAAGCCGAGGCGCATGGCGAGAGCGTCGCGAAGGCCGGCCAGGCCGTGACGATGTTCGCGAAGAAACTCAAAGCGCGTTGCGCGGTGCTGCTGCGCCAGAGCGAGCGGGCGGCGCAAGGGCGCGTGCGGCTGCCCTGCAGCCTCAATATCGAGATGAAGACGCCGCGCGGCATCGTCACAGCGCCGGTCTACGAGATTTCGCTGGATGGCATCCTGATCAGCGGGCCCGAGGCGGAGAAGCTCGTTCACGGCCAGAGCCTCGACGCCACCCTTGCCGAAATCGGCGACTGCCGCATCCGCGTCGGCGAGAAGACCAAGGGCGGCACGCAGGCGCAATTCGAACGGCCTTCAGCCTCGACCATCGAGAAGATCGAGGACAAGCTGTGGGCGCTGCAGGACGCCAACACCGAAGCCGTGGCGCGCGCCATGGAAGCAGGCCGCGAACTGACCAAGGTTTTCGAGAACGGCGTTGCAAGCGGCGCGATCTCGCTGGAGGATCTGTTCGACACCAACTATGTCGAGATTCCCGGCACCAATCCGGTGCAGCATCGCACCAAATTCCTCGACTGGGCGGATCGCGCACTGCCCGCCTTGCAGGAAACGTACCTGGCCAAGGACAAGACCATGGCGTTCTGCGCCATGGTCGATCGCAACGGATACCTGCCGGTGCACAACAAGATCTATTCGCTTCCGCAGAAGCCTGGGGACGTCGCCTTCAACACCGCGAACAGCCGCAACCGTCGTATCTTCAACGATCCCGCGGGCCTTGCTGCCGCCCGGAACACCCGCGCCTATCTGATCCAGACCTATGCCCGCGACATGGGCAACGGCAATACGGTGGTGATGCGCGAAATCGACGTGCCCGTGCGCGTGCGCGGCAAGCATTGGGGCGGCTTCCGCGCCGCTTACCGGCTGTAACTTTCGTCCGCACCCTGCTGATCCATGCTTGACCGCGCTTAAGTCTTCGCGTGCGATCACGCGCGCAGCGCCGGTCAGGAAAAAGCGCACTTAAGCTGCCATCATTTCCACGTACTCCAGCATGGCGGAGCACGCGTCCATACTGCTGTCCAAATCCGGGATGAGCATATCGCGCCTTATTCTGAACCTTCCTCAATCAAGCTGGTTGTAGGGGCTGGGAGCCGGGCTGAAAAATCCAGGCCTCTTTTTTGCGCACGACACACTGCCCGGTGAACGCCATTGTGTTGCGGGTGGACCTCACCCTCCCGAGCACCAGAACAGGCGGAGAAAACAAGAATGACGCATTCTGGGACAGCAGCACCGGCAGGGCGTATCGCCGCGGTGCCAGACAAGATTACGGTAGCACTGAGCGTCAACCGCAGGCCAGCCAAACTCCTGGTCGCACCATGGACAACGCTCCTGGACGCGCTACGGGACCATCTCGACCTGACGGGCACCAAGAAGGGCTGCGACCACGGCCAGTGCGGCGCATGCACCGTGCTCGTCGACGGACGGCGGATCAATTCCTGCCTGACGCTGGCGGCAATGCAGGAAGGCGCCGAAATCACCACCATCGAAGGCCTTGCACGCGACGGCGAGCTGCATCCGCTGCAGCAGGCCTTCATCGATCACGATGCATTTCAGTGCGGCTATTGCACGTCGGGGCAGATCTGCTCGGCCGCCGGGCTGATCGCCGAGGGCAAGGCAAAGACGGCGGACGAGATCCGCGAACTGATGAGCGGCAACATCTGCCGCTGCGGCGCCTACCCCAACATCGTGGCCGCGATCCAGCAGGTGATGGAGCGGTCATGATCCCCTTTCAATATGCGCGCGCCAGCGACGTCGCCGACGCCATCAGGCAGATCGCTACGGACCCGTCGGCAAAATTCATCGCGGGCGGCACCAATCTGATCGACCTGATCAAGTACGACGTCGCGGCGCCGACACGGCTCATCGACATCTCGCGCCTGCCGCTCAGGAATGTGGAGGAGACCGCAACCGGCGGCGTTCTGATCGGCGCGATGGTGCCGAATAGCGACCTCGCCTACCATCCCCTGATCGAAGCGCGCTACCCGCTGATCTCACGCTCGATCATGGCCGGCGCATCGCAGCAGTTGCGCAATATGGCCTCGACGGGCGGCAACCTCCTGCAGCGGACGCGTTGCTTCTATTTCTACGATGCGGCGACGCCTTGCAACAAACGTGAGCCGGGCAGCGGCTGCTCGGCGATATCAGGCGTCAACCGTATCAATGCGATCCTCGGAACAAGCGACGCCTGCATCGCCACGCATCCCTCCGACATGTGCGTGGCACTCGCCGGGCTCGAGGCGATCGTGCATGTCACCGGCCCGGCCGGATCGCGCACCATTGCATTTTCGGATTTCCACCGGCTGCCGGGCGACACGCCGCAGCTAGACACCAATCTGGAGCCCGACGAGATCATCACGGCGATCGAGCTTCCTGCCAAGGGTTTTGCCGCAAACTATTCCTATCTGAAGATCCGCGATCGCCTCTCCTATGCGTTCGCACTGGTATCGGTCGCGGCGGCGCTCGAGCTTGACGGCAATACGATCAAGGAGGCTCGCTTGGCGCTGGGCGGCGTAGCGCACAAGCCATGGCGCAGTTCGGCGGCCGAAGCCGTTCTGCACGGCCAACGCGCCGGCGACGCCGCGTTTGCGCAAGCCGCGGATATCCTGCTGCGCGGCGCCAAAGGCTTCGGACACAACGACTTCAAGATCGGGCTCGCCCGACGCGCGATCATGCGGGCGCTCGATCAGGCTGCCCGGGGCATGCCGCAATCGATATCCGAGAAAAGAATACGGTGAGCGCGATGGCCAGCTATGTCGGAACAGCAACATCCCGCGTCGACGGCCGGGCCAAGGTGACGGGCGAAGCCAAATATGCCGGCGAGTTCAACGTTGTCGGCCTCGTCCACGGCTATGTCGTCGAATCGACCATTCCGAAGGGGCGTATCGCGCGCATCGACACCAGCAGCGCCCTTCGCATTGCCGGCGTAGTCGACGTCCTCACCCACGACAACCGGCCGCCGATGGCCGACAAGGATGACGCTTACAAGGACGACGTGGCGCCGGAGAAGGGCTCTCCCTACCGCCCCCTCTATGACGACAGGATCCTTTTCACCGGACAGCCGGTCGCGCTGGTGCTGGCGGAAGATTGGGAAATCGCTCGAATCGCCGCCTCGCAGGTCAGGATCGAATACCAGAAGGAGCCGCACGTCACCGACCTGCACTCGGAACGCGCCAGGTCGTTTGCCATCGACGGGACAGAAAAGCCGCGGGGCGATGCCGGAAAGACATTCGCCTCCGCCGCGGTCCGCCTTGAAGCCGAATATGTCATTCCGACCGAGCACCACAATCCAATGGAATTGTTTGCCTCGACCGCGATCTGGGAGGACGGCCAGCTCACTGTCTATGACAAGACGCAAGGCGTGCAGAACGTCCAGCAATATCTCTGCAAGGTGTTCGAGCTGCAACCGGGCGCAATTCGTGTCATGTCGCCCTACATGGGTGGCGGCTTCGGCGCCGGCCTGCGCCCGCAGTATCAGGTCGTGCTGGCGGTGCTGGGAGCGCAGGCGCTGAAGCGCCCCGTTCGTGTCATGCTGACGAGGGCGCAGATGTATGCGGTCGGCTACCGGCCGGCGAGCATCGAACGGCTTGCGCTCGGTGCGAGCAGCGGCGGCACGCTCCAATCAATGCAACATGACTGCACCGCCGTCACCTCGCAGTTCGAGGAATTTGCGCGCAACGATACCGGCTGGGGCAATCTGCTCTACAAAAGCCCGAACGCGAAATTCGAGCACAGGCTGGTGAAACTCGATCTGCCGACGTCCTGCGACATGCGGGCGCCGGGCGCTGCGACCGGTGTCTATGCGCTGGAATGCGCGATGGACGAACTTGCCGTCGCCCTGAAGACCGATCCGCTGCAACTGCGGCTGCAATGCTATTCCGACCGTCACCAGGGCGAGGACCTTCCCTACACCAGCAAGCAACTTCGCGAATGCTACCGGCAGGGCGCGGAAGCGTTCGGCTGGGACAAGCGCAACGCGGAGCCGCGCTCGATGCGGGACGGCAGCGAACTGGTCGGCTGGGGCATGGCATCAGGCGTATGGGAAGCGCTGCAGATGCCGGCCGCAGTCCGCATCATGCTGACCGCGAACGGCCATGCGGAAGTGGCGACCGCCGCCTCCGACATCGGCACCGGCACCTACACGATCATGGCGCAGGTCGCGGCCGACATGCTCGGCCTGCCGATCGACAACATCAGCGTCAAGCTCGGCGATTCGACCCTGCCGCAATGTCCGGTGGAAGGCGGTTCGTGGATTGCGTCATCGGTATGCAACGCCATCGCAAATACGGCCCGCGCGGTCTGCGGCGACTTGCTGAAGCTCGCCGGGGCGACAAAGGATTCTCCACTCGAAGGCGCCGGCGTGGACGACGTCGCGCTCGTGGACGGCAAGATCGTCAGCAAGCGCGATGCGAGCCGCGCAGTGTCCATCGCCAGCGCGATGCAATCGGGCAAAACCGAGCGCATCACGCACGAGGAGACCAACATGCCCCAGCAAGACGAATCTCACGCGCGCAACGTGCACTCGGCGATCTTCGCGGAGGTCAAGGTGGACGAACAGCTCGGCGTCATCCGCGTAACGCGCGTGGTCAATGCCGTTGCCGCCGGCCGCATTCTCAACCTCAAGACCGCGCATAGCCAGGTCATGGGCGGCGTTGTGTGGGGAATCGGCATGGCCCTGCACGAGGAAACGCTGTACGACCACCGCTTCGGACGGGTCATGAACGCCAATATTGCCGAATACCATGTGCCCGTGAATGCCGACATTCACGACATCAACGTCATCTTCGTCGACGAGCCGGATCAGCTCGTCAATCCGCTCGGCATCAAGGGCCTCGGCGAGATCGGCATTGTCGGCGTGGCGGCGGCGATTGCCAATGCGGTCTATCATGCGACGGGCAAGCGCGTGCGCGACCTTCCGATCACGCTCGACAAGATTGTTCAGTTCAACTGAAGCCGCCGGGACTTCCGCGCGCCGCGCTTTGGGTGCCCTTTCGAAACGCGTTCAGGTCCAGAAATCCGGCACCGCCGGCGTCAGCCGCCCGCCCTTGCGCACGGGCGCGATTCTGGTCGCAAAGCCCGTGGCGTCGTCGGTCTCGATCGCAACGCCGGACAGTGTCGCTTCGCCCGCAGCCGGCTCGAAGCGCGCGGAGGGAATGCCGCTCGTGAAGCGGCGCAGCGGCTCCTCCTTCTGCATGCCGATGATGGAGTCGTAATCGCCGGTCATGCCGGCATCGCTCATATAGGCGGTGCCGCCGGGAAGAATTTGATGGTCGGCGGTCGGCACATGGGTGTGCGTGCCGACCACGAGGCTGGCGCGGCCGTCGCAGAAGAAGCCGACGCCCTGCTTCTCGCTCGTCGCCTCGCCGTGGAAATCGACCACGATGGCATCGGCCGCCTCGCGCAGCGGACAGGCCCCGAGTTCGCGCGCCAGCGCCGCGAAGGGATCGTCGAACGGCGTCATGAAGATGCGCCCGATGGCGTTGATGACGAGCGCGCGTTTGCCGTTCTTGGTGTCGATCAGCGCCGCACCCCGGCCGGGCGTACCGGGCGGCATGTTCACAGGGCGGACCAGCCGCGGCGCGCGCTCGATGAACACGAGCGCCTCGCGCTGGTCCCAGGCGTGATTGCCGAGCGTGATGGCGTCAGCGCCGGCATCGAGCAATTCCTGGTAGATGGTCTCGGTGATGCCAAAGCCGCCCGCCGAATTCTCGCCGTTGACGATGACGAGATCGAGCGACCAGTCTCTGACCATGGCGGGGAGATAGTCTGTGACGGCGGTGCGGCCGGTCCGGCCGACGACGTCGCCGATGAAGAGAATGCGCAACCTTATTTGCTCCGGAAATCGAACACCTCTTTTTCCGTTAGCACAAAATCGAGCGCCACGTCGTGCGGCAAAGCGGGGATGGAGGGCGTTTCCTGGACCGAAAAGGCGAGCCCGACACCCGTCACGTGATGCGATTTGCGCAAATGCGCAAAGGTGTGGTCGTAGTGGCCCGCGCCATAGCCGATGCGGTGACCGGTACGGTCAAAGGCCGCAAGCGGCACCAGCATGACATTGGGGATCAGTTCGGCCGCCGCCGGTGACGGCTCGGGGATGCCGAGCGATCCCAGTACCAGGCGATCATTGGGCGACCAGGCGCGGAAGGTCAGCGATTTGCCGCGCGCATTGATGACGGGCAGCGCCAGCCGCGCGCCCAGGCTCGCGAGCTTGATCATCAGGGGCGCCGGATCGATTTCGTTGCGGATCGGCGAATAGCCGGACACCACGGTGCCCGCGGTAATCTCGATCGGCAGGCCGCGCCTGGCGATCTTTGCGGCCGCAGCCTCGCGCTTCTTGTCTCCCAAAGCATCGCGGGCCGCGAGAGCGGCGGCACGCAGGTGGGCCTTGGAAGGTGCTGCGTCCATGATGCGGCGGCCAAATGTGCAAACGGCCAAAACAAAGTGCGAAGCCACAGATGCCGTTGAAGCGCTCGATCCCGGAGTTCCCTACGAAAGTAGGTGGGCACCATATGTCCGAGCCCACGGGCCCGGCCAGGGACAGTTCCCTAAAGGATCGATAAGGCCCCGGGGATATATGGCTCCTGACGCGCAACGCAGCCTCGCGGGAGCAATGTAGCGACT
>DASWVJ010000052.1:0-7835 GCA_036406295.1 Bradyrhizobium sp.
AGTTGTGGGTTTCGCCGGTCGCATCGCGGCACCAGCGATAGAGCGCATCATAGAGCGGCATGCCGGCGTTCAACTGCTCAAGGTCGTCGTCGAACATGCGCGAGAGGCCGAGCGAGGCGGCAAGCAGGCCGGGCGCTTCGGGCGACAGGTCAAGGCGCGCCGTGTCGGCGGCACGCACCATCGTCGCCAGCCGTTCCAGCGGCGGCGTCGAAAGGCCGAATTCCTTGACCATCACATCGAAGGTGCAGAGTTCGCCGCGATGGCTCCAGAAGACATTCTCGATGTCGAACGGCGTGGTCTCGAAGCGATCGGCAACCGCCTCGACTTCCGACGGCTTCACAAACAGGAAGACGGCGGCAGGATCGACGAAGCGGCGGATCAGCCATGGGCAGGCGATGCGGTCGATCTTGGGTCGTTCGCGCGTCACCCACACGGTGCGGCCGCGACCGTCCCGCTTGGGAATTTTTTCAGCGGGAACGACGGGCTTCTGCGACTCGGTCCAGCCGAGGTGGCCGCCTTCGAGCGTCTCCGCGGCGACGCCGCTCTGGCGCAGCCAGGCGGCGGTTCCTTCGCTGAGCTTTTGCCCCGTGTGGCATATGACGACCACCGACTGGCCGGCGAGTCGAGCCGCCCAATCCTGCACATCACGATGCGAGCGCCGCATGGCGCCCGGAATCAGGCGTGGATCGGCGTCGAAATCCTCGTCGATCCGGACATCGATCAGCGTCGGCGCCTTGGCGGTGCCGATCAGACGGGCGAGTTTGTCGGGTGAGATAGAGCTGTAGGAAGACATGCTGCGTCCCTTTCAAAAAGCGGACGCGATTCTTGGGCATGTCGCCTCACGGGGAGATCGCAATTCCCCGTAACCGGAAATATGGCCGACGACGACGCTTTGTCAATGCCGGACTCCCCCTCCCCGCTGACATCGTGCAGGGTTCCTGACAACCGGCGCTCAATCTACCGATCACCGCGATCAGTCAGCCATGGTGACCGTGTAGTCGGTGAAGTGCATGTAGCTGTCGGCCTTCGACCACAGTCCGATGCGGCCTGACACTGGCTGCGGCAGGGTGTCTTGAAGATGGAGCTTGCCGTCGAGGTAGCCCTCAACCTTGGTGCCGTTGATGCGAACCTTGAGCTCGTGCCACTGCTTCGTCGCCGTCGGCGTGTTGCGCACCCATTTGACCGAGGAGCGTTTGCCTTTTTCAACCTTCCAGAGCACGAGATTGTTCTCGAGGCAGTTGGCACGGATCGTCAAGTAGTCGCCGTTGGGCTTGAGATTGAACAGGATCCCGGCGCCCTGATCGATCCGGCCCGACAGTCCCTCGAAACGAACCGTGATCTCGCCACCCGTGAAATTTTCAACATTGGGTGCAACGGCATAAGGGAAGTAAGCGTAAGCCTGCACGCGATCGAGAAATTCCGCGTAGCGCTCGCCATAGAGTGCGCGCGCCTTGTCGGCAATCCCCGCCGATGATTGCCCTTCCTTCCATTGCCGTCCATCGACGGCGAGCACCTTCTTCCCGGCATCGCTCTCGATTCGCCAGACGCCCACTACCGGAACAAAAGATTTCGGGTCCGCGCCCACCGTCTCGTCCGAAAAGTCGATCTTGGTGAGTTGAGCGGCAAGGCCCGGCAAAGCCAATGCCGCAAGAGCAACCACGGATATGACTACTCCAATCTTGTTGTTCATGATGGACCTCCTTCATGCACAAGATAGCGATCGAATCGACGTGGGCGGCGGCTCCACCACCAGCAAAGCGCGATCAAAAGAGGCAGGGCGCCAAAGAACCAGAAAAGCGTGACGCTAGCGCTGGCTACCAGCGGATAGCCGGGATATTCGCTCCCAGGAGTTGGCGAAGGCTGCGAAACGCCCGCGAGGTCATAAATCAGCGGCAATATCTCGCGCGGGCTGGTCGAGCGGCTGACGTCGGATCGGTTACCATAGACGTACTCGACTTCGCCGTAAGACTCGTCGCCCGAGCCCGTTGCAGGATACTGTCGGACGCCAACGAGACTCACCGACACATGCGGCATCGCCCGTTCAAGCTTCGACAACACGTTGCGCTGCAGATCAGCGTAACGCGGGTCCTCCGGGGCCAGCTGCACCCTTGATGACCAGGGGAAGGCGCAATGTCGCGAGCAGGTGCTGGTCCGCCGCGCCGAAGGAATTTCGCCGATCTTCCGTAACGTCGGCGGACCATCCCACCTGAGTGGCCGTGCCGAGAATTGTCGCGACGACCAGAATGCCCAGCACAGAGCTGCGTAGTTTCTGATAAATTGGAATGCCCGGCGGCAACCACACGCTGGCGAGCGCAACTAACCCGCCGATCACGCCGGCGATACCCAACACCAGGCCGCCCGGCAAGAGCCCTTGCTCGAAGGGGCGCAAGGTTTGGGTCAGCGACAGGTTGGCGATCCACGCCAACAAACCCGGATGGCCGGCGACCGTAAAATCCAGCACCCACGACCCGATGGTTACCGCAAGTGCAATGATGGCAGCAGTCGCTGCACTTTCGGCGATCGACGCCGCGAAGAGCGCCAGCGCTCCGACCAGCGCTCCGTAAAGCAGATGACCGAGAAGAAGGTTCGCCGTTTCGGCGAGCGACAGATGTCCGCCCAGGGTACGCCACACAGCCAGTGCAGAGAGCGCCGGCAGGCCAGCTAAAAGCCAGGCGAGAACCACCGCAACGAGCTTCATGACAATGAGCGTTGTATGGCGATACGGCAGTTGCACCAGCAGGCGCAATGCTCCCGATTCCTTCTCCTGGCCTAGCGCGCGGATCGCAACAAACGGAAACAGAAGCGTCACGGCAACGTAGAACGAACCCAGCGTGGGCACTAGAATGCCGTCCAGTGGAGACAGGCTGCTCGCAAGCTCAGGCGATTGCAGTGCTGCCGAGCTCGATTCACTGTAGAGTGACACCGCCTGGAAGAAGCTGTAGCCGATCAGCGGACACAACAACAGCAGCATCGTCCAGAGCGAGCGGCCGCTGACGATCTCACGGACTTCCTTTGCGAGCAGTGGGCGCAAAGGCGCAGCCTGCGCAGGATATGGCTTAGGTGAGCGCAAGAAAGATGTCCTCCAGGGATGCTTTCGGCAGGGAGGTTTCGGCGCGCAATTCGTCCAGGCTGCCCAAGCCGCGAACCTGTCCGCCCGCGAGCAGAACGAAGCGGTCGCAAACCCGCTCCGCGTCCGCCAATTGATGAATGGCGAGAACAAACGTTCGCCCGCCTTCCGCGTGATGACGCAACACGGCAATGATGTCGCGGGTCTGCCTGAGGTCGAACCCGTCGAATGGCTCGTCCATCAGGACCAGTTCATGCGGCGTCAACAGGCCGAGCGCCAGCAGGAGGCGGCGGTTGTACCCTTTCGATAAGGCATGAACGCGCTTGTGAAGGACCGATTTCAACGCGACAGAAGTCAAGATCGCGTCTGTTTCGACCGCAGAGCGCCGATAGACGCTCGCAAAAAAGGAAACCACTTCCGCTGTCAGCTGGTTCTGGTATGGCCGCACGCCATCGGGCAAGTAAAAGAGCACGTGGCGGCGCCGCGAGGCCGGCAGTGGCTCGCCGCGCCAGGCAACCTCCCCAGCGTCGGCAGAGAGCAGACCGACGATCGTTTCCATCAGAGTAGTCTTGCCGGCGCCATTCGGCCCGATAATGCCGAGGATCTCACCGGGGAGCGCAAAAAAGGGCGCGCCATCGATGGCCAGCTCGCCACCGAAGCGCCTCGTCAGACCACTGACTTGCAACAGAGGGTACGCGTCAATGGCGGGCATGCTGCGTCCTTCACGAAAAACCGGACGCGATTCTTGGGCATGTCGCCTGATGGGGAGATCGCCATCCCCATACGCGCAAATAGTCCTCGGGCTTCCTGATTGTCAATTGAGAGACATGGAACCTCGCCGAAGCGTGATCGCGCGTCCGTGGTCGGAACATCGAAGGCGGGTTCCGGTTCAGTCCACTTACGCTCTCTTCGAAGGCCGCGATGATTCGAGCTTCTTGAGCCGGCGCAAGTCACTCGAGGCTTCCGATAGCAGCCAGTCGCGGAACGTCACGATCTTCGGCAGGCTCGCCGTCGCCTTTGGGCAGATGATCCAGTAGGTCTTGGCCAGCGTCAGCGACAGCGAGAATGGCCGCACCAGATGGCCGTTGATGAGATCCCATGCCGCGAGCGTGGTGCGCGCCAGCGCGACGCCCTGCCCGTTGATTGCAGCGTCAATCACCATGCTGGCGCGATTCAGCACGGGGCCGTGCGTAACGCTGCTTTGGTCAAGGCCAACCTCCTGCAGCCAATTATTCCAGTCCGTGCGGCTGTCCATGTGGATCAGCGGAAATTTCAGGATGTCGGCCGGCGTGCTGAGCCGTCGGCGGCCGGACACCAGCTTTGGGCTGCACACCGCAAACAGTTGCTCCGAACTCAGCCGCACCGTGTCGAGCCCCGGCCAGTTGCCGTCGCCATGGCGCACGGCGAGGTCCACCTCTTCGCGCGCGAAATCCACGTGATGAAGCGTGGCTGATACGCGCAGGTCAATCTCGGGATGGGCCTCCACAAAATGGCCGAGCCGATGCACCAGCCATTTGGCGGCGAAGTCCGGCGAGGTGGAGACGGTGAGCACACCGGCATTCTGCCGCTGCAACAGCCGCTCGGTGCCGATAGCGATGCGGTCAAGTGCGTCACGCACGACGGCGAGATAGTCGCGCCCGGCCTCGGTGATGATCAGGCGCTGCCGCTCGCGGTTAAATAGTTTTATCGCAAGCTCGGCTTCCAGCGCCTTGACCTGGTGGCTCACCGCGCCCTGCGTGACGCAAAGCTCTTCGGCCGCACGCGTAAAACTCTCATGCCGCGCTGCGGCCTCGAAAGCCTTCAGGGCATTGAGCGGCGGCAGGCGTGGGCGCATCGTACGACTTCATGAGAAAAATTGGGTCGGGCACGAGAAACGATGCTTTGCAGAGAAGCGCTCTGCACCACTATTGAACAGCTCCAGCGCAGCATTTCAAGCAATTTGGAGCCTGCAATGTCCACCCCGTTAACCGATACATTGTCGACCCCACGGGGGGCGGCCGCCGACCCGGCCACACCACTTCATCAATCCAGCTCAGGAATGTCACCGCCCGTTGGGCCGCCCGGATGGTGGAGCTGGCTCGACCGGCCGCTTCAGCGCATCGCGCTGCGCGAGATCGCCGATGACCCGCATCTGCTTGGCGATCTCGGCCTGACCCGCGAAGAGGCACTGCGCGAGGCCGCGAAGCCGTTCTGGCGCTGAGAACAAATCCAGAGGATAGAGAACGCATGTCCAATCCGATTGTCTACGGTTTTCCGCGCAGCAGCTTCGTCAACATCGTGCGCATGATCCTGACGCACAAAGATGTGCCCTACATCTTTCATGACCTTGAGCCTGTCATGGGCAAGCCGGAGCATCTGACGCTGCATCCCTTCAATCGGGTCCCGATCCTCAAACACGGCGATCTCACCGTCTATGAGACGAGCGCGATTGCCACCTATGTCGATGAGGCCTTCGGTGGCGCTTCACTAACCCCGAAAGACGCCAAGACACGGGCGCGCATGAACCAGTGGATCAGCACGGTCAATTCCTATTACTACCCCTACATGATCTACCACGTAACTCATGAGCGGCTGGTTTTCCCCGAACTCGGCATTGCCTCCGACGAGAAGGTAGTGGCGCACGCGCTGCCCAAGGTCGAGACGGGGCTTGCGGTCGCCGAGCGACAGCTCGCGCACGGCAAGGACTTCCTGCTCGGCGACGAACTCTCGATCGCGGATTTCTATCTGCTGCCGAGCACATTTGCGTTCAGCCTGACTGTCGAGGGGCAGGCCATGTATCCGATGTTCCCGGCCTTCTGCCGTTGGCGGGAACGCATGGACAATCTGCCGGCGACGCAGAAGGTGCGCGCCGCCGTACCGCGCCTGCCGATCCAGCATGCCCGCGAATGGGCGAACTCGCACCGCCCGAAGTATTGATCACGAAGAACTTGCTGCGGAGGCCGCCGGGCTTCATTTACGGGGAAACGCGCTTGCCTGCTACCCCGCCGCCTGGAACGTGTCCGGCCGCGCCATTGCCCAGGCGTCGCGGAAGCGCACGTCGTCAGTGCCGTCGAGCAGTTCGCCGGGCCGCAGCGCCGGATAGAGCTTTGCGAACGAGCAGACTTCCGTCGTCGACGAGCGCTGCGAGAAGTGGATCGGGCGCAACTCACGGGGATGTTCGAGGCCGGCTGCCGCGAGCAGCTCGGCCAGCGCATGCACCGTCGCATGGTGATAATTGTAGACGCGCTCGGTCTTGTGCGGCACGACGAGTGCGCGATTGCGGGTCGGATCCTGCGTTGCGACGCCGGTCGGGCAACGGTCGGTGTGGCAGCTCAGCGACTGGATGCAACCGAGCGCGAACATGAAGCCGCGCGCGGAATTGCACCAGTCGGCGCCGATCGCCATCGCGCGCGCCATGTCGAAGGCGGTCGCAATCTTGCCGCTGGCGCCGATCTTGATGCGGTCGCGCGCGTTGATGCCGACCAGCGCATTGTGGACGAAGCTGACGCCCTCGCGCATCGGCATGCCCAGATGATCCATGAACTCCAGCGGCGCAGCGCCGGTGCCGCCCTCATTGCCATCGACTACGATGAAGTCCGGATAGATGCCGCTCTCCAGCATCGCCTTGCAGATCGCCAGAAACTCCCAGGGATGGCCGATGCACATCTTGAAGCCCGCCGGCTTGCCGCCGGACAGCCGGCGCATCTCGCTGACGAACTTCATCATCTCCAGCGGCGTGGAGAACGCGCGGTGGTAGGGCGGCGAGATGCAATCCTCTCCCATTGAAACGCCGCGGATCTTGGAAATCTCCTCCGAAACTTTCGCGGCCGGCAGCACGCCGCCATGGCCGGGCTTGGCGCCCTGGCTGATCTTGAGCTCGACCATCTTGATCTGGTCCTCGGCGGCGACCTTGGCAAACAGCTCCGGATTGAAGGAGCCGTCGCGGTTGCGGCAGCCGAAATAGCCGGAACCGACCTCCCAGATGATGTCGCCGCCATTTTCCCGGTGATAGGGGCTGACGCCGCCCTCGCCGGTGTCATGCGCAAAGCCGCCCTTCTTCGCGCCGGCATTGAGCGCGCGCACGGCATTGGGACTGAGGGCGCCAAAGCTCATGGCGGAGATGTTGAACACCGAGGCCGAATACGGCTTGGTGCATTCCGGCCCGCCGACAGTGACGCGGAATTTCTCGCCTGCCGAGGTCTTCGGCGCCACCGAATGATGCATCCATTCGTAGCCCTCGCGATAGACATCTTCCTGGGTGCCGAACGGGCGCTTGTCGAGCTCCATCTTGGCGCGCTGATAGACCACCGCGCGGGTGTCGCGCGAGAACGGCATGCCGTCCTTCTCGCTCTCGAAGAAATACTGCCGCATCTCTGGGCGGATCTCTTCCAGGAGGAAGCGGATGTGCGCCGAAATCGGATAGTTGCGCAGCACCGCATGCGGCTTTTGCAGGACGTCACGAACGCCGAGCAGGGACAGGCCGCCGAAGATCAGGATCGGGATCAGCAGGAAGTCGAACCACTCGGGATCGAAGATGACCTCCGCGACAAGCAGCGCCGTCACCACGGTGCAGATCGTCAGCACGATGAAGCGTGGCGAGAACGGAAGCAGCAGCGTTTCCATATGAACCCTCGGGCGATTCCGCCGAATTATTCTGTTGGGCCGCCCGTTACGGCGGTGATCCCGAACCACCGGACACGATATCCGGCCTGAGGGATCGTGGATATGACAGCAAAGTATACGTTCACATCGAGGCTAGCGCTTCTCGCGGCGGATTCAATCCGCCCGC
>DASWVJ010000053.1:0-10924 GCA_036406295.1 Bradyrhizobium sp.
GGCCCGGTTGATATAGTCGTAGTCCCCGGAATTATGTCGCACGTCGAATTCTTGCATGAACTACCGGGCTATTCCGCGTTCTTGCGCCGCCTTTCCACCTTTGCGCGGGTCGTTACCTTCGACAAGCGGGGCCAGGGGCTGTCCGATAGGGTACCCGGTGCTCCTTCTCTCGAGCAGCGCATGGACGACGTGCGTGCCGTGATGGACAGCATTGGCTCGACGGAGACTTCGCTATTCGGTATTTCCGAGGGTTGTGCCATGAGCGTATTGTTTGCCGCCACTTATCCGGAGCGGACATCCAAGCTCATGCTTTTCGGCGGCTATCGCCGGCGAAGCGACCTCGGAGATGGCGAAGAACGGGCAACCCTGCTGTCGAAGCAATGGGGTACCGGCGGAATGATCAACAGGGTCGGGCCGAGCCTCGCAACGAATCCAGACGCGGTTGCCCAGTTTGCAAAATATGAAAGGCTGTCGGCCAGCCCCGGCGCCATCAAGCAGTTCGCCCTGTTGAATGCATCGATTGACGTGAGTTCGGTGCTCCCGAGCGTGCGCGTTCCGACCCTCGTGCTGCACCGGCAAGGCGATGTACAGGTGCCAGTCGAGCACGGTCATGACCTGGCCACGCACATTCCCGGCGCGCGACTGATTAAGTATCCCGGCAAGGACCATACTCCCTACTTTGGTGACTGCGGGGAACTGCTTGGCGATATCGAGGAGTTCATTACAGGGCATCGCGACGGGGCGCCTGACGAAGACGATCGCGTACTTGCCACGGTGTTGTTCACGGATATTGCGGATTCGACGCGCCGAGTTGCCGAGAATGGCGACCGGACCTGGCGCAAGCTGCTCGACAGCCACGATGAACTGGCATCACAAATGGTCCTGAAGCATCGCGGCAATTTGATCAAATCGACCGGAGATGGGATTTTGGCGACGTTCGACGGGCCTGCGCGGGCCGTGCGTTGTGCATTGGCGCTCGGTGCAGCCGTCAAGCAAATCGGCCTCGTCATCCGCGCCGGCCTTCACACTGGCGAAATCGAGGTCAGGGGTCGAGATATCGGCGGCATCACTGTGCATGCCGCTTCCCGTGTGATGAGTCACTCTCAGCCCAATGAAGTTCTGGTCTCGCGAGTTGTCACGGATCTTGTTGCAGGAGCTGGCCTGACGTTCTCCGAACGCGGATCGCATGAACTTAAAGGCCTTCCCGGCCGATGGGATCTCTTCGCCGCGAATGTCTGAATGAATGTCTGATATCGGCCCTTCTGCGACCTCCGCCGACATCCGCTGTTGCGTCCGCTATTGGCGGACAAGCGAACATCAGACGCGCCTGATCCGTTGCACTCTCGATTGATGAGTACGCGGCCTGGACTAGTCTAGGCCGCCGGCACGTTCTGCTGCTGCATGCGGTGGAAGCGCAGCACCTGCTGCGCAGTCGAGGGTCGCAGCCGCTCATAGGTGGCCTTGCAGGCCGGCAGGTCGGTCGGCTCGCCGCCGGCCAGATCGTCGCGCAGATTGATGATCGCCTTCACCGTCGGCCAGGAGAAGCCTGCGACCTTGGCGAGGATCATGACGCCTTCGGCCCGGCTCTCGATCATCATGTTCTCGGCAACCGTGAGAGTCACGTTGGCCAGCGCCGCGATCGAGGCGTTGGTCTCATCGAACTTGCCGGCTTCGGCGAAGGAAGCAACCTGGAATTCGTCAAGCCGCCCGTCATCGAACAGCGACTTCACCAGCGCATGCGCAATCGCCGTCTGCTCGGTGACAGCGGATTTGGCCGAGCGCGCGCGGCGCGTGGCCTCCCTGACGGCGCCGGACACCTGCCTGGCCTGGCCCGGATTGGTCGATTCCAGCCGCTGACGGACGGCGTCGGAGGCTTTTGCCAGCAGCTTCAAATAAAGATGCCGCGGAAGGGTCGGGCGCAGGCCGACGCAGGTGGCGAGATCGTCGTCGTGCTCGGCGCGATTGACCAGCCGTGTAAAGCCGCGCTCGGTGAATTCGGCGCCGGGGTTGTTGACGGTGTTGTGCACGACCTCGTCATTGCCACGCAGCACCAGCACGTCGGTGACCGCGCCGGAGAGCTGTTTGCGGCTCGAGATCGCCATCAGATGCGCCTGGCTCTTGTTGCGCGCCGCCTCGATCAGGGTATCGTCGTCGAGCCGGCTGGACTGCGTCAGCACCGGGCCCGCTACCTCGATGATGTCGTCGAAAGCGAGTGCCTTGATCGTCAGCGGCGGCGCCGTGTCGACCGGCGCCAGGCGATTGGCGAGCAGCGCCTTGGCCGACGTCTCGATATGCAGCATCAGGCACTGGAACACGTCGTCGAACAGGCCGATCTGCTCGTCCGAATAATCCACCGCATTGCTGAGAAAGAGATCGGTCACCCGCCGCAGCGCCTCGACACGGCGGGCGACGGTGCCGTGGGCAAGCGCGGCCTGCAGTTCGTCGAGCAGGTTCTCGGGGGCTTTGGACTTCGAACTCATGACCCTATCCTGGAGCGTTGGCCGGCGGCGGATTCTCCGCGTCCGGTAGCGAAATCTTTTCAGGCGGAAGCTATGCGGTTGCGTCCCTTCGCCTTGGCGGCGTAGAGCGCGCTATCGGCGCGCGCGAGGAAACTGTCGGTGGTCTCGTTCGGCTCCAGCGCAGCGACGCCTGCGGAGAGCGTCACCTTCATGCCCGGCGAAAATGCGCTCCAGTCGAGATCGGCGACGATGGCGCGCAGCCGGTCCAGCGCGCGCGCCGCGCCGTCATTCGGCATGTCCGGCAGCAGCAGCAGGAATTCCTCGCCGCCGTAGCGGCCGAAGCGATCGACGCTGCGGATATTGGCGAACATGGTGATGGCGAAGGTGCGCAGCACCTCGTCGCCGGTGGGGTGACCATAGGTGTCGTTGACGCGCTTGAAATGATCGAGATCGATCAGCGCGATGGAGCAGGGCGAGCCGCTGCGCGATGCGCGCGCGATTTCCTCGTCGAGCATGCGCATGATGCAGCGGCGGTTGAACGCGCCGGTCAGCTCGTCGAGCTCGGCGAGCTCCTCGATGCGGTTATAGGCCTCCTTCAGCTTCAGCCCTCTCTGGTACAGCGAATGTTTCAATGCGCTGGAGAAGCTGCCGAGGAACATGGAGCGGCCGATGGTGAGGATGAACGCCGTCATGGTGGCGAAGCGCTCGATATGGCCGCCATGCGGCATCGCGATCGGCTTGTCGGTCAGAAGGTACAGGCATGCCAGGCCCAGCGCCATCGCGGTCCAGAGGAGCGCGGTCTGACCCGGCGTCGAGCGCAGCGAAGCGAAGCTGAAGACGGTGAACAGCGAGCACAGAAACATCACGCCGACTTCCGGCGCGATGTAGGTGAAGGCCAGCAGGATCACGATGTTGGCGGCCGAACACGGCGCGACGAGGTAGTGGTCCCTGAAGCGCTCGTTGAACCCGGTCTCCGACAGCAGGATGGTCACTGTCATCAGCGTGAGGCCGCTCAGCGCATAGGCCGGCCCAACCCAGACCTTCGTGGTGCCGGCATAGGCATAGATCAGCAGAACGACGCTATCGATGACGTAGCTGACGCCGATCATGCCCTGGATCTGGCGGCGCTGTTTCGCCCGGCGCGCCAGCGCCTCCGCCGAAAGATGGGAAGGCGCGACCGCGCCGTCGGCGGAAATCGGGTTCAGGAAGGATTGCGCAGCAGTGCCCATGGTCTCGCAATTGGCTGGAGCCTGCGCAAAAATCTACGTGGGAAAGCCTTTAGGTTTGGTATCTTCGAGTGGCTCCCGCTTCGTCAAAGACCGGCTATTGCCGTTGTTTTTCAACGGAGATCGGCCGCAGCCGCAGCCGCAGAGCGAACTACCGGAACGGCGACACCAACGGGTGTGCAACTGCTGCCTTGGATGCGAAGGCTTGGTATGGTTGTCCCGGTGCGTGGGCCATGTGTTAGAGTAATATGATACCTATTTTAGTATGCGAGGTACGGCCAGCGCGGGGGCGAGGATTTGTTCGCCTTTTGTGGCGTACGTCACATATGCATTTTCGGAGTTGCGATATCTTGAAGAATCTTACCTCTTTCTTCGAACCACACCCCATTTCCGCTCGACCAAACCTGCGAGACGGCAATTGAGCGCGACACAGGCGGCTACGGACGAAGTCCTCATCGCCCGGATCGCTCAAGGCGACCGGCTCGCCATGCAGGTGCTGTACGGACGGCACCATGTCAGGGTGTTTCGTTTCGGGCTTCGGCTCGTTCGGAACGAGCAGATTGCGGAAGACCTCATCAGCGAGGTTTTTCTCGATGTGTGGCGTCAGGCCGGAAAGTTCGAAGGTCGATCCGCTGTATCAACCTGGCTTTTGGCGATTACCCGGTTCAAGGCCCTCTCTGCGATCCGGCGCAGGAAGGACGCCGAACTGGACGACGAGGCGGCCAACGCGATCGAGGATAGTTCTGACGATCCCGAAGTGTCGGTCCAGAAGAAGGATACGGGTGAAGCGTTGCGGAAATGCCTGACGGGACTTTCCGCGGAGCACCGGGAGATCGTCGATCTCGTCTACTACCACGAGAAGTCCGTGGAAGAAGTGGCGCAGATCGTCGGCATTCCGGAGAACACCGTGAAGACGCGCCTGTTCTATGCGCGCAAGAAACTGGCCGAGTTGCTGAAAGCAGCCGGAATCGAACGAGGCTGGCCATGATGGCAATGAGCAAGAAAATGCTGGATGAGCCGGGCGAGATCGAGATGTTGCTGCCGTGGCATGCCGCAGGCACGTTGAATGCGCGTGATGCGCGCCGTGTCGAGGAAGCGCTCGCTCGCGATCCCGGGCTTGCCAGGCAGTATGCCGTGATCCGCGACGAATATGCGGAAACCATTCACCTCAACGAGAGCCTGGGCGCTCCCTCCGTGCGCGCCATGCAGAAGCTGTTTGCGGCGATCGATGGAGAGCCCGTGCGCAAGCCGTCGTTGATTTCCCGCATCTCCACCGGCATCGCGCAGTTCTTTGCGAGCCTGTCGCCGCGCACGCTGGCCTGGTCGGCCACAGCGGCGGTGTTCGCGCTGCTGCTGCAGGCGGGCGTGATCGGCGCCGTGCTGCTGGGCGGCCAGCAGACCTACCAGACCGCTTCGCTCAGCGTGAACGAGAGGCCCGCGGCAAGGATGACGCGCGACCTTGCCGTAGGCGGCACGCCGCCGCGTGCGCTGGTGCGCTTTGCGCCCGACGCGAAGATGTCCGATATCAACGCGCTGCTCGACAATTACCAGGCCACCGTCGTTGGCGGCGCCAACGGGCTGTTCCGCCTGCAGTTCGGCAGCAGGTCGATGAGCAAGGACGAGGTCAACGGCCTGATGAGCAAGCTGCGCGGCGAGAAGATCGTCAGCCTCGCCGAGTCCGCGCCGTAAGTCTGTTGGTCGCGGCGGCCGGCCCTGCAATGCCGAGGTCTCATGTTTGCTGAAGGGATCAAGGGACGGATGAGGGCGGGTTGCGCGGCGATCGCGCTGGTCGCGGTGTCGCTGGCCTGGCTCGACATGCCGCAGGCGTCCGCGCAGGCGATCATGCGCACGCCGAACCTCAATATCCAGCCGCGCATCCCGACCATCAATCCGACTGTCGTCACGCCGCGGGTCGATGCCAATATTGCGACTCGTCCCAACATGGCGCGCGTCAATCCGAACTCGACGATGCCCCATGCGCGGTATTCGCCGAACCTTTCTCCGGCATGCGAGGCCGCCAATCGCGATGCCAGCGGCGAATGCCAGGGCAAGCCTGCCGCTTCGGGTGACGGCGGCAGCACCGGCGGCAAATCGGCGAAGAGCAAAGGCAAGGGCAGGGGGCCAAACTCGCCTTCGACCGCAACCGCCTCGCTCAGCTTCCCCAACGAACTGGTGGCCGAGATCGACGGCTCGATGTCGCAGGAGCAGGTTCGCGCCCTGGCGCAGCGCCACGGCATGGTGCTGATCGAGTTGCAAAATCTCCCGCTGATCGGCGCCACCATCGGCCTGTTCCGCATCACGAACGGCCGTCCGCTCGACGCAGCGCGCCGCGACTTTGCAGCCGACGGCAGCGTTCGCACGGTGCAGCTGAACTGGCGCTATCGTTTGCAGGACGATAAGCCGCTTACCGAGGGCGATCCCGCGCAATATGCGGTGTCGAAACTCAAGCTGCCGCAGGCGCACAAGCTGGCGCATGGCATGAACGTGACGATCGCCGTGATCGACTCCGGCATCGACGCCAGCCATCCCGAGCTTGCCAATACGATCACGGACAATTTCGACGCGCTGGGCAGCAAGGAAGGCCCTCACGTCCACGGCACCGGCATCGCGGGCGCCATCGCTGCGCACGGCCGGTTGATGGGCAGCGCGCCGGACGCGCGCATCATCGCGATCCGCGCTTTCACGAGCGTGCAGGGCGGCGCCGAAAGCTCGTCCTACGTCATCATCAAGAGCCTGAACTATGCGGTGCTGCACGGCGCGCAGATCATCAATATGAGCTTTGCCGGGCCGAAGGATATGCTGATCGAGCGCGGCATCGCCGCGACGGCCGCGCGCGACGTGGTGCTGGTGGCGGCCGCCGGCAATGCCGGACCGAAATCGCCGCCGCTGTTTCCCGCCGCCAATCCGAACGTGATTGCGGTCAGCGGAACCGACTCGCAGGACCGGCTGTTCGCCGCGTCGAACCGCGGCGTTCATATCGCGCTCGCCGCGCCCGGCATGGACATCTTCCTGCCGGCGCCGGATCAGAAATACCAGATGAGCTCGGGCACCTCGTTCTCGGCGGCCTATGTCTCCGGCATTGCGGCGCTGCTGCTCGAGCGCAATCCCGCGCTGAAGCCGAACGAGGTGCGTGCAATACTCACCTCGACGGCCCGCGACCTCGGCGCCCCCGGCAAGGATGAACTGTTCGGCTACGGGCAGGCGGATGCGTTTGCCGCGGCCACGGCTGCAACCGCGACGCCAGCGGTACCCGTTGCCACTGCCCCGCGGAAGCCCGGCGAGGCCGACAATGACGTTTCCGTGAGCCGGGAGCTGAAAGTACCCTCGGCGGCAATGGCATCCGACAAATCGGCCACCAACGAGCCAAATCGGCCGGCTGCGCAGTAGTTTTCGGCCAAAATGCCCTCGGAAGAGAGCTAAAAAAATCGTTCCGGACTTTGAACGTCCGGCGGGGCCGCGCGACTAATTTGGCGTGGGAGCGGTAATCCCTCCCCATTGGCTATATTCGGCGCGAGCGCCCATCCACCCCAAGCGCCCATATGGCTTTGACCCGTCCGGTTGTCCCCCCGGACGGGTCTTTTATTTTCGGCCATCGCTGCCGATCTTCGCGCGGATAACCCGGCACTGATTTGCTGCAACACCGCCATACGCCCGTAGCGCTTGACTGGGGAGTGTTGCAGGAAAGTCAGCATTCAAAGGGATTTCCGGCCGCACGATGCGCCGGCAAATATCGCTTGCTGGACAACGGGAAAGTTTTCCACAGAATATCCGTGTCACATCCAGACTGATTCGGTTCGTTGCGTCTCGCGTCCGTTTTCCTTCTTACGGGCATTTTGATGACAGATCGAACCGACGTCGCGCGGGGACGCGACATCGTTGCGCGGTGGTGCGGACTTGCCGAGCAACGGCTGGACTATCTCACCGAGCTGTTCAAGACCGGCCGCTGGCGCCGCTATCACAGCGAGCGTGAATTTCTCGAGAACATCCGGGAAGCCAAGCGCGCGGTCGAAACCTGGCGCGGCATGCTGAACGCTGAAGCCGCGCCGAACAATCGACCGGTGGATCTGTCCTGGATCGGCCGGCGCAGCTCTGTTCCACCGGCAAAGCGCGAAGTGCCGCTTGAGCCTGCGCCCGCCATCGCGCCGCAATTGGCTGCGCTTCCGGAGATGCCGCCGGTGAGCGTGGTGCCGGCCATGGCTGAAGCCCAGCCCGCGGCGGTGCTGGCGCCCGACCCGGTGGGGACGCCTGAGGAGAGTGCGCTCGACAAGACCATGGCGCTTACGCTCGACATCGTCGCCATGGCCGACCGCTATCCGTCGCTGCGCAACGCGTTCCGGCAGTCGGGCAACGGCTAGCGCCGTACCGTGTTCGAACCGACGGCCACCTGCGCATAACGCTGCGCGCCGTCGCCGGTGAGATCGGTCGTGATCGGACGGGCGTGGTCGAGGCCGACCACCGCGCCGCGTGGCGCTTCCGCAATCATGTTGCTGTGGACCAGCGCCGTGCCGGCGCCCGGCACGACGGACACGCCGATGCCGACAAAGCTGTTGCGGATGACGTTGCCCGTGATCGCGACATCGCGCAGATATTTGCCCCAGCCGGCGATGATGCCGAAGGCAGGCGCGTTCTCGATCACGTTGCCGGTCACGGAGGTATCGGCCTCGACATAGATGCCGATGCCGGCATCGTCGTCGGGCGCGGTGCCGATCGGGCGCTTCGGCACGAGGTTGCGGATGATGTTGCCCTGGACCACCGCGATGCGGCCGCCCTCGTTGAAATTGCAGACGGAGACGCCAAGGGCTGCGCCATCCACCGTGTTGTTGGCAATGACGGCGCCCTCGAAGGCAAATTCCGAATAGAGCGCGACCTCGCGGACATTGCTGACGCTGTTGCCTGATATCTGGATGTTGGAGGCGGAATTACCGCGCACGGCGGAATAGTCGCAATTCCTGATGCGATTGCCCCGCACGATGACATTGCCGGCGCGGAAGGCGTTGATGGCGTTGCCGTACTGGCCGGAGCCGCCGGGGCCGGCCTTGATGTCCTCGATGCGGTTGTCGAGCACGAGCGTGCCGTCGTCGCCAACAGCGGTGCGCAGGATCTCGATGCCGTTGTCGTTGGTGCCGACAATGGTGTTGCGCGCCACGATCAGGCCGAGCGCGTCGAAGGAGACCACGGCCGTGGTGGCGATGTTGGTGAAGCTATTGCCCGAGATGTCGCCGGAAACCTGCTCGAACCAGATGCCGTTGCCGCCGCTTGAAGCGATATCGCAATCGGTGATGCGGATGTCGCGGCCGCCGAGGCAGTGGACCAGGCCGCGCCGCTGCGGCAGGGGAATGCCGCCGCCGTCGAGCGTGAGCGCGGTGAGCCCGACGCGTCCGGCGCCTTCGCCCAGCAACATCGAGGCACCGCCGCTGAAGACGAGCTTTGTCGCACCGCGCACGCCGACGAGCTGCGAGCCGTTTTGAAGTCGCAGCATGCCGGTGCGATAGACGCCAGGCGGCAGCGCCAGCGGCATTTGCGCGCGCGCGGCCTCGTCGATGGCGCGTTGCAGCGCGCGGGTCTGGTCATCAGGACTGCCGGGCTTGACGCCGTACTGCGTGGCGTCGCGACCGAGAGCAGAGGTGAGCGGCGCCGCGCGCAGCGGTTCAGGCGCCATCGCCAGCGCGCCGGCAATTCCGGCGGCGGAGACACCCATGAGATGGCGGCGATTGACATCCATGATCCCAACTAGCGCAGAAATGCGGCGCGGCATGGTGAACGCGCGGCGGAAACAGCGGGATGTTTGGGGGTAGGGTTAATGTCTGGCGACGATTCCCGCATAGGGCGCATTAGCGAAAGCGTAATGCGCCGCCGCCACAAGGATGGCGGATTACGCTTTCGCTAATCCACCCTACAGCCTACGGCAGCCTGCCGTGCCTGCTTCACCATCTCCATCAGCATGGCCTCGCCGGCATCGACCAGCTCTTCGAGCGTGATGCGGCTGACGCCCTTGCGCAAGGACGTGTTGCCGCGCGCCAGCAGGGGGATGTGGATGAAGGCGGCAAGCAGCAGATGATCGTCGGTGCCGGCGGCTTCGATGGCGCGCCAGCTCAGGTAATTGCAGAGGTAGGCGCCGGCATCGCGCGAGGGCCGCGCGTCGATGCCGGTCGCGTGCGCGGCGCGGAGCAGTTTTGCGGTATGCGGGCCGAATATCATCGCATCAGGCCCAAGTCCGATCGATCCCTTGCGCACGCGCGTCTGCGCGGCGTCGGGCCACAGCATCGTGACGGCGTTGCGCGCGCGGGTCTCCACGCGAACATACGTGGTGCGCGAGGCGAGGCCGAACATCAACAGCGCCTGCGGGCGGTGCTTCGCCAGCAGCTTCGGCAGTTCGCGATCAACAGCGTGGTACGTCACGGGAAAGATGTGGCTCGCAAGCTCGACATCGGAGAGCGCCGGGCGGCGCAGCCGCAGCAGGCGCGCCACCAGCGGCTGTGTCGGGTTGTACGGCGCGCCGGGAAACGGGCCGAAGCCGGTGATGAGCACGCGCAGCCTGCTCACTTGAGCCACTCCGCGATCTGTTCGGCGGCGACCGCCGGCGTCATCTTGCCGTCGGCGACCTCGGCCTCGGTCCTCTTCACCTTGGCCCGAATCGCCGCATCCGAGCGCAGCCGCGCCATCATGCGGCTCTCCAGCATCGACCACATCCATTTGACCTGCTGCTCGCGCCGGCGCGCGGCGAACTCGCCGCAGGCGTTCATTGCCGCACGATGGTCGAGCACCTTTTGCCAGAGCTCGGCGATGCCTTTGCCGGTCAGCGCCGAATAGGTGACGACCGGAGGCTGCCAGTATTCCGAGCGAGGATGGAGAATATGCAGCGCGCTGCGATATTCGGCCGCCGCCGTGTTGGCGCGCTTGACGTTGTCGCCGTCGGCCTTGTTGATCGCGATCATGTCGGCCAGCTCGACAAGGCCCTTCTTGATGCCCTGCAACTCGTCGCCGGCGCCGGGCAGCATCAGCGCCAGGAAGAAATCGGTCATGTCGTAGACCGCCGTCTCGGACTGGCCGATGCCGACGGTTTCGACCAGCACGACATCGAAGCCGGCGGCCTCGCATAGCAGCATCGCCTCGCGCGTCTTGGCCGCGACGCCGCCGAGTGTGCCCGAGGAAGGCGAGGGACGGATGAAGGCATGATCGGAGGCCGCCAGATGCGCCATCCGCGTCTTGTCGCCGAGGATCGAGCCGCCGGTGCGCGCC
>DASWVJ010000054.1:0-93741 GCA_036406295.1 Bradyrhizobium sp.
AATGCCGACGGCGAGCGGCTCGGTCAGCGCGGCATGCTCCGCGGGCAGGCCGTTCGGCACTTCCAGCAGCAAGGGCTCGCTGAGCAGCATGCGCTCGGCATAGCCGCCGACATTGTCGTTGGAGTAGCCGATGCCCTCGACGCCGGCCGGCGTCAGCAATGCCGGCAGCGAGCACACTTTGGTGCCGGGCTTGAGCTTGCGCTCGGTGCCGGGACCATGGTCCAGCACCTCGCAGCAGAATTCATGGCCGAACACGACGTCGCGCGTGAGGTCCATCGGCTTGCGGTGGGGGAAATGTTTGGCCATCTCCACCATGCGGTGGGCGTGTTGGCGCGTGTGCAGGTCGGATCCGCAGATGCCGCAGGCGAGCGTCTTGACCAGCACCTGCCCGGCGCCGGGCTTTGGCTCCGGCCAGCTGCCGGCCACGATCTGGCCGTTGCGGAAAATGGCGGCGCGCATCGCTGATCTTCCCTGACGCTTTCATCCGCTGGTTTGTCACAGCCGGGCGGCGAAGGAAAGCAACAAAGCGGACCGCGATCTTGCGGCGATGCGCTTACCACGAATAGCGCAGCACGCCCTTGCCGGCGTAGGTGAGGTTGATGTCGGAGAACTGGCCTTCGAAGGTGGCGCCGGCCGACCAGCCGTTCAGCCACTTCATCTCGGCGGATACGGTCGTCAGCGCCGAGTCTTGCGGCTGCGCCGCGCCGTAGACGATGAACGATGTGCCCGGCAATGTCTGGAACACCGGCGTGATGCTGCGGTCGGTATAGAAATCATGCGCCCAGGCCAGGCGTCCGCGCAGCGTCAGGATCGCGGTCTGCATCGCATAGGACTTGTCCAGTCGCACGCCGAGCTCGGTGCGCGCGGAGGTGACGTCCTTGGCCGCATAATTGAGTGCGAAATTGCCGGGGCCCGCCAGCACCTGCTCAGCATAGGCCGGCAGGAAGTAGCTCGTGACCTGGCCGGCGGCGTAAGGCGTCACGCCCATCCATGGTGTGACATAGCGGTAGCCGCCCTCGATGCGGCCGGTGATCGCATTGGCATTGAACTGCGCGTGCAGCCGCTCGAAGCCGGCGGCGGTCACCGTGCGGTCGGTCGTGACGTCCTGCCAGCTCCAGGCTGCGGCGGCGGTGACGTAGGCCGGCCCCGCATTGCGCCGGACAAAGGCACCGGCCTGGAACATATCGGAACGGCCGGAGCCGGTGCCGATGACGCTGAAATTGGTGCCGCCACCCGCGAAGGCAAAGCCGGCGAGCGTGTCGCGGGAAATGCGGAAGTCGGCGCCCGCCGCAAAGCCGAAGGCGCGCGCGGTCGCGGCGTTCGAGCCGACCGCGGTATTGCCGTCGGTATCGTTGCCGCCGCCGAAGGCTGCGCCCCACACACTCCAGCGGTTGTCGAGCAGATCGTTGCGGGCAAGATCGGCCTTGGTCGGAAATTTCGCAACGGCGTCGCGGGCCGCACCGGACTTCCTGCCGGCATAGGCGAGCGCCTGCTCGTCGGCAAACGGCGTCGCACCGGCACCACCGCCCACGCCGCCGTTGCGGCCGGCGATGAAGGGATCGGTGAGCAGTCCGACGAACAGATTCATCGAATCGAACGTCGCCTGCTGGGTGCCGGCGGCGAGCTCACCTGACACCTGCGTCAGGCCGGCAGGCGAAAGCCCTGCGAACGCGCCGGGAATGCTGCCCGTAGTGTTGTAGAAATTCTGCAGCGCATTGGCGACGTTGCGCTGGTTGATATTGAGATTGTACTTCGCCGACCAGTCGAGCGCGAAGTGGAGATAGACATTGTTGGGATCAAAGCTGATGGTGCCGACGAGACCGCCGGGCGCCGAGACTCCGATGAAGTTGCCGCTGTGGCTGCCAGCCTGCATGATCGTGTATTGCGGCAGCACGGTGCTGCCGGGCACGAAAGAGGCGACGACGGTGCCATCCAGCGCGGCATTGCCGGCCACGAAGGCGAGGCTCGAAGCGACCGAGTTGAGCGCAACCAGATAGAGTGCGCCCGACTGGAAGGCGAGATTGCCGTTCACGATCTGGGACGAACCGGCCGCGCCGTTGCCGGGAGCGTAAATGCCGCCGGCGATCAGGGCATTGCCGACGATGCCGATGCCGGTAAGCGCACCGCCGGCATTCACGGTGGTCAGGCTGGAGAGATCATTGAAGCCATCGACCTTCAGCACGCCGCCGTTGACCGTCGTGGTACCGGTATAGGTGTTGGTGCCGGAGAGGATCAGCGTGCCGGAGCCAACCTTCTCCAGCGAGCCGATGCCCACGGGGCTGCAACCGCACGGATTGAAGTCGCCGATCGCGCCGCTGACTTCGCTCGAGCGGTTGTTGCCGCCGACGACCAGCGTGTTGCCGCTACCGATATAGTAATTTCCCGCGCCTTCGATCGAACCGGCGGTGATACGTCCGTCGCTGTTGGGACCGATGCTACCGCCAAAGTCGACCATGCCGCCGGCGTTGGTGATGAACCGGGCATTGCCGCCGGTGGAGTTGTCGAAGAAGTAGGTCTCGCCGCCATTGTTGGTGACGATGGTAGCGTTGCCGGCGGTCGAAAATGCGTTGAAGTCGGTAATGCCGGAAGCATTGTTGATGATCGTCGCGTTGCCGGCGGTCGGCGCGTCCGAGCTGAAGGGCTGGCCGAAATCGGTGGCGCCGAAATTCTCATTCACGATGGTCGCCGAACCGGCAGAGGACTGTTCGGCAAAACCGGTAAACCCGCCAGCCGTGTTGGTAATGTTCGCCGTACCCGCATTGGTCTGTGACAAGAAGAAGGTGGCGCCGCCATCATTGAGGATGGTGGCGTTGCCCGCAGTGGCGGCGTGCACGCCGCCACCGCCCCCGCCGAAGTAGGTGATGCCGCCGTTGAAATTTGTGATCTGGATGTTGCTGGCGGAGGTGTTGTTCAGGAAGTTCGTCGCGGCGAACGGATTGAAGGTGCCGTCGTTCAGGATCGAGGTGATGCCAGAGGTGTTGGCGTTGACAACGTCGAGGACGCCTTCGTTGATGACGGCGCCGACGATGCGCGCGATATGCGTGGCATCGCCAAGCTGCAGTATGGAGCAGGAGCAGATGCTGGTGCCACCGCTATAGGTGCTGGCGCCGGTGAGCGCCAGCGTGCCCGGACCAGTCACGGAGACGCCGTCCGTGCCGGTGATGCTGGAGGCGATCACCGCCGACGGATCGGTGCCGCCCGGGACAGGCAAAACGGTGAACGTGGTGCCGCCCGTAGCAACGCGAAGCTGCCCGCCTTCAATGGTGTAGATCGAATTGTCGCCGGTGAAACTGAATATGACGCTGCCGGTCATCTGCATGCCCGGCGGCGCGACCGTGACGGTGCCGCCGCTCGCCGGCGTCGAGGTCCCGGAGGCGCCGAAGATCGTCGTCGTCAGCACCGACGGATCGTAAGCGCTCGATGTAGTCCCGGGATCGTCGGTCCAATTGGTGCTGGTGCTATTCCAGACGCCGCCGCCGCCATTGATGGCGCCGTTCGGCGTCGTCTGCGATCCATTGAAATATTGCTGAGCAAGGGCAGAGCCCACGCTCGCGCCCGTTACAAACATAGCCGGAACTACGGCCAATAATGCCGTTCGGCCCCAGTTCGACACCACCCAGCCCCTGTATTTCGCGCCCCTTCGCGAGCGTCGTTCCTTTGGCCGGAATTTTGGCAAATCAGGGCAAAGAAGTCACCACAGGCAAGCCCGATCGGCGGTGACCTCCGTTGTTCTCGCAGTTATTTAGCGGAATTTTGGGCCGGTTGTGGCCAAAATGATACGAAACGATTAGGCGTTGGGCGATCGTTCAGCCTGAACCAATAGTTGTGAATGCCGCACCCTCTCGCGATGGGCGGTATAGAGGCCACTCGCCACGATGAAACCGGCGCCGACCACGGTCCAGACGCCGGGGATCTCCCCGAACACGAAGAAGCCGAGCACGCTGACCCAGACCAGCTGCGTGTAGGAGAACGGTGCGAGCACGGAGGCGTCGGCATAGCGGAACGCCAGCACGACGATCCACTGCCCCGCGGTCGAGGCGACACCGACGAACACGCCCAGCGCAATCGCTTGCCAGGTCGGCGTGACCCAGACGAACGGCACCAGCGCGGACATGATCAGGACGCCGGCGATCGACGAATAGGTCATGGTGGTGATGGCGCGCTCGGTGCCGCTCAACATGCGCGTCATGATCAGCGTAAACGCCCAGCACAGCGCGGAAACCAGCGGGAAGAAGGCGGCGACGTGGAACGCCGCTGTACCGGGCCGCAGGATGATGAGGACGCCGAGAAGCCCGACGCCCGTCGCTATCCAGCGGCGCAGGCCGACGACCTCGTTGAGGAAGACGATCGACAGCGCCGTGACGAATATCGGTGCAACGAAGCCCGTGGCGGAGGCTTCCGCGATCGGCAGGAAACTCAGCCCTGTAATGAAGAACAGCGACGAGCCGAGCACGGCGGCGCCGCGCACGAACTGCAGTTTGCGCCGGTCCGTCTTCAGCGCGTAAAGCGGGGAGCCCGGAATCATCGCCGGCATCATGATCAGCGCGAACACGACAAATCGTATCCAGGTGATCTCGATCGAAGGCAGCGATGAGGAGAGATATTTCGAGGTGACGTCAGACAACCCGAGGAACACGGTCGAGGCGAGGATCAGGCCGATGCCCTTGAACGGCAGGTCGGCGCGCGACGGCGCCTTGGGCGCGGCAGGCTTGCGTTCGGGCAAAACAACGGATGCACTGTCCAGCCTCGCGGCTGCGGCAGGGGGCGGGTTCACGGCGGGCTCAAGAGGTGGAAAATCGAATCTAATAACATCAGAAAACGCCAATCGGCGCTCATCCACAAGGCACGATAGCGGGATGCCGATATGCGCTGACGGCGCGCGACGGCCTGATCCTGCAATAGTTTGTTAAGAATATGACGCCGCAACGATTGCGATCATGCTCACAGCATCGGCAAACCGCGCGGCTTCGGCCCACGCGGGAACGCCTTGTCGATGGCCGAAATCTCGCTGGCGCTCAGCGTCAAGTCTGCGGCCGCGGCGTTCTCCGCGGCGTGCTCTGCGGACGAGGCCTTGGGTATCGGAAACACGCCCGGTGCGCGCGCAAGGAAAGAGAGCGCAACCTGCCGAGGCATCGCCTTGTGGCTGTCTGCAATCGCCGCGAGCACCTCCCGGCCCTTGCTCCGCGGAGACGGGAAATCGTCGTGACCAAACGGCGAATAGGCGACGACCGCGACGCCCTGCTTCTCGCACCAGGGAATCACAGCGTGTTCGATTGCGCGCTCATGCAAGTGATAGAGCACCTGGTTGCAGGCGATTTTTCCCTTGCCGGAAATCGAAAGCAGTTCGTCGAGATCGTCGGTGTCGAAATTGCTGACGCCCCACGAACGGATCTTTCCGGCCACGATCAATTCCTCGAAAGCGGCGATGGTATCTTCCAGCGGATAAGAACCGCGCCAATGCAGCAGATGGCAATCGAGATGATCCGTCTTCAGCCGCTTGAGCGAGCGCTCGCAGGCAGTGATGGTGCCGCGGCGCGAGGCATTGCTCGGCAGCACCTTTGACACCAGGAACAGGCCGTCACGCTTGCCCGCGATGGCATCGGCGATGACGAGCTCGGCGTCGCCATACATCTCGGCGGTGTCGATATGGGTCATGCCCTCTTCGATGCCGCGCTGAAGCGCCGCAATCGCGCGCTTGCGGTCGCCGTGGTCGAGATACCAGGTGCCCTGCCCGATCACGGAAACCTGAGGGCCGCCTTTGCCGAAGGGTTGTTGTCGCATCGCTTGTCCAGGTAACCCGCTGCAAAGGGGGCACCATAGAGGACAGGGATGGCGGCGTCGATTCCGCCTCCCTCATGGTGAGGCGGCGCGCAGCGCCGTCTCCGGACGATGCTTCGCATCGCCGGGAGAACCATGAGGCCGACTGGGGCCTTTATCCTTCGAAATGCACGCTAAAGCGCACTGCTCGGGATTCGCCGCTGGCAACCGCGAACTACGCCGCCTCGATGAAGCGATGCCGCTCATAGAGGAATTCGAGCACGCGCTGGCGGCACTTCAGGTAAACCGCGTTGGTGGCGAGCTCGAGCCGCTTGCGCGGGCGGGCCAGCGGCACCTCCAGCACCTCGCCGATCCGCGCGCCCGGGCCGTTGGTCATCATCACGATGCGGTCCGACAGCAGTACAGCCTCGTCGACGTCGTGCGTGATCATCAGGATGGTGTTGCCAAGCTTCTGGTGCAGCGCCATCACCGAATCCTGCAGGTGCGCGCGGGTCAGCGCATCGAGCGCGCCAAAGGGCTCATCCAGCAGCAGCACCTTCGGCTCCATGGCGAGCGCCCGGGCAATGCCGACGCGCTGTTTCATGCCGCCGGAGATTTCCGCCGGGCGCTTGTCCCTGGCGTGAGCCATCTGCACGAGGTTGAGGTTGTGCATCACCCAGGCGTCGCGCTCGGCGCGGGTCTTGGTCGAGGCAAACACCTTGTCGACGCCGAGTTTGACGTTTTCGTAAACGGTGAGCCAAGGCAGCAGGCTGTGGTTCTGGAACACCACCGCGCGGTCGGGACCGGGCGAGTTGACCTCGCGGTTCTCCAGCAGCACGCCGCCCTGCGTCGCGTCGGTGAGGCCGGCGACGATATTGAGCAGCGTGGACTTGCCGCAGCCGGAATGGCCGATGATCGAGACGTATTGTCCCTTCTCGATCGTCAGGTTGATGCCTTTCAGCACCTCCGTGGTTGCGCTGCCGCGGGTGAAAGTCTTGTCGATGTGGTCGAGCTTGAGATAGGGCTGCATGAACATTTCCCCTCAATTCGCCGCCGTGCCGCGGGTCACGAACTTGCCCAGGATCGCGATCATGCGGTCGAGCAGGAAGCCGATGATGCCGACATAGAACAGCGCCAGGATGATTTCGCTGATGTGCGAGGAATTCCACGCATCCCAGATGAAGAAGCCGATGCCGACGCCGCCGATCAGCATTTCGGCGGCGACGATCGCGAGCCACGACAGGCCGATGCCGATGCGCAGGCCCGTGAAGATGTAGGGCGCCGCCGCCGGGATCATGATCTTGGTGAAGAACTCCAGCGGATTGAGTTGCACGACGGCGGCGACGTTGCGGTAATCCTGCGGGATGTTGCGGATGCCGACCGCGGTGTTGATGATGATCGGCCAGATCGAGGTGATGAAGATCACGAAGATCGCCGACGGCTGGCCGTCGCGGAAGGCAGCCAGCGACAGCGGCAGCCAGGCCAGCGGCGGAATGGTACGCAACACCTGGAACAGCGGATCGAGCCCACGCATTGCCCAGACCGATTGTCCGACCAGCGTGCCGAGCGCGACGCCGGCGATGGCGGCAAGCGAATAGCCGAACGCCACGCGCTGCAGCGAGGCCGACAGATGCCAGAACAGGCCCTTGTCGATGCCGCCGCGGTCAAAGAACGGATCGAAGATCAGCTCCCTGGTCTCCTTGAACACGCGCGAGGGCGGCGGCAACGCCGAGCCGGCACGGCGGCAGGCGAGCTCCCAGAACAAGAGGAATAGCGCGAGCACCACCAGCGGCGGGATCACGCGCACCGCGATATCCTTCGCTATCTTGACATACTTTTCCGCAACCGGTGCCCGCTTGGGCGTCATCGTCACGATTTCGGCCGGGACAGAAGCAGCCGGCGCGGCCACGGCGGCTTCGGATTTCATGGCAGGCATCGACATATTGGAAATCATCTCCGTGAACGAATGGCTGGGCCACGCGGCTGGCGCGGCCCGGTGCGATCAAACCTCGACGCGCTTGATGGACAGCGACTTCAGGTAGGCGGCGGGATTTTCGGGATCGAACACCTTGCCGTCGAAGAAAGTCTCCTTGCCGCGCGAGGTCGACGTCGGGATATCGGCAGCAGCGACGCCAAGCTCCTTGGCGGCTTCCTTCCAGAGATCCTCACGGTTGACCTTGCCGATCAGCCCCTTGGTGTCGAAGCCCGGCTCGAACTTGCCCCAACGAATGTCCTCGGTGAGGAACCAGAGGTCATGGCTCTGGAACGGATAGGAGGCGTGATCGGCCCAGAACCGCATGATATGCGGACTGTTCTCGACCACCTTGCCGGGGATGCCGTAATCGAACTTGCCCTTGACGCGGTCGGTCACGTCGTCGACCGGACAATTGATCCACTGCCGCTTGGCGCAAATGGTGGCGACTTCGTCGCGGTTCTCCGGCTTCTCACACCACTGCTGTGCTTCCATCACGGCCATCAGCAGCGCCTTGGCTGCCTTTGGGTACTTGTCAGCCCAGGCGGCACGCACTGCGAACGACTTCTCCGGATGCTTCTCCCAGAGTTCGCCCGTGGTAATGGCGGTGTAGCCGATGTCCTGATGGATGAGCTGCAGGTTCCATGGCTCGCATACGCAGAAGCAGTCCATGGTGCCGACCTTCATGTTGGCGACCATCTGCGGTGGAGGCACAACAATGGTTTCGATGTCCTTGTCGGGGTCGATGCCGCCGGCGGCGAGCCAGTAGCGAATCCAGAGATCATGGGTGCCGCCCGGGAAGGTCATCGCGGCTTTCACGGCTTTGCCGGAAGCCTTCTTCTTCTCCAGCACGACCTTGAACGGGGAGGTGTCGACGCCGACCTTGATGCCGGCATATTCCTTGGCGACGGAGATGCACTGACCGTTCAGGTTGAGCCGCGCCATGATGTACATCGGGGTCGGCTGGTTGTTCTGCGTCACCTTCCCCGCCGAGATCAGGTACGGCATCGGTGTGAGGATGTGCGCACCGTCGATGCCGTTGCCTTCCGAGCCGAGCACGAGGTTGTCGCGGGTGGTACCCCAGGAGGCCTGCTTCTGCACTTCGACATCGGGCATGCCGTATTTGGCGAAGATGCCCTTCTCCTTGGCAACAAAGAGCGGAGAGGCATCGGTCAGCGCGATGAAACCGAGCTTGGCACCCTTCACTTCAGGCCCTGCGCCCTGCGCGAACGCGCCGGCGGGAAAATTCATCTTGGCGGCAGCAAGCAGGGCTGCGGTGCCGCTTGCGGCCTTGAGGAGCTCTCGGCGGCTGAGGCCTGAGGTCTTGCTGGTGCGCTTGGTCATCGGTCGTATCGTCCTTTGCGTCGTTGCGTCGTGTGCTGCGTCGGTGCATCGAGTGCCTTCCGATGACGCTGCGGGGCGCATGAGGGCGCGCTCTGGCGAGGCCCCAGAATGGTGGCGTCACAATCCGGATCGGTTGGTCTCGAGGGACGGCGTCAATGGCGTCAGCACCCACTATTCAAGCGGTGTGCCAAGCGTGTCGCAGCGCAATAAGTCTATGAATTAGAAGAACTTACGATTTCAGCCGATTAATCATCGTTAGCGTTTTCGCGCTTTGAAAATTTGCGATTCGCTCAATTCTTGTGGGCCGTTCGCCCAATCCTTGTGCGCCGCACAGGGATTGGGCAGATGCCGAAATGTTACTCTCAGGCGTCTTCCGTGGCCTTTGCCGTGAGCGGCTTTGGCGCGGCTCCGCCGCCTGGCTTCATCCTGAATTCGTAGGTCATCAAATGCCAAGGCGCAGACGCCGGCCTGCCGTCGGGCATCGTGGGATCGGTGCGCTTTTCGACGTTGGCAATCAGTTCATCCTTCACGCCGAACACGACGTCGCGATCGATGTTGGCATCGCCGCCGATGAAGACGTGGGTGACGAGCGGCTCATAGCCGGGCGCGGCGACAAGGAAATGCACATGCGCGGGCCGCATCGCCGGACGCCTGGTGTAATGGATCATCTCGCCGACGGGCCCGTCCACGGGAATCGGATAGCTGCATGGGAGGATGGAGCGGAAGAAGAAGCGGCCATCGGCGTCGGTGATAAAGCGCGCCCGCGACGAGGGTCCCTGCGTCGCATAGGTCGGCTTTTGCGAGTCATAGAAACCGTCGTCGTCGGCGTGCCAGACGTCGACGGGCACGCCCGGCAACGGCTTGCCGTTGAGATCGGTGACGCGGCTCTGCACGAACATCCGGTCACCCTGAAGGTTGGCCGAGATGTCGGTACCATGCGGCGTGACCTTGTGCTCGCCGACATAGAAGGGTCCGAGCACGGTGGTCTCGGTGGCGCCTGCGCGGTCGCGATGGTTGACCGCATCGACCAGCATGGAAACACCGAGCACGTCGGAAAGCAGGATGAATTCCTGGCGGATCGCCGTGCACTTCTGCCCAGTACGGGTCAGGAAGTCGATTGCGAACTCCCACTCCTCGAAGGTCAGGTCGGTCTTGCGGACATAGTCGTGCAATGATTTCACGAGCTCCTGCAGCAGGAATCTGGCGCGCGGGTTCGGCGTGTCGTCGAAGCTGTGGATCACGGCCTCGGTCAGTTCGGTTTCACTGAATTGGGTCATTGGGCTGTCCTGCGGGATGACGCGACGGCCTCAGCCTACACCCGCATACCGGACTTGCGTAGGCACAAGCGGTTGGATCGGGTCACGCTTTTCGGCTATCAAACCCGCCTCCCTGCTTGTTCCGGAGATCCGTTCCATGCTTGCCCCGACCCCCGCCTCGCCCGAATCCGCCGGGATGTCCACCGCCGCGTTCGCCCGCGTCGAGCGGCATCTGAAGGAACGCTATATCGATGCCGGCCGCTACCCGGGGACGCAGCTCCTGGTCTACCGCCGCGGCAAGGTCGTGCACTCCTCCGTGCAAGGCTACGCCGACCTCGAGCGCAAGGTGCCCGTCAAGGACGACACCATCTTCCGCATCTATTCCATGACCAAGCCGATCACCTCGGTTGCCTTCATGATGCTGGTGGAGGAAGGCCGCGTCGCGATCGACGAGCCCGTGCACAAATACATTCCGGAGTGGAACAATCTCGGCGTATTCGTCGCCGGCAGCAATCCGGCCTATCTGACCAGGCCGCCGGCGCGGCCGATGCAGATCGTCGATCTGCTACGCCACACGTCGGGCCTGACCTACGGCTTCCAGCAGCGATCCAATGTCGATGCCGGCTATCGCGAAAGGAAGATCGGCGAGGTCGTGACGTCGGGCACGCTGGACTCGATGATCGCGGACCTTGCGAAGATGCCGCTGGAGTTCTCGCCCGGGGAAGCCTGGAACTACTCGCTCTCGACCGACGTGATCGGCTATCTCATCGGCAAGATCTCCGGCCAGCCGTTCGAACAGTTCCTGAAAGAGCGCATCTTCAAGCCCCTCGGCATGAACGACACCGACTTTCATGTGCCTGCCGAGAAGGCGCATCGCTTCGCCGCGTGCTACTCCGCCGATCCGCCCGGCGAAATCAAGTTCCACGCCACCGAGCGCAAGGCGATGCTCACCTTGCAGGACGACCCGACGAAGAGTTCCTACCTCAAGCCGCCCAGCTTCTTTTCCGGCGGCGGCGGATTGTGCTCGACGGCGGCCGACTACCTCACCTTCTGCCGCGCCCTGCTCAACCGCGGCGAGCTCGGCGGCGTCCGCCTGCTCGGACCGAAAACGCTGGCGCTGATGACGACCAACCATCTCCCCGGCGGGCGCGATCTTCCCGCCTTGTCACGCTCGATGTTCAGCGAGGCGACCAACAACGGGGTCGGCTTCGGGCTGGGCTTCGCCATCACCATGGACCCGGCGCAGACCCTGATTGCGGGCAGCCCCGGCGAATATTTCTGGGGCGGCGCGGCCGGAACCGCCTTCTGGATCGATCCTGCCGAAGAGCTGATCACGATCTTCATGACCCAGGTCATGCCGTCGACCGCCTACCCGATCCGGCGCGAGCTGCGCACCATGATCAACGCGGCGATCACGGACAGCAATCTCTGAAGGACGTCGGGTTCCGCGCTGCGACGCAGAATCCGGCCGTGGCGAAATTCCTTGGCGGAAATTCGGCCCTTCTCCTAATGTCCCCGGGGGGGTTCGTCTCGCCCGGGATCGTTGTGCCGAAGCTTTCGTTGCCAGTGCGTCTCGCCCTGCTGGTGGCTGGAACCACACTGCCGCTGATCGTGTTCGCGGCTGGCATCGTCCTGTACAACTACAAGCAGGATCGCAATGACGCGGCGCAGCGCGTGCTGGAGACCGTGCGCTCGATCCGTATTGTGCTCGATGCCGAGGTGCAGCGCATGACCGGAGGCCTGCAGATGCTGGCGCTCACCTCCTCGCTGCGCGCCGGCGACTACGACACATTTCGGCCGATCGCACTCGGCCTTCTCGAGCAATACGGCAGGGACGGCGTGGTGCTGGTCTCCGACCGTCAGGGACGGCAGGTGTTCTCCTCGACGACCGCTGATGTCGCGAGCCTGCCTCCGCGCAACAACCGCGACATTGTCGAAAAGGTCTTCGCCACCAGGGAACCCGCCTACTCCAACCTGTTCGTTGATGCAGTCAAGAAAAGGCTGGTTCTCACGGTGGAGGTGCCCGTCATCAAGGAAGGTGACGTGGAGTACGTCATCTCCTTCAGCCCGCCGCTGGAAATATTCCAGCACGTCATTGAAAAGCAGCGTCCAAACCTCGACTGGACACTCTCGATCTTCGACGGCGAGGGCACCAATTTTGCCCGGGTGCCAAACCCGCAGGAGACGATCGGCAAGGGCGCCTCGCCGACGCTGTTCACCGAAATGTCCCGGACCGGCGAGGCGACGCTGACCACGGTGACGCTCGAAGGCGTGCCGCTGATCACGAGCTTCACGCGCTCTGCGCTCACCGGATGGACGGTAGCGGGCGGCATTCCCGAAAGCTCGGTGGTCAGGCCTTTGTGGCGCAACCTTGCGATCACGAGCGCGATCGGCGGCATCCTGTTGCTGGTCGGGCTTGCCTTCGCCGTGCGGATGGCGACGACGATCGCGCGCGGCGAGATGCTGCAGGACCTGCTGGTCGAGGAGCTCAATCACCGCGTCAAGAACACGCTCGCCATCCTGCAATCGATCGCGGCGCAGACGTTTCGCAGCGCTAGCCGGTCGGAGCGTGAGAAGTTCGAGGGCCGGCTGCGCGCACTCGCGGAGGCGCATAATTTGCTGAGCACCGAGAAATGGCAGGGTTCGGACCTGCAGGACGTGATCGGCCGCGTACTGCAGCCGTACCTGCTCAACAACCCCGACCGGGTGCGGATGTTCGGCCCGAAGGTGCCGCTCGCGCCGCGGCTTGCCGTGGTGCTGTCGATGATCCTGCACGAGATCGCCACCAACGCCACAAAATACGGCGCGCTGTCCAACGACAGCGGCACGGTAACGCTGGACTGGGAGATCGTCGAGGAGGACGCCAGGCGGAAGTTGCGCCTGATCTGGACCGAGGCCGGCGGCCCGCAGGTCACGGCCCCGGTGCAGCGTGGCTTCGGCTCGCGGCTGATCGAGCGTAGCGCGCGCGACCAGCTCGGCGGCGAGGCGACAGTCGATTTCCTGCCGCGCGGCGTGGTCTACACCGTGACGGTCGGACTGGACGGCGAGAAGTAGCCGCCCTTATTTCACCAGCTTGAGGAAAGGCCGGCCGCGGCGACGCCGCCCCCGCGGCATCTTGGGGGTGCGCACCGTCCGTGCCTTCTCTTCCGCCGCCTGCATTTCGCACAGGAGCCTCAATTCGGAATCTGTCACGCCCTTGAGCTTCATGCGAAGCTGCAGGATCGCCACCGACAGCAAATCCGCCGTCTCGTGCTCGGCGTCGTTTGCGAGCGAGGCCTGGCATCGTTCGAGAGTTGCAAGTGTCGCTCGCAACCTCGCCTCCAGATTCGCCGCCAGCGCCTCGGCCGGCATGACGCTGACGAGCTGGACCGACGGCGATTCGGCCGGTGGCTTCATGCCCATGTCTGCTTCCCCAATTCCCGAGGGAGGTTGCCCGCGCACTTGCGCCAAAAGAAGACGGCAGAATGTGCCTTGCCTCGCCTGGAACCCTGCCGAGTTGCTGCTGCGCCGGCGTTACACGGGCCAAGATGAACGGCCAGCCTTATCCAAATACCCTTGAGGGCGCTCGACCGTTCGGAAACTGCGGGAGAAAACGGTGTTCGCCGCTGGGCAGTAATTTTAGACGTGAATAATCGGGGCGCGAGACCCGCCCTGGTTGTACTACTCGGCATCTTCTGCCAAGATTAGCCGACGTAAAGGGGCCTGTATGTCGCTTACACTGGAAAGGGGTGTTCCGCAGGAAGAACGCCGGAATATATCGCTCGGCGGTCTTACCGATTGGGACGCAGCCCGGATATTCTTGGAAGTCGTACGCTGCGGCAGCTTCCGCTCAGCCGCCGAGCGGCTTGGGCTGTCGATCAACGTGGTGCGCCGGCGCATCGACGATTTCGAGCGGCAGGTCGGCGCCACGCTGTTTACCCGCGACGTCCACGGCACCCACCTGACCGACGAGGGTGCGATGGTCGTCTCCGCCGTGGAGCGGATGGAGGCGGCTTCCTTCGATCTGATGCGGGCCAGCAGCTCCGTGACCAGCACCCTGTCCGGCGAGGTACGCGTCGCCGTCACCGAGGGACTTGGCACCTTCTGGGTGGCGCCGCGCCTGGTCGAATTCCAGCGCTCCTACCCTAACATCATGGTCGACCTTCACTGCGCGATGCGCTCGGCCGACGTCTCCCGTCACGAAGCCGACGTCGCCATCCACCTCTCCCAACCGGCTTCGCTCGACGCGAAGCTGGTGCGGATTGGCCGCATGCATCTGATGTTCTTCGCAAGCGAGCCGTACATCGCCGCCCACGGCGCGCCGAAGTCGTTCGCAGACCTGACCAGGCACCGCCTGGTGCTGCAGAGCGCGGACCAGACGGCGACAAAGGAATTGTTCGAGAGTTTCTTTCCCGGCTTTTCGCAGCGCGACCTGCTTGCGATGCGCACCAATGTCTCCAGCGCCAATTACTGGGCCGTCGCCAACGGCGCGGGCGTCGGCGTGTTTCCGACCTACGCCCACGCACTTGGCGGCCTTGTCCCGCTCGAGATCGAGTTTCGCAGGCCGTTCGACATCTGGCTCTCCTACCATCCCGGCAGCGGCCGCATCCCGAGGGTGCGCCGCACGATCGACTGGCTGGTGGAGGCCTTCAATCCCGCCAAATTCCCTTGGTTCAAGGACGACTTCGTCCATCCAAGCGAATTCAAGGCGGTGTATATGGGCGAGTCCCTGACCCATCTTTTCGGGGGCTTCTCGACCTAGGACGGTAGGAGCGTATGAACAAAACAGCAGCGAAGAGAATGAAACAGCGTAGCGCGGGCAAGCCTGACATCGAACTTGGCAAGAGAATCCGGTTGCGGCGGGTCGAACAGAAGATCTCGCAGGCGGAGCTCGGCGAAAAGCTCGGCGTCAGCTTCCAGCAGGTCCAGAAGTACGAGAAGGGAGTCAATCGCGTGGGCGCGGCGCGCCTGCAGCAGATCGCCAATGCGCTCGACGTGCCCGTGACGTTCTTCTACGACGGCGACAACAAGGCGCGTGAAGTCGAGAGCCTGTTGTTCCTCGACAGCGCGTTCAGCCTACGGTTGCTGCGCGCCTACAGCAAGATCAAGGACCAGACCGTGCAACGACAGCTGGTGTCCCTGATGGAATCGATCGCGGCCAACGAAGACTAGAGCGGGATGGCGGATCGCCATCTCACTCTGACTTGGGAGCATGATCTCTTTCGGAAAAATGCTTCACTTTTCCGGATCATGATCTAGGTGTTTTCGCGAGCCTGGTTTGCAGCACCGCGGACCCGATCTATCAGCGCGATACAATCGGCGGGTAGCCTGTTGCTGCGCCAGGCCACGTGTTGGTCGGGCCTCGACAACACGAGTCTGTCACCATCCGGCTTGACGGAGGCCGGCGCTTCGACGTCCAGAATTTCCAAGGGCAGGCCCCTTTTGCGCGCGGCGGCGCCAAGCGGGGCGACATCGATCGAGCGATCGAAGCGCAGCAGCGTGAATTCCGGTCCCATCGCATCGTAAAGCGATCGACCATCCCTGCACCATCGATGCGGCGTGCGGCAGCCCAGCACGGTCGATGGCATATAGCTGTCCATCGTGTAAGGCGGCGGCTTGCCCTCGTCATAGGCAATGATCGGCGAGTTGTCGTAATAGCTGCCGAAATTGAGCCCCGCGCAGGCGTATTGCCGGACGTTGATCTCGTAAGTGAGGCGTCCAACTTCCTTTCGCGCGCGTTCACCGGCAGGCCCGGCACCCTCGATCTCTTGCGGCACGGATCCGCGGCGGCGGATTTCGGCTTCCGCATGCGACATCGCAAAACGCGAGACCTGGCTGGTGATCGGCCAGCGCTCGGCCTCGTAGGCTTCGAGGATAGAAGCAGGCGCCCAGCCGTTGAGATGCGCTGCGAGCTGCCAGGACAGGTTCATGGCATCGGCAATGCCGGCGTTCATGCCGTAGCCGGCATAGGGCACCCAGATGTGGGCGGCATCGCCGGCGATGAAGACGCATCGATCGCGGAACTTGCTCGCGATCAGGCGGCGGCCGTACCAGTCCTCCTTCGAGATGACGTCGTAATGGAAGTCAGGGTCGACACCCAGAATGGTGCGGATGCAGGCGTCGCGGTCCACCGAATCGAAATCGCCCTCACCCGGCCTCATGTAATTGTGCACCAGCCAGCGCTCACGCCCGTCAATCGCATAGACCATTCCGGAGCGGCGCGGATTGATCGAGCCGGTGCCCCAGGCGCGCTCATGCCGTTGCAGACCGATGAGCGCAGGCGCGCGGATGAAGGTCGATTGCACCCGCTGCACCACGGCATCGCCCGTCAATTCCGCGCCGATCGCCTTGCGCACGATCGAGCGCGCGCCGTCGCAGCCGATCAGGTAGCGGCAATTCATGCGCCTGATGTTGTCGGTGTCGAGGTCGCACAGGGTGACGCTGGCGGATGTCCCATCGATCGTCACTTCCTCGACCGCGGTACGATTGACGATGCGGATGCGCGGTTGCGACGCCGCATGCTCGAACAGGATCGGCTCGAGAAAAATCTGGTTGATGCGGTGCGGCGGCTCCGGCGTTGGCCAGTTGCAGTCCGGACCATCCTTCGCGGTGAAGCGATCGCGCCGGCAGGGAATCCTGATCCGCGTCAGCTCCTCGCCGGTGAACGTCGTGCGGTAGCTGATGTCGTGCGGATAGTCCGCCGGCAGGCCGGCCTCGCGTACCTTCCCGGCCAGGCCAAGCCGCCGAAAAATCTCCATGGTGCGCGCCGCGACATGGTTGCATTTCGGTTCCGGCGCTTCGCCCGGCCGGCGTGTCTCCACCACGGTGACGTCGATGCCGCGCCAGGCGAGATCGATGGCGAGCGTGAGACCGACAGGACCGGCGCCCACGATCAAGACATTGCAATCGGACATGCCGTAAGAAATCCCGCCTCATTCCGCTTCCGCGCCGGAGTTCTTCACGATCACGGCCCAGCGGTCGACCTCGGCCTTGACGTAGGCCGCAAAACCATCCGGCGTCGATGGCGGCAATGGCTCCAGCGAAAGCGCCGTCAGCCTTTCCCGCGTCGCGGGATCGGCCATCAGCGCGTTGATCTGGCCGGCAAGTTGATCGACGACCGCGCGCGGCGTGCCTGCCGGCGCGACCACGCCCTGCCAGGCAACGAGCTCGTAACCCTTGAGCCCGCTTTCCGCGATGGTGGGGATGTCGGGCGCGATGGCGACGCGCTTTGGCGTCGTGACTCCGAGCACCTTCACCTTTCCCTCCTTGATTTGCTGCAGCGCCGGCTGCAGATCGACCACCATGAAGGGAATATGGCCGGAGATCACGTCGAGCATCGCCGGAACGCTGCCCCGGTAGGGCACGTGGCGGACATCGATACCCGCCGCCGTCTTCAGCATCTCGGCGCCGAGATGCTGCGGGCTGCCATTTCCGGCAGAGCCATAGGCCAGTCCCGGCTTCGATTTGGCGTAGGCGATGAATTCCGCCAGCGTCCGGGCGGGGATCGCCGGATTGACGATCAGCGCAAAGGGCACGCCGGCGACGAGCGCGATCGGGGCAAAATCCTTCACGGGATCGTAGGGCAGCTTCTTGTACAGCGTCTTGTTGATCGCGAGCGTGGTCGAGGTCGCCATCAAGAGCGTGTAACCGTCGGCGTCCGATTTCGCGACCTGGTCGGCCCCGAGCGTGGTGCCGGCACCCGGCTTGTTCTCGACCACGACGGTTGCGCCAAGGCCGCTCTTGAGCTGGTCGGCGACCAGGCGCCCGAGCAGGTCGGTGGTGCCGCCTGCGGGATAGGGCACGATCATCTTGATGGTGCGGCTGGGATAGGCCTGCGCGCATGCCGGAAACGCGCTCGCCAGCAGAAGTCCGCCGCCCCCTACGATCACCTCTCGCCGCGTGAACGACATGGCCTTCCCCCGGATGCTTTTTGTTGTTCGGTTGCGAACCACCATAGCCGACGCAGCGATATAGCAAAGGGGCCAGAGCGTGATTGCAGCCATTCATCCGCATCTTGTGGAGAAGAACGGCATTCTCCGCGCCGCAGCCCGGCAAAGAAACATCCCTGCAGCGGCGATGCAGGAGCTATCATGCGCCGCGGGCGGCCGAAATTCCGCCCGACGGTCCCGATTGAAGGCAACCCACGATGCTAGACACCCCCAAAGCCACCCGAAAATCCCACGCCGACGGCAAGATTTTGCAAAGCGTCGACGATGGCGTTGGCATCATCACCTTCAACAATCCGGAAAAGCGCAATGCGATGTCGCTGGAGATGTGGGAGGGGCTCGGCAATGCGCTGACCGAGCTGCGCGACGATCCCGCGGTGCGCGTGGTGGTGCTGGCCGGCGCCGGCGATAAGGCCTTCGTTTCCGGCGCCGACATCAGCCAGTTCGAGAAGACCCGGCATAATGCCGAGGCGGCGGCGGAATATTCGAAGCGCAGCGAAGCGCAACGCGCACTGCTGGCAAACTACTCCAAGCCGACGATCGCCTGCATCCGCGGCTTCTGCCTCGGCGGCGGCATGCAGGTCGCGATGCTCACCGACATCCGCCTTGCCTCTGACAACAGCCAGTTCGGCATTCCTGCGGCGAAGCTCGGCATCGCCTATGGCTATGACGGTCTTCGCCATCTGGTGTCGCTGGTCGGACCATCCTGGGCGCGGCTGATCATGTATACAGGCATGCGCATCGACTCGGCCGAAGCGCTGCGCATCGGTTTCGTCAATCGCGTGCTGCCGGACGGCGAGCTCTGGAACGCGACCATGGAGGTCGCCCGGACCATCGCCGGCAATGCGCCGCTCGCCATCGCCGCTGCCAAGATCACCATCCGGGAGGTGCTGAAGGACCCCGACAAGCGCGACATGGAAGCGATCAAGGCGATCGGCAATGCCTGCATGGACAGCGAGGATTTCAAAGAAGGCCGCACCGCCTTCATGGAGAAGCGCAAGCCGCGATTCAAGGGGAAGTAATCAGAGAGCCGCCAGCACCGCCTTCGTCACATCGGCCGTGCCGTTGCTGCCGCCGAATTCCGTCGGCTTGATGCCGTCGGCATAAGCCTTGTCCACCGCGCGCTCGATGCGCTCGCCGGCCTCCGCTGCACCTTCCACGCCGTGCTTGTCGGCGAGCCAGTCCAGCATCATCGCGGTCGAGAGGATCATTGCCGTCGGATTGGCCTTGCCCTGCCCCATGATATCGGGCGCCGTGCCATGGCAGGGCTGGAACATGGCGTGGCGGTCGCCGATGTCGGCCGAGGGCGCCATGCCGAGTCCGCCGATCAGGCTGGCGGTGAGATCGGAAAGGATGTCGCCGAACATGTTCTCCGTCACCAATACGTCGAAATCCCAGGGGCGCTTCACCAGGAAAGCGGAGCAGGCATCGACATAGACATGATCGGCCTTGACGGTGGGATGGCGTTTGGCAGCCTCGTCAAATATCTCGCGGAAGAACGCGAAGGCGCGGAACACGTTCGCCTTGTCGACGCAGGCAAGAGCACCGGGCCGGCCGCGCGCCTTGCGGCGCTCGGCGAGGCGGAACGAGAACTCGAACAGGCGCTGCGAGGTATGGCGCGTGATCACCATCGTCTCCCGCGCCTCGCTCTCGGTGACCACGCCCTTGCCCATCGAGGCGAACAGGCCCTCGGTGGATTCCCTGATGACCACGAGATCGATGCCGCGGCTGTCTGCGCCGACGATCGGACTCGGCACACCCGGAATGAGCCGCGCCGGACGCACGCCGGCATAGAGGTCGAAATGAAAGCGCAGCTCGATCTGCGGCGCGATCTCGGTGTTATCGGGGTAGCGCACCGAGGGCAGCCCGCACGCTCCCAGTAAAATCGCATCCGCCTCCTCGCACAGGCGGATGGTGGAGTCCGGCATCGACTTGCCGGTTTCGCGGTAATGGTTGGCGCCGGCCGGCGCTTCGGTGAAGCGGAACGCGAGGTCCGACTTCGCCTCGACCCTGCGCAGGACTTCCAGCGCCGGCGCCATTACCTCCGGGCCGATGCCATCGCCGCCGAGCACGGCGATATGGAACGCGTTGTTGGCGGACATGGGTGACCTTCGGAAGAGGATTGAGCATGTCATTCCGGGGCGATGCGAAGCATCGAACTATGGAGCGCAATTGCGCTCCTGAGAATCTCGAGATTCGCCGATGCGCAATTGCGCATCTGTGCTCTGGTCCTTTGGACCATCCCGGAATGACGGCGGAGACTTATGGCGTCAGCACGGCGCGGCCGACCAGCTTGCCCTTCTGCAAATCGAGCAGCGCATCATTGGCCTTTGCGAGCGGCAGCCTGGTCACGGGGATCGGCGGCACCTTCTTGGCTCGCACGAGATCAAGCAATTCCTGCGTCTCACGCAGATTGCCGACATAGCTGCCCTGGATGGTGACCGCCTTGATCGGAATCAGCGGCAGAGCAAACGTGGCGCCGCCGCCGAACAGACCGACAATGATGAGCTTGCCGCCCTTGGACAGGCAATCGAAGCCGAGCTGCGAGGTCTGGGCGCTGCCGACGAGGTCGATCACGGCACGGATCGGCCCGCCGGCCTTCTTCTGCAATTGCTCCAATGCATCCGGTGCCTTGCCGTCGACGGTGGCGAGCGCGCCGGCGGCTTCCGCGGCCTCGCGCTTGCGCGCATCGATGTCGACGACAATGGCACCCTTGCCGCCCATTGCCTTGAGCAGCGACAGCAGCATCAAGCCGAGGCCGCCGGCGCCGAACACCACAATCGGCGTGTTCAAATCCTTCTCGATTTTCTTCAGCGCGCTATAGGTGGTCACGCCAGAACAGGCGTAGGGCGCAGCGGTGACGGGATCGAGGCCCTTCAGGTTGATCAGATACTTCGCATTTGGCACCGTCATGTGGTCGGCATAGCCGCCGTCACAATAGACGCCGAGCGCATTCGGCTTGATGGCGCACATGTTCTCGTCGCCGCCGACGCAGGTAGGACACTTGCCGCAGCCGAGCCAGGGATAGACCAGCGCGATATCGCCGATCTTGAGATCACCCTTGTCGGCGGCCGTAACGTCGGGCCCGAATGCAACGATTTCGCCTACGGTCTCGTGGCCCATGGTCCGCGGCAGCGAGACGCCGCGGTCTTTCAGCGACAGCGGCTTGCGGCCATGGCCGAGATCGTAACCGCCTTCCCAGATGTGCAGGTCGCTGTGGCAGACGCCGGCGGCTTTTACCTTGATCAGCACCTGCGTGCCGGTCGGCTGCGGCGTCGGCTGATCCACTTCCTTGAGCGGGGCGTTGAAATCGGCAACCTGGAAGCTCTTCATCGCGTCTCTCCCGAAGATGGTTTCTTGTTGGGCGGACCTTGCCACGTCCGAGCCGTCACGACAAATGCGGAGCCGCGCAACTGGCATTCAGATCAGCGGATGATGGCAGGCCACGTATTGGCCCGGCGCGACCGTCCGCAATTCCGGCACTTCGCCGGCGCATTTCGCATCGGCACGGGGGCAACGGGTACGGAAGCGGCAGCCCGAGGGCGGCGCGATCGGCGATGGCGGCTCGCCTACCGCCACGCTTTCGGCCGGGCGCATGTCGGGATCGGGCACCGGAATGGCCTCGATCAGCAGCGCGGTATAGGGATGCGCCGGCTTTGCAAACAGCTGCTCGGAGGGCCCGACTTCGCAGAGGCGGCCAAGATACATCACCGCAACACGGTCGCTGACCGCCTTCACGACGGCGAGGTCATGGGCGATGAACAGCAGTGTCAGCCCATAGCGTGACTTCATCTCCTCCAGGAGATTGAGGATTTGCGCTCGGATGGAGACGTCGAGCGCGGAGACCGGCTCGTCGCAAATGATGAAATCCGGATTGAGCACCAGCGCGCGGGCTATGCAGATGCGCTGGCACTGCCCGCCGGAGAATTCGTGCGGCAGGCGCCCCATCACCAATGCCGGATCGAGACCGACGGCTGACAGCACGTCGGAAACCATCTGCTTGCGCCTCTCGGGATCCTTGATGCCGGCGATCACCAGGGGCTCGGCGACGATGTCGCCAATCCGCCGCCGCGGATTGAGCGAGGCGATCGGGTCCTGGAAAATCAGCTGCACGCGCTGGCGCATCTTGCGCAGGGCGTCGCCGCGCATGGCGGTGAGATCGTTGCCGTCGAACAGCACCTTGCCGGATTGCGCGCGGCGCAGCTGCAGCACGGCGCGGCCCAGCGTGGACTTGCCGCAGCCGGACTCGCCGACAAGGCCGAGCGTTTCGCCGTGCGCGATGTCGAGACTGACGTCGGAAACGGCATGAACGATCTTGCCGCCCACGACATATTCGACGACGAGATTTTCGACCTTGAGCAGCGAATCGGTAGGCGAAGACTGCAGCATCATGCGGGAACGGGCGCTGGCATTTCGATCGGGTGGAAGCAGGCATATTGATGCGCCGGCGTCTCCGCCTCGGTGAGTTCCGGTTTCTCGCCGTGACAACGCGCAACCGCATAACGGCAGCGCGGCGAGAAGGAGCAGCCCTTGATCGGGCGCGTCGGATCGGGCGGCCTCCCCGAGATCGCCGGCAATGTTGTGTGCGGCGCCGTGTCGAGCTTGGGAATGGCCGCCAGCAGCGCCTCAGTATAGGGCATGCGCATCTTCTTGAACAACGCCGGGGTCGGCGCGCGCTCGACGACACGGCCGGCATACATCACCGCAACCTCGTCGGTGCGTCCCGCGACGACGCCGAGATCATGGGTGATCAGGATCATCGCCATGTGGCGGCGGCGCTGCTCGCGCGCCAGCAGGTCGAGGATCTGCGCCTGGATGGTGACGTCGAGCGCGGTGGTCGGCTCGTCCGCGATCAGGAGCTTCGGCTCACAGGACAGTGCAATGGCAATCGCCACGCGCTGGCGCATGCCGCCGGAGAGCTGGTGCGGATACTGCAGCAGGCGCTGCTCCGGCGCGGGAATGCCGACCGCAGCAAGCAGCTCGATGCTGCGCCTCCTTGCGGCGGCAAGGTCGAGCGCGAGGTGCTCCTGCAAGGTTTCGGTCAGCTGGGTGCCGATGGTCAGCACCGGATTGAGCGAGGTCATGGGGTCCTGGAACACGACCGCCAGCGAGCGGCCGCGCAACTTGCGCAAGCTCTCCGCATCGAGGCTCACGAGATCCTGACCATCGAACATCACGCGGCCCCCAAGCTTTGCTTTTTTGGGCAGGAGCTGAAGAACCGCGCGTGACAGCATCGTCTTGCCGCAACCGGACTCACCGACCACACCAAGCGTTCGTCCCGCACCGACGGTTAAATTCACCCTATCCACTGCACGCAGATTGCCGCGCGGGGTCGGCAAGTCGACCACGACATCCTCGACCGAGAGCAACGTCTTGTCGGTCACAGCGCGCCCTGCCTCGGGTCGGTCAGCGCACGCAGGGTGTCGCCAACGAGATTGAAGGACAGCACGGTGAGGAACATCGCGATCGCCGGCAGGAAGGCGAGCCGCGGCGCGATGTCGAGGCTCTCACGTCCCTCCCCGATCATGCTGCCCCAGCTCGAGATCGGCGGCGGCACGCCGAGGCCAAGGAAGGACAGCGAGCCCTCCACGACGATGATGACGGCGACGCCGAGCAGGAAGAAGGCAAACAGCGGCAAGATCACATTCGGCAGCAGTTCACGGAGCAGAATCCGCGCATGCGAGGCGCCGAGCGCTTGCGCCGCAATGACGAATTCGCGCCGCGACAGCGTCAGCGTTGCGGCGCGGGCCACGCGCATGAAGGCGGGACTGCCGAGCACCCCGAGGAGGAGGGTGAGATTGAGGATCGATTGCCCGACATAGGCGATCACGGCCAGCACGAGAATCAGCGGCGGAAAGGCCAGCAGGACATCCATCGCGCCGACGACAAAAGACCCGAGCCGGCCGCCGAAATAACCTGAGAGCATGCCGAGCGCGCCGCCGACGGTCAGCCCGATCATCGGCGCGCAGAGGCCGACGACCAGCGAGACGCGCGCGCCGTAGATCAGGCGCGAGAGTTCGTCGCGGCCGAGCCCGTCGGTGCCGAGCCAGTGCGCCGCCGAAAACGGCGCGCGCCGCTCCAGCATGTCCATGGTGGTAGGGTCCGGAATCGGCAGGACCGTCGCAAAGATCGCCAGCGCAAAGACCAAGAGTATCCAGCCGATCGCGGCCCAGAACAGCATGCCGAGCCGCCTGCCCTTGCGCGCCGGCGCGGAGACTGCCTCCTCGGCAAGGTCGAGCTCAAGCGTGGCCATGACGGATCCTGGGATCGAGAACCGCGTAGAGCATGTCGACGATGAAGTTGATGATGACGAAGCCCGCCGCGACCAGCAGCACCACCCCCTGCAGGATGATGAGGTCGCGGGTGAGGATCGCGCCGACCAGCAGGCGGCCGATGCCGGGAAGCGCAAAGATCGTTTCGACGATCAGCGCACCGCCGATCAGGCGGCCTATATTGATTCCGGTGATCGTCACCAGCGTCAGCGATGAAGGTTTCAGCGCATGCACGAACAGGATGCGCGCCGGCGTAAGTCCCTTGGCCTTGGCAAGCAGGATGTAGTCTTCCTGCAGTGTCGCGATCATGTCGGACCGCAGAATGCGCATGATGCCCGGCCATTCCGCGAGCGCCAGCGTCATCGCCGGCAACACGAAGAAGCGGAGGTTGCCGAGCGGGTCTTCCGCGAACGGCACGTGGCCGGTCGCCGGCAGCCAGCGCAGCTCGACCGCGAACAGATAGATCAGCAGGATCGCGGAGAGAAAGGTCGGCACCGACAGCATGGCGAAGGCGGTGCCGGTCATGAAGCGGTCGAACGGGCCGCCGCTGCGCGCGGCGCAGGCGATCGCCAGCGGCACGCCGAGCGCTAGCGCCCCCAGCTGGGCCAGGAGCATCAGCTCGATCGATACCGGCAGCCGCTCCGCCACCGCCTGCAGCACTGTCTGGCCGGTACGGAAGGAGCGGCCAAAATCGCCCTGCAGCACGTGACCGAGCCAGATGAAATAACGCTGCCAGATCGGCTGGTCCAACCCCATGTCACGGCGGAGCGCTGCGAGATTCTCCGGCGTCGCCTGGTCGCCGAGGATCGTGAATGCAAGATCGCCGGGTAGCAGCGACGCGACGGAGAACGTCAGCAGCGAGACCGCAATCAGCACCGGCACCAGATAGAGAAGCCGGCGCGCAACGAAGAACGCCATGAGCGGCTATTCCTTCCAGGTGCGCGAAACGTCGATCACCCCGCTATACATCTTGGGCAGGCCTTTCACCTTCGCCGTCGAGATCGCGTAGTAGGTGTTCTGGAAGGTCCAGAACCAGATCGCCTCCTTGTTGATCAGCCGGGTGATCTGGCAATAGAGATCGATACGCTTGTCGGTATCGGCCGTGGTGCGGGCCTGCTCGAGCAACTTGTCCAGTTCCGGATTCGAATAATTGGCTAGCGCGGCCGGGCTGCCGGTGTGGAAATTGGCATACATCTGAACGTCGGGATCGGCGAGATCCACGATGCGCCAAGGCGTCATCTGGAACTGGCGCGTGAACGCGCGCGGCGGAATGGTGGCCTGATCGACCTGCTCGATCTCCATGTTGGCGCCAATATTCTTCCAGAACTGCTGCAGCACCTGCCCGCTGGCGCGGCCGCGCGGTGTCGCGGTGACCAGTGTCTTGAACTCGACCGGCTTGCCGTATTCCTTGATCAGCACTTTCGCCTTCTCGACGTCGAATGGCAGCGCGCCGTCATCCTTGCACTTGACCCAGGAGCCGTCGCCATAGGGGTTGCTGGCCGGACGAGACAGGCCATTGCTGAGTGCCTGCGACCATTTCTTGCGGTCCAGCGCCATGACAAGCGCCTGGCGTACGCGCACGTCGTCGAACGGCGCGACCTTGGTATTCATGGCGTAGACCGTGGCGCCGGATCCTACATAGGTGTGCACGGTCAGCTTGGAGTCCTTTTGCGCCTTCTGGATGTTGTCGGCGTCGACCTCGTCATCCCAAATCAGGTCAACCTCGCCCGACTGGAGGCTGGCAAAACGCGACTGCGCGTCTGGCAGCGGCTTCAGCACGATGCGGTCGAGATAGATCTTGTCCTTGTCCCAATAGTCCGGGTTCTTCTCCAGGACCATGCGATCGCCGGCGGTCCAGGACTTCAGGACATAGGGACCGGTGCCGACGGGATTGCGGTTGTAGTCGTCGCCCTTGGCCTTCCATGCCGTCGGGGAGTGAACTGCGCTGTTCTGGCTCGCATATGTTACCAGTGAGGGAAAGTTCACCTGCGGGTCGTTGAGGTTAAAGATCAACGTCAGCTCGTCCGGAGCCTGCACGTTGTTGATGTAGGATATATAGAAGGCGCAGCGGCACTTGTTCGCCGGATCCTTCTGCCGGTCGAAATTTGCCTTGTAAGCTGCGGCATTGAATGGCGTGCCATCGTGGAATTTCACGCCGGGACGAAGCTTGAAGGTCCAGGTTTTGAAGTCTTCCGAAGGCTCCCACGATAGAGCCAGCTCCGGCTGAGGCTTTCCGTTGGCATCGAGGTAAGTGAGCGTATCGAAGATAGCGGATGATGCGGTCAGCGCGGCAGTGTCGTAGACGCCGACCTTGAGCGGATCGAAGCCGGGGATGTCGAGCTCGAGGCCGACCGTGATGGTGCCGCCTGCCTTTTGCGCACTGGCGGGACTGGCTGACAGTGCCATGCCAAATGCCGCCACAACGAAAAATGGCGCGAAGGCGCTCGAGCGGGCTGCCGCAATCATGGTTTCCTCCCCTCTAGTCTGGCGCCTGTCCGATAATTTCGGATCGTAAACGACGCCTTGTCAGATTGGCGAAAATCGCACGCGGCTGCAAGCCCGCAACCCGACAGGCGGGATGAAACGCCGCAGCCGAGTCAGCGCCGTGCGGCAGCCGCCGGCTTCTCGGCAAATGCCGAAATATCGTCGTCGGAAAGCCCGGTCTCTTTCAGATAGGCGCGCGTGTGCTCACCGAGCGTCGCCATCTTCTTCGCCGCCGATACCTTGGCGCCCGACATGCGGAACGGCTGGTTGAGCACCCTGAAAGTTCCGCCGCCATCCTCGACCTCCGCCAGCGCGCCACGATGGGCCAGCTGGGGATCAGCGAGCGCCTGCTTCACGGTGCGATAGGCCGACGACGGCACGCCCTCCGCATTCAGCGCGGCAAGGCATTGCGCCGTGCTTACCGACCGAGACCAGGCCTCGACGCCCTCCATCAGATTTGCCCAGTTCTCGCGGCGGTCGGCATATCTGGCAAAGCGCGGGTCGCTCACCCACTGCGGGTGCCCGATCACCTGCATCAGGCTCTGGAATGTCTTCTCGCTGGCGATGGCGACCATCACATAGCCGTCGCTTGTCTCGATTGGCCCGAACATCGGCCGCTGCGGCGGCTTGACCTCGAATTGCGACCACTGCAACTCGTTCAGCGTCAGGCTCAACATGGATTCCAGCATCGACACGTCGATGTGCTGGCCCTTCCCGGTTGTATGGCGCTGATACAGCGCTGCGCCGATGGCGCCGAAGGCATAGACGCCGGTCAGCACGTCGGCGTGATAGATGCCGCAATAGTCCGGCCGGCTGCGCCCCGGCTGATAGGCGAGATGCGCCATCTCATAGCCGGATGCAGCATGGATCACCGGCGCATAGGCCGGCAATTCCGCCGACGGTCCGGCCTGGCCGTAGCCGGAGATCGAGCAATAGACCAGCTTCGGGTTGAGCGTGCGCACCGAGTCATAGTCGAGCTTCAGCCGCTTCATCACGCCGGGACGGAAATTCTCCACCAGCACATCGGCGCTTGCGATGAGCCGGCGGACGGCTTCGACCCCCGCGGGCGATTTGAGGTCGAGCACCACGCTGTTCTTGCCGATGTTGAGCTGGCCGAAGGCAGTGCTGCAATGGTTGCGCACCGGCGGGCGGGTGCGCATCGTCTCGCCCTCGGCGGTCTCGATCTTGATCACCTCGGCGCCGGTGTCGGCCAGCATTCGCGTGCAGTGAGGCCCGGCGATCGTGGTCGAAAAATCGAGCACGCGCAGACCGGCAAAGCTTCCTGTCAAATGGCCCTCACCTTTTTCGGCTATTGTCATCGTGCTCACGCTCCCTTCGCGCCACTCTGGAAGGGGCGCGCGGCGCGACCCTAGTTTGGGTCAGGCCGGCGGGAAAGCCTCCCGTCCGGAGCCGTCTCTTCATGGCGTGCATTTCGCGCGAGAAAAACTGGACCCGATCTTGCATAGCAGCATGGACGCTTGGCTAACGAGGGTGCCTTGAAGGTCCTCTTTGTCACCACGGAGATGGACGATTTCGTCCGGGTGGGCGGGCTCGCCGCCGTGTCCGCCGCCCTTCCTCGCGCCCTGCGGGCCTGGAGCGATGTCCGGATCGTGCTGCCGGGCTACCGGGACGTCGTCGAGCAATTCACCCACGTTGAAATCGTTGGACAATGTGCCGGGATGGCCGAGATGCCGGCCTGCGCGCTGGGGCGGACTTCAACGCACGACGGGCTGCCGGTCTACGTGCTGCTGTGCCCGCTGCTCTACGACCGGCCGGGCAACCCCTATGGCGATGAGAGCGGCCGCGACTGGCCGGACAACGACGTCCGTTTCGGCCGGCTGGCATCCGCGGCGGCGGAACTTGCCATGGGCAGGCTGGACAGGAATTGGGCAGCGGACCTCGTCCACGCCAATGACTGGCAGGCTGCGCTGGTGCCGGCCTATCTCGCCTGGAAAGGCGCGAGCATCCCCTCCATCCTGACCATCCACAACCTCGCCTACCAGGGCCTCTTCCCGCGCGCGGCGCTGCGGCGGATCGGCGCACCGGAAGAGTCCTTTCATATCGACGGGCTCGAATTCTACGACCAGCTTTCCTTTCTCAAGGGCGGACTGATGTACGCCTCGCACCTGACCACCGTCAGTGCGACTTATGCAAAGGAGATCACGACGCCCGAGCTCGGCTGCGGCCTTGAGGGCGTGCTGCGCCTTCGCTCCAGCGCCGACGAGCTGACGGGGATCTTGAACGGCATCGACGAAAGCTGGGATCCACGCTTCTGCGCGCAGCTCGCGCAACCCTTCGCCGCCGGCGACTGGGACGCCAAGCAGGCCAATGCCGACTATGTCCGCAAGCAATTTGGACTTGCGATCTCGCGCGGGCCGATTTTCGGCCTCGTCGCCCGCCTCGTGCACCAGAAGGGCATCGACCTCGTGCTGTCAGCCGCCGATGAGATCATCGGTTCGGGCGGCCAGATTGTCGTGACCGGAAGCGGCGAGCCCGCATTGGAGCAGGCGTTGGTCGAGGCACATCGGCGGCGGCCGGATGCGATCGGCGTCACCATCGGCTTCAACGACGCGCAGGCACGGCGCGTCTTTGCCGGCAGCGATTTTACCCTGATGCCATCGCGCTTCGAGCCCTGCGGGCTGAGCCAGATGTATGCCCAGCGTTTCGGATCGCTGCCGATCGGCCATCAGACCGGTGGACTCGCCGAAACCATCAAGGACGGCGAGACCGGTTTCCTGTTCGAAAAGCCGTCGATGGAATCTTTCCTCGGTGGCGTGCGGCGCGCTTTCTCCACCTTCAAGGCCAAGGATCGGCTCGACACCATGCGCCGCAGCGCGATGGCAAAGTCCTTCAGCTGGGACTTGTCGGCTGCCCTTTACAGCGCGCTCTATCGCAAGCTGGCGGCGCCGCAGGTCGGCGCGCAAGGTGTCACGCTCTCCGCCGGGTCTCCGGCATGACCAGCAGGATCAGCAGCAAGCCCATTGCCGCGACACTGGCCAGCCCGAGAAAAGCCACGCTGCTGCCGAGCTTGTCGGTGATGTAGCCTGCAAGCACGGTGCTGAGCGAGGCGCCGATACCCGTTGCCGTGCCGATGATGCCCAGCGCCAGATTGAAGTGCCCGCTGCCGAAAGCGACATCGGCGACGATCAGCGGAACCATCACGGCAAAGACCGCCGCCGTGATGCCGTCGAAGATCTGCACCGCGACGATCAGGTACGGATCCGTCACCGTCGCAAACAGGATCCCGCGGATGGCCAGCGCGCCGAAGCCGATCAGCAATATCGGCCGTCTGCCCCATTCTTGCGCCTTTCGTCCGACGGTGGGCGACATCATCGCCACGATGGCCTGTGGCACGATGATGCAGGCGGCAATCAGCACCGGTGCCCACTGGCTCGACCGTGTGGTGACAACACCGGCCATGATCGGCAGCATGGCCGCATTGGCAAGCTGCAGCAACAGGATGCTGGCAGCGAAGATCAGCAACGGCTTTTGCCGGATCAGGGTGAAGACGCTGGTCGCTTTCTTGTCCGGCTTCTCGCGCAGGATGGCGCCATGCGCCTGCACGATGTCGATCTCCCGCTCGCGGATGCGCCACAGCGCCAGCAAGGTCGGGATGGCGAGCAGGAATGTCACCAGGAAGACGGAGCGGTTGGAGATGTAGTAACCGGCGGCCCCCATCAGCACGGCGGCAGAACCGTTGCCGAGCGAGGCAAAGCGGGCGTTGCGGCCGAGGCGCTCGCCGATCGCGTGCGGGCCGACCAGGCCGAGGCTGATCGCGGCGATCGCAGGACCCAGCACGCAACTTGCCATCGCATGCAGGGCCGCCGCCGCCGTCACGACCGGAAAGATCGGCCACAACGCGTAAGCCAGTGCGCTCATGGCGATGGCGGAAACGGCGAAGCCGGCCACGACGCGCTCCGAGCGCGCGGCATCGACGATCGCACCGCCCGGCATCTGCCCCAGCAATCCGACGATGCCCCCGATCGAAAGCACAAAACCGATCTCCACCTGGGTCCATTTCTGCGTGGTGAGGTAGACGGCGATGAACGGGCCGAAACCGGTCTGCACGTCGGCCAGGAAGAAGATGAACCAGTCGAGCCCGTGCTGGCTCTGCGGCGACGGCGGCGGCCGTGTCGGGACAGGAAGCGGCACGACAGTGCCCGCAGGCGGCCGCTCCGGACGGTCGTCGTCATGGCTCGCGATCAAATGGAACGGCCGCACCACCGATCGCTGCTCCCTCTAATGGTCAAATTCCCAGGGCTGCAGGCTTCCGGCCGCACCGAGCACGATTATCGGCGAATCCTCCTTGTACTCGGGCGCCTTGCTGACCTGTTCCTTGGTCAATTCCAGCGAAATGCTGTCGCTTTTGTTGGCAATGGCGCCGAAACGAAGCGCGCGCCAATCGACGACAATCTTGCGGCTGCCGACGCCGAGGAACCCGCCGAAATCGATCACCGCGGCGCGAACCACGCCTTCGCGGTCAACGATGACATCGACGATACGGCCCATGTTCTCGTCGGCGGCGCTGCGAACCTCGCGGCCAAGGATGCCGTGCGCGTCGCGCGCTCCGATCACGGTGACGGAGGCCGGCGGTTTCGGCTCCTTCGCGCTATCCTGCTTCGGAACATCCTTCGCCGTGCCGCGTCCGGCGGTCTCGTTCTGCGCCCACGCGCCGATGGACGTGGCGAGCGCCACGGCCAGGACGGCCACCAACCAACTTGCGCGCATGTCAACTCCCCTCTCTTCTAGGCGCGTCGCCCCGCCTCAGTGCGTCAGCACGATCGACACCTGGATCTGGCCGCGCGTGCGCAACACCTCGAGCGACACCTCCTCGCCATGGCGCCGCAGGCGCAAATCGACGCTCGACGTACCGAGCTTGAGGTCGCGCAGCACCACCTCGTTCAAGAACGACGGCAGCTTCGGATCGCGCAGGCGTATCTCGCCGCGGGCCGCATCGAATTCCAGACCGAGTGCAGCTTCCAGCAACGTAAATGGCGCGCCGCTCGCCCAGGCCTGCGGCGCACAGGCGACGGGATAAAGCACGGGTCCGCGCTTGCGTTCGCGCCGGAAACCGCAAAACAGCTCGGGCAACCGCCGCAAGTCCATGTAGCTCGCGGCATCGAACAGGCTCTCGAAGAGATGGGCCACCGAATGCTTCAGCCCGTAGCGGGCGAAGCCGAGCGCAATCAGCGCATTGTCGTGTGGCCAGATCGAGCCGTTATGATAGGACATCGGATTGTAGCGCGCTTCGTCCTGCGCGATGGTGCGAATGCCCCAGCCGGAGAAGAAGCGACGGCTCATGAGGTCGGCCGCGACGCGCCGGGCGCGATCCTCGCTCGCGATGCCGGTGAACAGGAGCTGCCCCGCGTTTGAGGAATGCACACGGCATTGCTTCTTGGTGCCGTCGAGCGCCAGCGCATAGGTGCCAAGCTCCTCGCACCAAAACGCCTCTTCAAACCGCTCGGCGAGAAGCTGCGCGTCGACCTCGAGCTTCCTCACCATGTCGAGACGGCCAAGGCGCCAGGCGCAGCGTGCCGCCAGCCGCTTGGCGGCAAACACGTATCCCTGCACCTCGGCAAGCGCGATATGACCTTCAGCCAGCCTGCCGTCGGCATGAAAGATGGCGTCAAAGGAATCCTTCCAGCCCTGATTGGCGAGCCCCAGCTCGCTGGCGCGCCGGTATTCGACAAAGCCGTCATCATCGGGGTCGCCGGGCCCGTCGATCCATTGCAGCGCCGCCTCGATCGCAGGCCAGAGTTCGATGAGCAGCTGCTCGTCACCGGTGCGCTCGACATAAAGACCTGCCAGCAGCACGAACAGCGCCGTGGAGTCGACGCTGCCGTAATATTTCGCAAAGGGCACTTCGCGTAGCGCCGCCATTTCGCCGCCGCGCATCTCGTGCAGGATCTTGCCTGGCTCGGCGTCCGCGAGCGGATCGGTGACGTCGGCCTGGAAGTATGCCAGCCGCCTCAGCACGCCGCAGGCGATACGCGGATCGACCCACAGCATCTGCAACGCCGTGATCAGGCCGTCGCGGCCGAAGGTCGTCGAGTACCAGGGGATGCCGGCGTACGGATAGCGGCCCTGCGGCGTGTCCGTCATCAGCATGTTGAGGTCGGCCATCGCCTGGCTCAGCACCTCGTTGAAGATGTTGTTCGAGGTCTCGACGGTGGCGGCGCCGGCGGTCTGACGGCGCATCTCGCGCCGGTGCGCCAGCAAGCCGCGGAAGAACGGCACCGATTTGCCCATAAACGGCCTATTACAGGACACGGCGATGGACAACGAAACGGTCTGTCTCGGCGCGAGATCGAAATGATAGGTCGCAGCATTCACCGAAAGCCGCGTCGGCCGCGGCTCGAAATGCAGGACAGTGAACCGCCCCTGGCCGTCGAGGCCCCGATATTCGAAGACGACATCGGCCGGCCCCGACAGCTTGCTGGCGCCCACGCCGCGCCTTGGCCGCCGCTCGCCGCGCACCTCGAACAGATCGGCGAAATCATTGTCGAACAGCAGCGTCAGGTCGAAGTGCGCCGGCTGGTCGCCGTGGTTCTGCAGCCCGATCCGCTGATAGGCGGTACTGCGCCACAGGAAGATCGAGCGCACGATGTGCAGCGTGTCCTTGCGCAGCATCAGACGGCCGTTGCGGTACACGTCGGAATTGGTGAGATCGATCGTCAGCGCCGAATTGTCGTCGCGCAAATTCGAGCCGAGCAGCAGCGGCTGAACGTCGTCCAGCATCATCTCGAGCCGGGCGAGATAGCGGGTGTCGGCGTTGAATAGTCCGTCCGGACCGCCGGCGGATGCGCCGATGTCGCCGTGACTGTCGAGCACGATAAAGGTATCGTCGTGCTTCAGCGAGCGCCGCGGACGCGTCGCCGGCCCGGTCATCGGAATATAGAACGGCGACTCCGTCGCTTGTTCGACCGTGCGAAGCTGGCTTATGGGCTCTGACACCATCGGAACCTCAAGCGGCTGGGTTCTATCCCTGCGCGACGCGCAAAACGCGGCTGCCTTAGGCCGCATGAACAGCGAGGCGCCCCATCTCGCGCACGACCAATTCGCGGTAAGGCCCCCTTCCCCGCAGGAGAACGTCCGGCGGGCCGTCCTCCAGGATCTGCCCGCCCTGCAGCATCACCACGCGATCGAAGCTGCGCAGTGTCGCCAGGCGATGGGCGATGGCGATGACGGTGCGACCGCGTACCAGCCGCGCGAGCGCTTCGCGGATGGCCTCTTCCGACTCGGTGTCGAGCGCGGCGGTTGCCTCGTCGAGCAGCAGGATCGGCGCATCCTTCAGGAATGCGCGCGCGATGGCGATGCGCTGCCGTTGACCGCCCGACAGCTTGATGCCGCGGTCGCCGACGATTGTAGCCATGCCTTCCGGCAAATGGTCGATGAAATCGCAGCGCGCGGCAACAGCCGCATCCAGCACCTCTTCGTCGGTTGCGCCCGGCCGGCCGTAACGGATGTTCTCCTTGATCGAGCGATGGAACATCGAGATGTCCTGCGGCACCACGGAAATCGCCTCGCGGAGACTGTGCTGGGTGACGCGGGAAATGTCCTGGCCATCGATTGCAATGCTGCCATGCTGGACATCATAGAATCGCTGCAGCAACGCGAAGACGGTCGACTTGCCGCCGCCCGACCGTCCGACCAGCCCGACCTTCTGCCCCGCCGGGATGTGCAGGCTGAACTTGTCGAACACATGGGCGCCGTTGGGGTAGCGGAAGGAGACGTTGGCGAAATTGATGGATGCGCCGCGCTTCACCAGCGGTGACGCTTCCGGGTGATCCTTCAATTCATGCGGCTGAAGCAGCGTCGCAACCGCCTCGGTCAGGCGGGCGAAATGCTGGGTAACATCGACCAGCGCCACGGCAAGGTCGCGCGTCGCGCTCAGGATAGCAATGCCGAGCGTGCAAACCAGCACGACGTCACCTGTCGTCGCGGCTCCGCGCTGCCACAGTGAGACGACCCAGGCGAGCAGCGCGATCGTCAGCACGACGGTCACGCCCGCGTGCGCAAGCCGCAGCTTTTCCAAGTAACGCAAGCTCCTTCCCCGGGCGACGAGTTCCCTTCCGACCGTGGCGTCGAACCGGTCGTGCTCCTGCCCGAACCCGCCGAAGGCGCGCACCAGCGGCATGTTGTTGATGACGTCGACCATCTCGCCGTCCACCGCGGCCGCCTTGCCGGCAAAATCGTCATGCAGGGGCTTGCCGGCCGCCGCGAAGCGGAACATGGCGAAGACCATGACGGCGGCGATCGTGATGAGGCCCGCCGACATTGCGGGGCTGACGGTCCCAATCAGCAGGATTGCCGAAACGGTCGCGATGCACGGAGGCATCACGTTCCATATCATCATGTTTTCAACCGTGAACACGGCGTTGGACGTCGCCGTGATGCGGCTGGTCAACATCCCCGGCAGGCGCTCGGAGAAATAATTATGCGCATGACCGGTCAGATGACGAAACAAATCTCGTCTCAAGTCGCCGGTGACGCCCACAAAAGTGTAGCTCCCGATCCAGCTTGCGACGCGCCAAAGGAAATTGTCGGCGGCAATCAGCGTCATGAGAATGACGAATGCCAGCCATACGCCATTTGCGTGAGACGGCCCCCCCGAGAGACTGTCGACCATATTCTTCACGCCATATTGCGTGCCCACCGAACAGGCAACTGCGGAAACAACGGCAGCGAATATGACCAAATGCGCGGCCATGCGCTTGCGAACGTAGCGCAACGCGAACGCGATCGGACGGTGCGCATAGCCTGAAAGATTTTCCATGATCCCCTTAAGACGGTTGGTGGCGAAGACGACGTTTCCTGCGCACGACTATGTGAAGACCGCTTGTCCGACCGCACAGTGCCCGGCCATCACTGCGCAACATTGCTGCAGCATCGAGTTTGATGAAAATCTGCTTGTGCGAGATGGCATCAGCGAGACCGCAGCGTGAAGGAAGAATGATCGGCACAGTTATGGGAACCTCGCACGTGCGAAAACGTTCCCACATCACAGGACTGGCCGGGGCTATCTTCACCTATGCACAGCAAAGACAGGAGACGCAGAAATGCGCATCGCGCAGGTTGCCCCGCTGACCGAGGCGGTTCCACCTAAACTGTATGGCGGCACGGAGCGGGTGGTCTCCTGGCTGACGGAAGAGCTGGTTGCGCTCGGACACGACGTTACGCTCTTTGCGAGCGGCGACTCGCGCACTTCAGCGAAGCTGGACGCGACCTGGCCGAAGGCCCTGCGACTGGACGGTGCGGTACGTGACCCCAACGCACTCCACATCGTGATGCTGGAGCGCGTCCGCCGCAAATGTGACGACGAGGAATTCGATTTCCTGCATTTCCACCTCGACTACTATCCGTTCTCGCTGTTCTCGCGGCAGCCGACGCCTTTTCTCACGACCCTGCATGGCCGGCTCGACCTGCCGGAGCACCAGCCGGTGTTCAACACGTTCAAGACACCCGTGATCTCGATCTCGAACGCGCAGCGCCGGCCGGTACCGCAGGCGAACTGGGTGCGCACCATTCACCACGGCCTGCCGGAGGACCTGCTGACGCCCCAGCAGGTGAAGCCGTCCTATCTCGCCGTGCTGGGCCGGATCGCGCCTGAAAAGGGCGTCGACCGCGCCATCCGCATCGCGACGCGATGCGGCATACCGCTCAAGATTGCGGCAAAAATCGATCGCGCCGACCAGGACTATTACGACGAGTTGATCCGGCCCATGATCGAGCGCAATCTGCTCGTCGAGTTCATCGGCGAGATCAGCGACCATGAGAAATCGGATTTCTTGAGCGGCGCGATCGCACTGTTGGTGCCGATCGACTGGCCGGAACCGTTCGGCCTCGTCATGATCGAGGCGATGGCCTGCGGCACGCCCGTGATCGCCTATAACCGCGGATCGGTCGCCGAGATCGTCGATGACGGCAGCACCGGCTTCGTCGTCGAGGACGAAATCAGCGCTGTTGCCTCGGTCGACCGGGCGGGGACCCTCGATCGCGGCAAGATCCGCAAGGTGTTCGAACGACGCTTCTCTGCGCGCCGCATGGCGCTCGACTATCTCGCCGCCTATCGCAGCCTGATGGAAATGGCCGAACCGCGCATCAAGCTCGTCAGCAGCGCCGAATAGCGCCAGTCGCCGGAGCGCGGGTCAGGCCACTGGCGTGCGCTTCGGCTCGACGATCTCGAACATCCGCGGAAACTCGTCCATCAGCATCATCAATTCGCCGAGCCGCAGCGGATTGCCCGTAACCTTGATCTTGCCGGCGCCGACCGCGTCCGGAAAGGTGGTCAGCCTCGCGACCACCTCGTCGAGCACGCTGCGCGCCAGCGTGAAGCCGGCATCCGCGTCGGCAGCTTGTGCGCCCGCGACATAGGTCAGCGCGGAATTTTCCAGATTGAGGATGAAGGTCTCGTTGGTATCCGTGAAATTCCAGTTCAGCACGATGCGCTTGCCTTCCGCCTTCGGCCCGTTGAGGCGAACGCCGAGCACGTCCCATAGCTGCTCGGTGCGCAGCGCCGCCAGCGTCTCGCGCGGCATCGCCGCGCGCGGCGGCGCCTTCGGCATGCCCTGTCGAAGTTCCTGCGCGCCGAACAAATAGGCGTTGCGCCAGGTCGAGCTTTCGGCGGCGTAACCGAGTTGCTCAAAAGTATCGGCAAGCAGTGCGCGCGCGGCCTGGTTGTCGGGATCGGCAAATACCAGATGGCTCACGGCCTGGGCAACGAAGCGGAATCCTCCCCGCGCAAAATCCTTGCGCGCCCGCTCAAGCAACGCATCTGCGCCGCCCATGTATTCGACATATTTCCTGCCGCTTTCGACGGGCGGCAGCGGGTCGAGATTGACGGGATTGGCGTCATACCAGCCAAGATATTTCTGGTAGATCGCCTTCACATTATGCCGGATGTGGCCGTAATAGCCGCGGCCGTGCCAGGCGCCGTCCAGGCTCTTCGGCAGGCGGATCGCCTCGGCGATCTCCGCTGCGGTGAGACCATGATTCATCAGGCGGATAGTCTGGTCATGCGCGAACTTGTAGAGATCGCGCTGCTCACGGATCATGGTGTCGATCCGCTCCCTGCCCCACACCGGCCAGTGGTGCTGGCCGCACATGGCTTCCGCCTTGCCGCCCCACATCTGCAGGGCCTCGCCGAGATATTTCGACCAGGCGAGCGCATCGCGCACGTCGGCGCCGCGGAACGGCAGCAAATTGTGGAAATTGTGCGTGCAGTTTTCCGCAAGGTTGAGCAGCTTGTAGCGTGGGACGTAGAAATGCATCTCGGCTGGCGCCTCGCTGTTCGGCGCCATCTGGAATTCGAACTCGAGCCCGTCGATGACGCGCTTGTCGCCGGTTGCGATGATCAGGTCGGTCGGCCGCAGCAGCGCCACGCTGCCGACTGCCATCGACTTGCCGAGCCCACAATCAACATGGCCACGTGCGCCCTTGGCGAGGAACGGCCCGAACTGGTATTGCGCGCGCCGCAGCATCGCCGGCCCCGCGATGATGTTCTCGGAGACCGCGTGCTCCATGAAGAGATTCGGCGCGATGATCGGCACCTTGCCGCTTGCGAGCGTCGCGTCGTCGAGCACGCCGCGGGCGCCGCCCCAATGATCGGTATGGGTATGGGTGAAGATGACCGATGTAACCGGCTTCCTGCCGCGATGCTGGAAGTAGAGCTCCATCGCTGCCCGCGCGCCCTCGATCGAGGTCAGCGTGTCGACGACCACGACGCCCGTGTCGCCCTCGATCAGCGTCATGTTGGCGATGTCGAGGCCGCGCACCTGGTAGACCCCGGGCAAGACCTCGAACAGGCCGTGATTCATGTTAAGGCGCGACTGCCGCCACAAGCTGGGATCGACGGTCGGCGGGGCCTTCTCGTCTTCCAGGAAGGCGTAGGGCTCGAGGCTCCAGACCACCCTGCCCTGCGGCGAGGTAATCTTCGCGTTCTCGATCGTGCCGAGGAAGCCGCGCGCGGCATCGTCAAAATCACGTGTATCCGGAAACGGCAGCGTTTTCAGCGTCGCCTCGTGCTGCGCAACGACCGAAGCGGATGCGTCCTTCGGCATCTCCTTGGGCATTTCGGCGGCGGTCTCGGTCATACTCGTCACTCCCCTTGAATCTTCCTCTCGCGGCCCTCAGCGGAACTCCAGCCCTTCGAACTGGCCGCTGCTGCGCCACGCGTCGATGTACTTGAAGTAGGCCAGCGCGCCCGCGGGATAGCCGACATTGAGCTTCGCCGCGGGACCGGGCTCGTATCCCTCGTTGTTGTAGTAGCCGGGCGTGCAATCCTGCGAGCCGATCATCCGTCCCGGGCCCTTGAGCAGCAACGCGATCCAGCGGTCCTCAGCTTCCTTTGTCACCTCGATTTCCTTCGCCCCGATCGTCCGCGCGTGGCTCACCATCATCGCGATCGTGCGCGCCGCTTCGGTCAGATTATGCGGCACGTTGGAAATCAGGTTGGCGCCCTGGGCCGGCTGCACGAAGAACGCGTTCGGGAAGCCGTGGACATGAATCCCGTGCTTGGTGCGCATGCCCTCCGCCCAATAGTCCGACAGTCTTGCGCCGCCGCGGCCGGTCAGGTCGAAGCCGGCACGGCGCTTGTATTCGGTGCCGACCTCGAAACCGGACGCATAGATGATGCAATCGAGGGCGTACTCCCTGCCGGCGACGACAACGCCGTTTTCGGTGATCTTCTCGACGCCCTTGCCCTCGGTATCGACCAGATGCGTGCCTGGCGTATTGAACGCCTGAAGATAGGAATCGTGGAAGCACGGCCGCTTGCAGAGCTGGCGGTACCAAGCTTTCAGCCTGGCGGCCGTTTTGCGATCCCTGACGATGGTGTCGACCCGCGCGCGGATTTCCTCCATCTTCTCGAAGTCGGAATCCTCGAACGCCGCCAGCATGTTTGGCGGCGTGCGCTGCTCGCGCGGCAGTTGGATGATTTTTGCGCGGATGCGGCGGTTCAGGTCGGTCCAGCCATCCTGAACAAGATCGACCTCGGCCGCGCCACCGGCCTGGTTGGCCGTGAAATTCTCAAGCCAGCGCAGTTGCCAGCCCGGGGTTGCGATCTCGGCAAACCATTTCGGATCGATCGGGGCGTTGTCGCGCACATCGACCGAGGACGGCGTACGCTGGAAGACGTAGAGCTCCTTGCAGGCGCGCGCCAGGTGCGGCACGCACTGCACGGCCGTGGCGCCCGTGCCGATGATGCCGACGCGCTTGTCGGCGAGCTTCTCCATCAGCGCGCCCGACGGGTCCCCGCCGGTGTAGTCATAGTCCCAGCGGCTGGTGTGGAAGGAATGTCCCTCGAAGGACTCGATGCCGGGAATGCCGGGAAGCTTCGGCACATGCAGCGGCCCGGTGCCCATGCCGACGAACTGCGCCGTGAAGGCATCACCGCGGGTGGTACGGATCAGCCAGCGCGATTTCGTCTCGTCCCAGTCGAGGCTCGCGACCTCTGTGTGGAACAGCGCATTGTCGTAGAGGCCGTACTGCCTGCCGATACGCTGGCAGTGCGCGAGGATCTCCGGCGCATGCGCATATTTCTCCGACGGCATATGACCGGTCTCTTCCAGCAGCGGCATGTAGACCATCGAGGCCGTGTCGCATTGTGCGCCGGGATAGCGGTTCCAGTACCAGGTACCGCCGAAATCGCCGCCCTTCTCGATAATGCGGACATCCCTGATGCCGGCTTCCACCAGCCGCGCCGCGGTAGCGAGCCCCGCAAAACCGCCGCCGATGAAAGCAAAGGTGACGTGATCGTTCTTCGGCGCGCGCGGCGTGACGGGCGTGTAGGGGTCCTCCAGGTAATGGGCGAGCTGGCCCTTGACCTGGAGATACTGGTCGTTGCCGTCGGGACGCAGCCGCTTGTTGCGCTCTTCCAGGTATTTCTTGCGCAGCCACTCCTTGTCGAGCTTGGTGGTTGGCTGCGGTTGATCCGTTATCGTCATCACAAAGGCGCCCTTGGATAAGCCGGTCGTGACTCCATTATCGCTTCATACGGGATGGGCCGCCAGATAGGGAGAATCGGCGATCGACCAGGACGGCATGGGCTCCATCCGGAAGATCTGCCGCAAATGCACTTCGTCGGGCCCGTCGCCGATCCGCAGCAGCCTGCCCCAGGCCAGCGCCTGGTGGATCGGCGTATCCTCCGAGCCGCCCATCGCGCCGAACACCTGCATGGCGCGGTCCGCAATCTTCTGCAGCATCGCCGGCACCGCGACCTTGATTAGCGAGACATCGCGCCAGGCGCCGTGATGGCCGCTCTGGTCGAGCCGCCAGGCACAGCGATAGGCGAGCAGCCGCGCCTGCTCCAGCTCGACGCGCGATTCGGCGATCCAGCGCTGCACGCTGTCATACTGGATGATGGTGCGGCCGAAGGTCGAGCGCTCCATGGCGCGCACCATCATCAATTCGATCAGTAGCTCGCAGAGGCCGATCGAACGCATGCAATGGTGGATGCGCGCAGGTCCCAACCGGACTTGCGCCACCTTGAAACCGTCCCCCTCCGCACCGAGCAGGTTTTCGGAAGGCACGCGGACGTTCTCGAAGGTCAGCTCGCCGATCGGCGCGACGTGATCCTGACAGCCCATCCAACTCAGCCGACGCACCAGGCGAACGCCCGGCGCATCCATGGGCACCACGATGCAGGAATGGCGGCGTGTGCGATCCGCACCGGAATCGGTCACACCCATCACGATCAGGAAGCTGCAGCGCGGATGCGCAGCGCCCGTGATGAACCATTTGCGGCCGTTGATTATGTAGTCGTTGCCGTCGCGGACCATTCTGGTCGCGATGTTGGTCGCATCGGATGAGGCGACATCCGGCTCGGTCATGCCGAACGCCGAGCGCGTCTGCGCTTCCAGCAGCGGACGCAGCCAGCGCGCCTTCTGCTCCGGCGTCGCGCAGTTTTGCAGCGCGATCATGTTGGGCACGTCAGGCGCCTGGCAGTTGAAGACTTCCGGCGCCCAGAACAGCCGGCCCATAATTTCCGCCAGCGACGCATATTCGAGATTGGAAAGCCTTGTCCCGGGCTCGTCTGAAGCCAGCTCCGGCAGGCCGAGATTCCAGAGACCCGCGGCGCGCGCCTTCTGCTGCAACTCGGCCATGAAGGGCGGCGTGTCGGGATTGGCTGCAACATGCGCAAGCCAGGCGCGGTGGCGCGGCAGCACTTCGCCATCGAAGAAGGCCTGCAATTTTTTGCGCCACTGCTCCGACTGTCCGGACTGATTGAAATCCATGCTGCCTCCCGACTTTTGCCCGGCAGCTAACCTGATATCGACACGAAATACAATTTCTGTTTCGATATATTGACAATAATAGAATATATGATCCATTATATGAACATGGCTACTGCCCTTTCGACCGCAGAGGCCCAGGCCGACCCCGCATTCGCAACCACGCTTGCGCACGGGCTCGACGTGCTGGCGGCCTTCCGCAACAATCCCGGTCCGCTGTCAAACGCTGAACTTGCCGCTCACACCGGCCTGTCGCGGCCGACGGTGTCGCGGCTCACCTACACGCTGGCGCAGCTCGGCTATCTCAAGCGGGGCACCAAGGGTTTTGTGCTCGGGCTCGGCGTGCTTGCCGCCGCCTACCCGGTCCTGTCGGCCTTGAAAGTGCGGCAACTCGCGCGGCCGCTGATGCGCGATTTTGCGGCCTACACCGGCGGCACGGTGTCGATCGCCATGCCGTTCGGGGTCGACTTCATCTATGTGGAGACATTGCGCACCACCGACGCGGTGCCGCATGTGCCTGATGTCGGCTTCACCGGCGCGATCTCCACGACCGCGGTCGGCCGCGCATTGCTGTCGCTCTACACCAAAGAAGAGCTCGACGGCTATGTCGCCAAGGTGAAGGCTGAGCAGCCGCAGGACGCCGATTATGTGATGAAACGTACCCTGCCCGACGTCGAGCTGAGCCGCGAACGCGGCTTTGCGGTGTCGCTCGGCGAATGGCGGCGCGAGATCTTTGGCGTCGCCGCGCCGCTCTACCGCACGCCGTCGGGCGATTGCCTCTCCGTCAATTGCGGCATTCCCTCATTTCGATTTTCCGCCGAGCAGATCGAGCGCGAATGTGGACCTCGCATCCTGGGGCTCGCGCGCAGCATCAAGTCTCTCGTCGCCAACGCCTAAAAGTTATTGAAAGGCGCCGCTCGAACGGCGCGACATTACAGTGGGAGGGAAGTATGAGCCGGACCAGGGCCGCGCTGGGCTTTACTGCTGCCATCGCCATGCTGATTGCCGGCAATGCCGCGACGCATGCGCAGGAGAACTGGCCGAGCCGGCCGATCCGCGTCATCGTCCCCTACCCAGCCGGCGGCATTGTCGACATCGTAGCGCGCGCCGTGACCGAGCAGGTCGGGCGCGATCTCAAGGCGACCGTCGTGGTCGAAGCGCGGCCCGGCGGCAATAGCAATATCGGCACCGCGGCGGTCGCGCGCAGCGATCCCGACGGTTACACATGGCTGGTCTCGGGTCCCGCGGCGCTGGTCAATCCCGGGCTCTACAAGGACGCCGGCTGGGATGCGATGAAAGACCTGAAATGCGTTGGGCTTGCGGTCTGGACGCAGGCCGTGGCGGTGGTCAACCCGACACTTCCGGTGAAGACCATCGGCGAGTTCGTGGAGCTGGCACGCAGCAAGCCGGGCCAGCTCAATTTCGGCAATCCCGGCACGGGATCGTCGATCGACCTCTCCGCGCAAAAGCTGTTCCAGGCCGCCAACGTCAAGCTGACCAATGTCGGCTACAAGGGCCAGCCGCAGGCGCTGGTCGATCTCATGACCAATCTGATGCACTTCGAGATCGTCTCGATGGCGCTGGCGCTGCCGCATATCAAGCAAGGCACCATCAAGCCGCTGGCGGTGCTCACCCATAACCGCGTTGGCGACCTGCCGAACGTACCGACCATCGCGGAAGCCGGCTATCCGGAAGCCGCCTATGTGCCGTGGTACGGCATCTATGTGCCGTCAGGCACGCCAGATGCGCTCGCCGAGAAGATCAACGCCGCCATCAACAAGGCGCTGGAAAATCCGGATGTGCAGCGGCAGCTTTCCATCACCGACATTCCGGGCAAGCCGATGCCGCTACGCGACCTCGCCGCCCTGATGAAGTCAGATCACGAAAAGCTCTCCACCGTCGTGAAGACCGCTGGAATGGCGCTGCAATAACAGGCGGCTAGTCATTCCGGGGCGATGCAAGCATCGCACCCGGAATCTCGCGGTTCCGTGTGCTCGCGCACCATCCCGGAATGACCTGCGGTCACTTCGCCACCTTACTCGCGTCCATCTTGATGGAGGGATCGAGCATCCTGGTGGAGAAGGCAGTGCCGACGTCGAACGGCTTTTCCATGCCGAGATAGGTCTGCACCAGCTCGTAGTCCTTCTTCATGCGCTCGCCGTCGATCCAGCCCAGCCCCTTGGTCGTGGTGAACTCGTCGGTCATCAGGAACTTGATGCGCTCCCACTGCCGCTGCTGGTTCTCCTTGTCGAGGCCGGAGACCTGATCGAGCAGCGCCTTCAGGCAAGGCGCGACGTCGGCGACGCAGGCGGCGAAGGCCTTCTGGCTGACCCGAACAAACTGTTCGACCAGCTTCGGGTTCTTCTCCATGAAGGCGCCGTTCACGATCAGCGAGTTGCCGTACGGGTTGAGCCCGATGTCCTTCCAGTTGAGATAACCAAGATCGGAGCCGAACTCGATCACCTTCAGATCGTGCTCGTTGTAAAAGTCGCTGATGATATCGACGGTGTGGCTCTTCAGCGCGGCGATTTTTGCGGTCGGGCCGACATTGACGAAGTTGACCGAGTCCGGCGCGATGCCGGCTGCCTTGGCAAAGGCCGGCCACATCACGCGCGAGGCATCGCCGGGCGGATTGCCGATCTTGTGGCCGGGAAAATCCTTGGCGCCGTTCACGCCATAGCTCTTCAGCCAGTAGAAGGTCTGGCCGGTGTTGGCATAGATGCTCATCAGCGCCACGACGTCGGCGCCCTTGCTCTTGGCCACCAGCATGGTGGCGAGATCGGCGATGCCGAACGGCGAGCCGCCGGAGCCGACCTTCAGCGATGAGACGCCGGAGCCCTTGCCGGTCTCGATGGTGAGATCGATCCCGGCCTTCTCGTACCAGCCTTGCGCCTTGGCGTAATAAAATGGCGAGTGGTCCGCAGTAGGCGTCCAGTTCAGGGTCAGGTTGATCGCCTCCCCTGCGTGCGAGCCGGCGGCAGGCAAGCTCAAGCCGATGGCCAGAACGGCGATCCGCAAACCCTTCATGGCAATTCTCCTCCGCTAAGGCAGCCTTGTCGCCGCGACCGCGCGACGCTACCAATGCAACAAGGGACAGCACGACTTGTCAACCATCTGGTTGGAAATGCCCAAAAGACGTACAGACGGTACAACCACTAGGCGCCGCGATCCGGCCGCGACACAGAAGAAGCTACTGACGGCCGCTCGGCACGAATTTGCCAGCCGGGGCCTCGCCGGCGCGCGCGTCGACGACATCGCCGAACGTGCGGGCGTCAACAAGCAGCTTGTCTACCACTATTTCGGCGACAAGGACGCGCTCTATCTCGCGGTATTGGAATGGGTCTATGAGGAAATCCGCGCTCAGGAACGCAAGCTCAATCTCGAGGGATTGCCGCCGCAAACCGCCATCCGCAAGTTGATCGAGAGTTCCTTCGATCACCTCGCCGCTCATCCCGACTTCATCCTCCTGCTCAACGACGAAAATCGCGGCGGCGCCCGCCATGTTCGCGGTTCGCGCAAACTGGAAGCCATGCATTCGCCGCTGGTCAGCGTGGTATCGAAAATCCTCGGAGAAGGCGTGAAGGCCGGGACGTTCCGCCGCGGCATCAATCCGGTCCATCTCTACATCTCGATTGCGGGCCTCAGCTATTTCTTCTTTTCCAACACGCCGACGCTGTCGGCGATCTTCGGCAAGGACTTTTCCAGCCGGGCGGCGAAACAGGCGCGGCGCAGGCACGTCGTCGATCTCGTCATGCAGTCGCTGCGGCCGTAATCAACCAGATGGTTGAAAGCGGAGCTGGATCGCGCTAGGTTTGCCGCGCCGCCGCGAGGGCGGCACATTGCCCCGGGAGCTTCAGCTTGCCTGCCGACGGAACACGTTCAGCCCGGTCGTTTGCGATCATCCTGATCGTGCACGTCGCCGTGATCGTGCTCTGGCAAGTCCTGGTCGACGTCTTCAAGGTGCCTAAATTCGTTCTACCCTCGCCGCTGGCCGCGTTTTCGACCCTTGGCTCCGCCAAATATGCCTGGGTCTCGAATACCGCCGTCACCGCGGCCGAAATCCTCGGCGGCTTCAGCCTTGGCGCCCTCGTCGGCGTCGCGCTTGCCGTGATATTCACCTGGTCACGCATCGTCGCCCTGATGCTGCTGCCGCTGTTCGTGACGCTGAACATGATTCCGAAAGTCGCGCTGGGGCCGCTTGTGATCGTGTGGTTCAGCTACGGCATCCTGCCGAACATCCTGATCGCGTTCAGCATCTGCTTCTTTCCGATCCTGCTGACGACTGCGCGCGGGCTCAGCGAGGTCGAGCCTGACCTGCTGGATCTCGTGAAATCGCTGCGCGGCTCGCGGTGGACGCTGTTCCGGAAGATCCAGCTACCGGGCTCGTTGCCTTACGTCTTCTCCGGCATGAAAGTCGGCGCCATCCTGGCGGTCGCCGGCGCGATCGTCGGCGAGTTCATCGCCTCCGAGCGGGGCCTCGGCTACCTGATGATCCAGGTGCAGTCTTCGCTCGACACGCCGGCGATGGTAATGGCGGTCGTGCTGCTTACCCTGCTCGGCGTCGCTCTCTATGGCCTCGTGCTCGGCCTCGAGCGGCTGTTCGTCGTCCGTGACATCAGGCTGCAATAGGAACGGGTAGGAAAAATGCTGCTCACCCGCGAAACCTTGCCCGAGACGATTTCGGATATCGCCGCGCTCGATGAGCTGCTGTGCCGTCCCAGTCAGGCGTTGATCGATGACCTCGGCAAGGTCGACGGCGACATCATGGTCCTTGGCGTCGCCGGCAAGATGGGACCGACGCTCGCCGGGCTCGCCAAGGCCGCCCTTCCCGGCCGGCGCGTGATCGGCGTGGCGCGCTTCAGCGAGCCCGGCACGAAGCATTGGCTGCAGGCCCGCGGCATCGAGACCATCAATTGCGATCTGCTCGACGAAGCGGCGATCGGTGCACTGCCGAAAGCCCCCAACATCGTGTTCATGGCCGGCCGCAAGTTCGGCGCCGAAGGCGACCTTGCGCTGACCTGGGCCATGAATTCGCATGTCCCGGCGCTGGTTGCCCAGGCCTTCAAGGGATCGCGAATCGTCGCGTTCTCGACTGGCTGCGTCTATCCGTTCGTGCCCGTGGACAGCGGAGGCTCCCGCGAGGAGATGCAGCCTGACCCGCCCGGCGAATACGCGCAGTCCTGCGTCGGACGCGAACGCATGTTCGAATACTTCTCGAAGAAGTTCGCAACGCCCGGCCGGCTGTTCCGGCTCAACTACGCCATCGATATGCGCTACGGCGTGCTGTACGACATCGCAAGCAAGGTACTGCAGGGCAAGCCCATCGACATCAGCCTCGGCCATGTCAATTTCATCTGGCAGGGCGATGCGTCCTCGCAGGCGCTGCGCTGCCTTGCTTATTGCGACACACCGACCTCGCCGATCAATGTCAGCGGTCACGAGATCCTGGCGGTGCGCGACCTTGCCGCCAAGTTCGGCAAGCATTTCGGAAAGGACCCCATTCTCGTCGGCAAGGAAGAGCCGACGGCGTGGCTGACCGATACGTCGCTGGCAATCAAACTGTTCGGCCTTCCGGTCGTCGACACCGAGCAATTGATCAAGTGGACCGCTGACTGGGTGCAGCGAGACATGCCGAGCCTCGGCAAGCCCACCAAATACGAGGTCCGCGATGGCCGCTACTGAAATCGCCATCGCCCGCCTGGGCCCGGAAGATGCGCCCGCAGGGCTCGTGCTGTCGACCGAAGCACGCTGGAACCAGAACGAGGACGACTGGCGGTTCTTCCTGTCGAAGGGCATCGTCTTCGGCGTTCGGGACGACGGCGGCCGGCTGGTCGCGACCGCGGCACTGCTGCCCTATTCGGCGGGCAATGCCTGGATCAGCATGGTGCTGGTCACCGAAAGCTGGCGCCGCCGGGGCATTGCGACCAGGCTGGTCGATGCGTGCCTCGTCACAGCGAAGCAGATGAACCTGACAAGCTGGCTCGACGCGACGCCGGCGGGCGCGACCGTCTACGGTCCGCTCGGCTTTGCGCCGACACTGGAATTGCGCCGGCTCCGGCTGGAGAATTCCGGATCATCGACCGCCGCGCCACCGCTTCAGGCCTGCGATCCGGCGGCGCTTGCTGCGCGCGACCTCCACGCCATGGGATTTTCGCGTGACGCGCTGCTCGCGGAATTTGCCGGCCGTCAGGACTCACGCATGGTGAGACATGGAAATGCCCTGGCGCTCATCCGCGGCGGCCGCACCGCGCGGCATATTGGTCCGCTGTTTGCGAACGGTCCGGATGAGGCGCTGGCCCTTGTCCATGACATCGTTCGATCGGAGCACGGTCCATTGCTTCTTGACGCCGTGCACAGCCACCCAAGCTTTCTCGATGGCTTGACGGGCGCCGGCTGGAACGTCGAGCGGCCATTTCAGCGCATGCGCTTCGGCAGCGCCGGCGCGCAGAGCGCGGAATTGCCGTTTGCCGTCGCCGGCCCCGAATTCGGATAGGAACAGCATTCATGCACCACAGCCAGATCAAGTCCGAGATACGGAAGCTGGTCGCCGAGGGCACGGTGATCCCCGCGCACCCGCTGGCGCTCGACGCCAATCGCGCGCTGGATGTCCGGCATCAGCGTGCGCTGACGCGCTATTACGTCGACGCCGGTGCCGGTGGGCTCGCGGTCGGTGTGCATACCACCCAGTTCGCAATCCGCGACGTCGGCATGTATCGCCCGGTACTCGAGCTTGCCGCCGAGACCGCCGCCAATTGGACCAGGCGGCCGTTGGCGATGGTCGCCGGGCTCGCCGGCCCCACGGAGCAGGCCATCAGCGAGGCGAAGATTGCGCGCGGCATCGGCTATCACGCGGGCCTGCTCAGTCTCGCCGCGATGAAGTCGGCCTCCGAAGACGAGATCATCGCCCATTGCCGTGCAGTGGCCGCCGAATTCCCGCTGGTCGGCTTTTATCTGCAGCCGGCCGTCGGCGGCGTCATCCTCAGTGCCAACTTCTGGCGGCGTTTTGCCGAGATCGACAATGTCGTCGCCATCAAGATCGCACCGTTCAACCGTTACCGCACGCTCGACGTGTTGCGCGGGGTGGCGGCTGCCGGCGCGCTCGATCGCATCACGCTCTACACCGGCAATGACGATCATATCCTGCTCGATCTGACACTGCCCTTCGATCTCAGGGACCATGGCGTGACGACGCGCACGCATATCCGCGGCGGACTGCTCGGCCACTGGTCGGTGTGGACCGCAACCGCGATCAAGCAATTCGAGATGTGCAAGGCCGCGCACAACAAGGATGCCGTGCCGGCCGAACTGCTGGCGCTCGATGCCCGCGTCACCGATTGCAACAGCGCCTTCTTCGACGTCGCCAACAGTTTTCACGGCTGTATCGCCGGCTGTCACGAAATTTTGCGGCGGCAGGGCCTGATGCAGGGCATCTGGTGCCTCGATGCGGCCGAAGGCCTGAGCCTGGGCCAGATGCAGGAGATCGACCGGGTCTGCCGCGATCATGCTGATCTCAGCGATGATGCTTTTGTCGCCGCTCACTTGCAGAAATGGCTGGCATGACGGCGCCGGAACCCTTCATCAGCCTGCGCAACGTCCGCAAGGTCTATCGCTCGGCCGGCCAGGAGTTCCTCGCCGTCTCCGACGTCACCATGGACGTGCAGGAAGGTGAGCTGGTTTCCCTCGTCGGCCCGTCCGGCTGCGGCAAGACCACCGTGTTGAAAATCCTCGCCGGGCTGCATGGCGCCGACGGCGGCACGGTGAAAATAGGAAACGCAACCACGCCGTTCGATCCCGCGCGCGACATCGGCATGGTGTTCCAGCAGGCGCTGCTCCTGAAATGGCGCACTGTTCTCGACAACGTGCTGCTGCCGGCCGAGATCGTCGGCCTGCCGATGGGGCCGGCGCGCACACGCGCCCGTGAGCTGTTGCAACTCGTCGGCCTTGCCGGCTATGAGGACAAGTACCCGCAACAGCTATCGGGCGGCATGCAGCAGCGCACCGCGATTGCACGCGCCTTTGTCCATGATCCCAGGCTGATCCTGATGGACGAACCGTTCGGCGCGCTCGATGCTCTCACCCGCGAGCAGATGAACCTGGAAATGCTGCGGATCTGGCGCGAGAGCGGCAAGACCATCATCTTCGTCACGCACAGCATCCAGGAGGCAGTGTTCTTGGCCTCGCACTGCGCGGTGCTCACGGCGGGACCGGCGCGCATGGCCGAGTATTTTCCGATAGAGCTGCCGTTTCCCCGCGCGCTGCCGATCAAGACCACGGACGAATTTGGCGCCTATGCGCGCCGCATTTATGGAAGCCTCGGCCTCGGCGCAGGCGCGTGAGCCTCACTTCGCAACCTTGCTGGCGTCCATCTTAATGGCAGGATCGAGCAGCTTGGCGGTGAAAGCGCTCTCTACAGCGAACGGCTTTTCAATGCCGAGATAGGTCTGAACCAGCTCGTAGTCGCTCTTCATGCGGCCTGCGTCGATCCAGCCCAGCCCCTTGGTCGGAGTGAACTCGTCGGTCATCAAATATTTGATGCGGCCCCACTGCAGGATTTGCTCCTCACGGTCGAGGCCCGTGACCTGATCGAGCAGCGCCTTCAGGCACGGATCGAAGTCGGCGACGCAGGCCGCATAGGCCTTCTGGGTAATCCGGACAAAATCCTCGACGAGCTTCGGATTCTTCTCGAGAAAGGCCCCGTTGACGATCAATGAATTGCCGTAGGGGTTGAGGCCGATGTCCTTCCAGTTCAGGGCGCCGAGATCGCTGCCGAATTCCTTGAGCTTCACGTCGTGCGAATTGTAGAAGTCGCTGATGATCTCGACCGTGCGCGCCTTCAGCGCGGCTGATTTCGCAGTCGGCCCGACATTGACGAACGATACTGAGTCCTGCGGCAGACCTGCCGCCTTGGCGAAGGCCGGCCACATCACGCGTGAGGCATCACCCGGCGGATTGCCGATCTTGCGGCCGGCAAAATCCTTCGGCCCGCTGACGCCATAGCTTTTCAGCCAGTAAAAAGTCTGCCCGGTGTTGGCATAGATGCTCATGACCGCAACCGTGTCCGCGCCCTTCCCGCGCGCCACCAGCATGGTCGCGAGGTCGGAAATGCCGAACGGCGCGGCGCCGGAGCCGACCTTGAGCGAGGAGATGCCGGAGCCCTTGCCAACTTCGATTGCCAGATCGATGCCTGCCTTTTCGTACCAGCCCTGCGCCTTGGCGTAATAGAAGGCTGAATGGTCGGCGGCCGGGGTCCAGTTCAGGACGAGGTTGACGCTCTGGCCGGCGCTCGCAGGCACAGCAGTCACGGCAGCAAGCACGATAGCAATCGCTATTCTTCTCAACGTCAGACTCCCTGGTTCGCATGGACTTTCCACGAGCGCGCGATCGACTGCAACCGCCCTCAGGTTGCCACCGGCATGGTTCGTCGCGCGAGGCCTGATGGCCGCTACTCAAAGGACGACGGACCGGTATCGCGATAAGCCCAGCAGCAATCCCGCGGCAGCGAGACCTGCGTCTCGATCCCTACCTGGTGGCGCGCGGCGGTGCCGAGTTCGAGCACTTCCAGCTTGCGGCCGAACAGATCGATTTCGTAGGCGGTCTGCGTGCCCTGATAGCGGCGGTCCATCACGCGCGCCGGAAAGACGTTGTCGCCGCCTTGCCCTCCGATGGCGATGTTCTCCGGCCGCAGCGCGATGCGCACCTTGTCGTTGACATCAAGCGCATGCAGCAGCGCGACCTCGCCGCGTTGCCCGTCGCCGAAATCGACAGTACCGAACTTGCCGTTGCGCGCCACGAGCGTGCCGGCCAGCTCGTTGGTCGCGCCGGTGAAATTGGCGACGAAGAGATCGGCGGGACGATTGTAGATCTCGTCGGGCGTTCCCATCTGCAATAGCTTGCCGTCCCGCATCACGCCGATGCGGTCGCCGAGCACCACGGCTTCGGCCTGGTCGTGGGTGACGTAAAGCGCCGTCATGCCGGTCTGCTTGAGGATGGCGCGCAGATCGTCGCGCAGCCGCAGGCGCAGCTTTGCGTCGAGATTGGACAAGGGCTCGTCGAGCAGGAGGAGCTGCGGCCGATAGACGATGCTGCGCGCCAGCGCGACGCGTTGCATCTGTCCGCCCGACAGCGCCACCACCGGGCGGTCGGTATATTCGGAGAGGCCGACCAGCTTGAGCACCTCCTCGACCTTTCGATTGGCCTCCTCGCGCGTGAGCTTGCGGTGCTTGAGCGGATAGATCACGTTCTGCCGCACCGTCATATGCGGCCACACCGCATATGACTGGAACACCATGCCGAGGTCGCGCAGCCGCGGTGGCACGAGAATGCCGCGCGCCGGCGACGACACGGCCTTGCCGCCGATCGAAATCTCGCCGCCGGTCGGATGCTCGAGCCCGGCGACGCAGCGTAGTGTCGTGGTCTTGCCGCAGCCGGAAGGGCCGAGCAGCACTACGATCTCGCCCGCCGGCACGGAAAAGCTGACGCCGTCGACCGCGGGCCGGCCGACGGCAAACTGCTTGTGCAGGTCTTTGACTTCGAGCGTGGCGGTCATGATGGCTTGCGTTTCACGCAGCACTCATTGCCGATACCCGAAAGTCTTGTCCCAGTCCGCGACCCAGGCCTTGTGCAGCTTCACATACTCGTCGAACTTGGGGTACCAGACTTTAACCACCTTCGGATCGAATCCTTCGGGATAGACCGGCGGCTCCTTCAGCGAGGTGAGGTTACCAAGCTCCTTGATCATGAAGGTCTGGCCTTCCTTGGACAGACACCAGTTGAGGAACAGCTTTGCGGCATTCGGATGTGCAGCGGTCTTCGGGATGCCGGTAGCATAGGGATTGACGGGCGCGCCCTCAGGCGGGAAGAAGATCTTGATCGGCGCCCCGTCCTTCTGCTTCGGATAGATCGCGTTGTAGAGCAGCGGTCCCATCGCGATCTCGCCGCGCACCAGCGAGTCCGACATTGGCGCACCGGACGGATAAAGGACAGGATGGGTCGCAGCCTGTTTCGCCCAATAATCCTCGCCCAGCACCTGCCGCTCGAACATGACGCGGGTCCATGTGGTTCCGCCGGACTGCGCGAAGACCTGCCCGATCATTTTGTCATATTGCGGTTTTGTCAGGTCCCACCAGGTCTTTGGCGGGTCCTTCACCAGTTCCGTGTTGTAGGCGATCGACCATACCAGCGTGGCACGCGGCCAGAGTTTTGGTGATATCTGAGCTTCCGGATTGTAGTCGGCCGCATTCGGCGGCGCGTAGTCCTGGAACAGGTCGACCAGTTCGGACATCAGCGCGCGGTCGGAATGATCGACGACATCGGCGATCAGCTTGCCGGCGGCGGCCTCGGTCTTGACACGGGTAATGAGCTGGCCGCCGGGCGCACGCACCATCTCTATCTTGATCTCGGGAAAGCGCTTGTTGAAGGCCTTGATGACCTGCTGTTCGACCTCGGCGAAGTTGGCCGTGTAGTAGACGAGCTTGCCTTCCGCCTTGGCGGCCGCGATCAGTTCAGGCGAGCCGAAATCCTGCGCTATTGCAGGTGTGGCGGTCAGGGCGATGGCTCCGGCTACGCCGGCAAGCCAGGCGACGAGTTTTTCCTTCATGGCCTCTCCTCCCTCTTGTTATCCGGTACGCGCGACGCTGCCCTGGGCTGCGCCACGCGACAGCCAGTTAGCGCCCCCGATCAGCACGCCGAGCAAAACGGTCTGCACCAGGCTGAAGGCGGCGGTCTTGCCGAGATTGCCGCCCTCGTAATAGTCGAGCAGCAGCACCGACATCACCATGGTGTTGCTGGTGTAAAGGAACAGCGACGAGCCGAGCTCGCGGATCGCCAGCACGAACAACAGTGTCATCGCGGCGAGCACGCCGGGACGGGCGAGCGGCAGTACGATGGTCCTGACGGTGCCGAGCACGCCCTTGCCGCACACCCAGGCCGCCTCCTCCAGCTCGCGATGGATCTGCAGGAACGAAGTCGAGAGTGCCTTCACCGTGTCCGGCATGAAGCGGGCGATGAATGCGAGTGCCAGGATCCAGATGGTGCCGTAGAGACCGCCGGGTACGCCGATCCAGGCCCAGAGGTACGCGACGCCGATCACGAGGCCGGGAATCGCGACCGGCAAGGTCGACACCAGGTCGATGCTGCGCCGTCCGGCAACGCTGGTGCGGTGAATAGTGTAGCCAATCGCAAAGGCGAGCGCGCCGCCGGCAATGGCGGTGATGACGCCGACTTCGATCGAGTTGTAGATCGAGCGCATCGTCAGCGGGTTGTCAAAAATGCTCTCGAAATGCATCAGCGAGTATTGCCTGATGTCGAACAGGCTCGCGACATCGCGGATGAACATGAATTTGCGGAACGCGGCGACGATCAGCGCCAGCATCGGCAGCACGACGACAGCGAGCAGATAGACCAGCGAGAGGCCGAAGGTGAACCAGCGCCAGCGGCCAAGATCGAGGCTGCGCGGCCGATAGGCCTTGCCGGCGACCGTGGTGTAGCTGCGGCCGCTCAGCGCCCTCTGCTGCAGGTACACCAGCGCACCGGTGACGACCATCAGGATCACCGCCACGGCGGCTGCCGTGTTGTAGAGCGGCGGCGACCAGTTGGTGAGCTTGAAGATGTACGTCGTCAGCACGTTCAGATTGATGGGCGCGCCAAGCACGGCAGGAATGCCGTAGATACCGAGCATCACGACGAAGGAGAGCAGCATGCCCGAGATGATCGCGGGCATGATCAACGGGAAAGTCACCGAGAACAGTGTCGAGAAGGCGCTGGCGCCGGAAATTTCAGCCGCCTCCTCCAGGCTCGGGTCCATGTTGCGCAGCGCCGAGGAGGTGAACATGTACACATAAGGTGCGTAGTAGATGCCGAAAACGAAGATCAGGCCCCACAGCGAATAGAAATCAACGCGCCAGTCGAGCCCCATCCATTTGAACACCGTGTTGATCAGTCCGGTTTTCGGCGAGCCTAGAATGGACCAGGCAACGCCCGCCACTAGCGGCGGCGCGAAAAGCGGCAAAATGCTGGCGGCGGAGATGAATCCCTTGAAGGGCGTATTGCTGCGCACGACGATCCAGGAGAACGCGAGCCCGATCACGACGGCAATCAGCGTGCCGCCGCCACAGGCAAGCAACGTGTTGAGCAGCGCTTCCGCGACATTCGGGTTGCCGAGTACGATGAGGAAATTGCCGACCGACAGGTGCGACAGTTGAATGCCCTCAACGACCGGATTGACGTCGGTCAGCGCGCCAACGAGCAGCAGCAGTAGCGGATAGATGACGAGAAAGGCGAGGATCGCCAGCAACAGCGCGACCCAGGCGCCTGCCCATATACGCTGACGAATGCCTTCGCTGGCGCCACGCGAGACCTCGCTGTGCCGGTCCGCCTGTCCGTTCAATGCGTTTCCCCTCGGCCGCGCCCGATTTTTTGATTGTAATGTTCACGCGGCGCGGGACAGCCTAGTGGATCGATAGGAGGTCGGGAAGTAGCCGATAGTCGCGGCGAGCGGGCAGAGGCCGATAACACCGTGCGATCAATTATGTTCCGCACCGCAAACGCATTTTCTCTTGATTTGTATCGACACACGCTCTGGTTCTAACGTCCCGCGCCGCTCAATCGATGGATTGGGCCAATAGGGGACATGCGATGGCAAACCTCAACATCAACGGCAAAGCCGTGAGCGTCGACGTCGAAGACGATACGCCGCTTCTTTGGGCGATCCGCGAGAACCTCGGATTGACGGGAACCAAATACGGATGCGGCATTGCACAATGCGGTGCCTGCACGGTCCATGTCGACGGCGTGGCGATGCGGTCCTGCGGTGTGACGGTCAGCGAAGCCGCCGGCAAGAAGATCGTCACCATCGAGGGTCTCGCCGGTCCCGACGGTACCCTGCACAAGGTGCAGCAGGCCTGGATCGCTAATGACGTGCCGCAATGCGGCTATTGCCAGACCGGCATGATCATGGCCGTGGCAGCGCTGCTCAACGACAAACCAAAACCGACCGACCAGGACATCAACGAGGCCATCACCAATATCTGCCGCTGCGGCACCTTCCAGCAGGTGCGCGAGGCGATCCACGCGGCTGCGAGCGCCTGAGGAGACTTGCCCATGAACAAGCACGTCAAGCTCAGCCGCCGCTCCTTCGTCATCGGCTCCGCCGCCGCCGGCGCCGGCCTCGCCATCGGGTTCGATCTTCCGACCGGCGGCCCTAGCGTGGTGCGTGCCGCCGACGGTTCGCCCGAGATCAATGTCTGGGTCGTGATCCGGCCCGACGACACCACCGTCATTCGCATCGCGCGTTCGGAAATGGGCCAGGGCACCCTCACCGGCCTTGCCCAGCTTGTCGCCGAGGAACTGGAATGTGACTGGTCGAAGGTGACGACCGAATATCCCACCCCCGGCCAGAGCGTCGCCCGCAAGCGCGCCTGGGGTGACTTCTCCACCGGCGGCAGCCGTGGCGTCCGCACCTCGCAGGACTATGTCCGCAAGGGGGGAGCCACCGCGCGCATGATGCTGATCCAGGCCGCCGCCAACGAGTGGAAGATGCCGGCTTCCGAATGCACCGCAGCCAACAGCGTCATTACCCATACGCCGTCGGGCCGGACGACGACCTACGGGAAGGTCGTTGAAGCCGCGGCCAAACTGGCGCCGCCAGCCGATGCCGAAGTCAAGCTGAAGGACCCCAAGGACTGGAAGATCGCCGGCAAGCCGCTCAAGCGGCTGGACACCGCCGACAAGACCACCGGCAAGATGACCTACGGCATCGACGTCAAGCTGCCGGGCATGCTCAACGCCGCGATCAAGGACTGCCCGGTATTCGGCGGCAAGCTGAAAAGCTACGACGAAGCCAAGGTCATGGGCATGAAGGGCGTCAAGAAGGTGTTGCGCGTCAACGACAGCACCGTCGCCGTGGTCGCCGACACCTGGTGGCGCGCCAAGACCGCACTCGAGGCACTGCCGATCGTCTGGGACGAAGGCCAAAACGCCAAGGTCTCCAGTGAATCGATCGCCAAGTGGCTGGCCGAGGGGCTCGACAACGCGCAGCCCGCCTACATCGGCAACCAGAACGGTGACGCCAAGGCTGCCATTGCCGCCGCTGCCAAGAAAGTCGAGGCGGTCTATAACTATCCGTACCAGAACCATGCGTGCATGGAGCCGCTGAACGCCACGGCACTCTACACGCCGGACAAGTGCGAGGTCTGGACCGGAACGCAAAATGGTGAGGCGGCATTCGCCGCCGTGCTGGAAGTATCCGGCCTGCCCGCCGAGAAATGCGACGTTCACAAGCAGATCCTCGGCGGCGGCTTCGGCCGGCGCGGCATGACCGACTATGTGCGGCAGGCGGTTGCCATCGCCAAGCAGATGCCCGGCACGCCGATCAAGCTGTTGTGGTCGCGCGAAGACGACATGCAGCACGGCACCTACCATCCCGTCACGCAATGCAAGCTGACCGGCGCGTTCGATGCCGACAACAATCTGACGGCGCTGCATTTCCGCCTGTCCGGACAATCCATCCTGTATTCGGTCCGGCCCGCGGCGCTGGAAAACGGCAAGGACACCGTCGCATTCCAGGGCCTCGCTCCACGCGGAGACTTTGCGATCGGCTATACCGTGCCGAACCTGCTGGTCGAGCATTCCATGCGCAACCCGCACGTTCCGCCCGGCTTCTGGCGCGGCGTCAATATCAATCCGAACGCGATCTATATGGAATGCTTCATGGATGAGCTGGCGCACGCGGTGGGCCAGGATCCGCTGGAGTTCCGGCGCAAGCTGATGTCGAAACATCCGAAGCACCTTGCCGTGCTCAATGCCGTTGCCGACAGGATCGGCTGGGGCAAGCCGGCGCCGCAAGGCGTCTATCGCGGCCTTGCGCAGATCATGGGCTACGGCAGTTACGTCGCCGGCGCCGCCGAAATCTCCGTTGTCGACGGCAACAAGATCAAGGTGCACCGGATCGTCGCCTCCACCGATCCCGGCCATGTCGTCAATCCGGCGCAGATCGAGCGGCAGATCGCGGGCTCCTTTGTCTACGGCCTGTCCGGCCTGTTCTACGGCGGATGTACGGTCAAGGACGGCCGGATCGAGCAGGCCAATTTCGACACCTACAATTCCATGCGCATCAGCGAGATGCCGAAGGTGGAATCCGTCATCATGCCGAGCGGCGGCTTCTGGGGCGGTGTCGGCGAGCCGACGATCGGCGTCGCCGCGCCCGCGGTGCTCAATGCCTACTTTGCGGCGACGGGCAAACGCATCCGTTCGGTGCCGCTGAGGGACCAGAACATTACCTTCGCCTGACGTCATGGACGGCGGCGGCATCACGGCCGCCGCCCGTTCAGTTGGAATTCGCTCATGCCGGTCACGCGCCTGCCGACGCGCAGAAATGCGGTTTTCGGCATCGCCAGCGCTGCGCTGGCGACCGCACTGCCCTGCCCGTCGCTGGCGCAGGCTGCGCCGCGTGTGGCCGTCATCGGCGGCGGCTTTGGCGGCGCGAACTGTGCGCGCGCGCTGAAGCGGCTCGACAGCAGGCTCGACGTGACGCTGATCGAGGCGAGCCGCAGTTTCGTATCCTGCCCGTTCAGCAACGAGATCATTGCCGGCTTGAGAGAATTCGAGTCGCAGCGCTTCAGCTACGACGGCATTGCTGCCGACGGCATCAAGGTCGTGGCAAGCGCCGCCACGAAGGTCGATCCACAGGCGCGAACGATCGGTCTCGCCGATGGCGTCTCGATCGACTACGACCGCCTCGTGCTCGCCCCCGGCATCGACATGCGCTTTGACGTCCTGCCCGGTTATGACGAGACCGCTTCCGAAAAGATGCCGCATGCCTGGAAGGCAGGCGAGCAGACGTTGCTGCTGAAGCGCCAGCTTGAAGCGATGAAGGATGGCGGCCTGGTGGTCGTCGCAGTGCCCGCCGCGCCCCTGCGCTGCCCGCCGGCGCCTTACGAGCGCGCCAGCCTGATCGCCCATTATCTGAAGACGAACAAGCCGCGCTCCAAGGTTCTGGTGCTCGACGCGAAGGACGGCTACTCGCAGCAGCAATTGTTCGAAGCCGCCTGGAAGGAACTCTATCCCGGCATGATCGAACGGATCGCATTGTCGCAAGGCGGCAGGGTCACCTCGGTCGATGTTTCGAGCGGCACCATCATCACCGAGTTCGGCAACTACACGGCCGATGTCGCCAACGTCATTCCGCCGCAGAGGGCGGGCCGCATCGCCGAGATTGCGGGCGCTGCCGACAGGACGGGCTGGTGCCCGATCGATCCCATTAGTTTCGGTTCGAAACTGGCGGCGAACATCCACGTCATCGGTGACGCCTGCCTCGCCGGCGGCATTCCGAAGTCCGCCTCCGCTGCCGCTGCACAAGGCAAGGCCTGCGCCGCGGCCATCGTGAACCTGCTTGCGGGAAAGCCGCTGGAGCCGCCGCGGCTGACGGGCGCCTGCTACAATACGGTGGCGCCGGCTTACGCCTTCTCGCTCTCCGGCATCTATCAGCCCAAAGGCGACCAGTTCGCCGAGGTCGAAGTCAGGACAAGTCCGCTTGAGGCGTCGCGCGAGACAAGGGCGCAGGAAGCGGAGAGCGCCCTGAACTGGTTCAAGGCGATCACGGGAGAGACCTTTGGCTAGGCCGATCGCCTGTCTGGCCGCGGCGTTGGTCGCGCTTGGCAGCGCCGCCAGCGCGCAAGCGCTGCGCCCGTTCACCGTCGTGGGCGACGCCATCCCCGCTTCGCTCACCGCCACCGCCGGCGATGCGGCCCGCGGGCGCGCGCTCGTGGTGGAGCGCAGCAGCACCTGCATTCTCTGCCACAGCGGCCCGTTCCCGGAACAAAGTTTCCAGGGCGACGTTGCTCCCAGCCTTGCCGGCACCGGCAGCCGCTGGACCGAGGGTGAAATCCGGCTGCGCCTGGTCGACGCCTCGCGCTTCAATCCGGCAACCATCATGCCCTCCTACTACCGCATCGATGGATTGAGCCGCGTCGGCCGGGCATGGCAGGGCAAGCCGATCCTGACCGCCGAGCAGATCGAGGACATCGTGGCGTATCTCGTCACGCTGCGCGAATAGGAAGAGAGATGGACGAATCCACGCGACGTGAATTTCTTGCCCTTGCCGGCGGCGCGGCGATGCTCGCGGTCACGCTGCGGCCGGCCGAGGCGACCCCTGCAACGATGGCGTCGGCCATCCGCAATGTCACAGGCAGCGAGCCGGTCAAGACGGGCAGGGTTAAGCTCGATATCCCGCCGCTCGTCGAGAACGGCAACACCGTGCCGATGACGGTAAGTGTCGCAAGCCCGATGGCGCCGGAAGATCACGTCAAGAGCATCCACATCTTCAACGAGAAGAACCCGCAGCCGAACATCGGCAATTTCCATCTCTCTGCGCAGGCCGGCCGCGCCCAGGTCTCCACCCGCATCCGGCTGGCCGACAGCCAGAAGGTGGTCGCGATCGCAAAGCTGTCCGACGGCACGTTCTGGTCCGCCAGCGTCGATGTCGTGGTGACGCTCGCCGCCTGCACCGAGGAGGTGATCTGATGCCCTCCGCCCTGATCAACGTCCCGGCCAAGGCCAAACGCGGCGACGTCATCGAGATCAAGACGCTGATGTCGCACATCATGGAAACCGGCTATCGCCATACCTCATCAGGCGATTCCGTTCCGCGCGACATCATCACCAGCTTCACTTGCCGCTTCAACGGCAACGAAATCTTCCGCGCCGATCTTTTCCCGGCCATCGCGGCCAATCCCTTCTTCAGCTTTTTCACCACCGTAACGGAAAGCGGCAAGTTCGAGTTCGAGTGGGTCGGCGACAAGGGCTTTTCGGAAAGCGCCTCGGCCTCCATCACCGTCGAATGAGCCTTGCGCGGACCATAGCCATCGCCGGAGTATTGATCGCGACGGCCGTTGCCGCCGGCGAAATCCCGCAAGAACAGCGCCGGTCCGGCTTCAGCTTCATGACGCCGGAAACGCAGACCATGCAGAACGACGACACCGCCAATCCCGGCATGCTCTGGGTGCTCGACGGCGAGGCGTTGTGGAAGCGCAAGGCCGGCACAGCGCAGAAGGCCTGCGCCGATTGCCATGGCGATGCCGCTGCCAGCATGAAGGGCGTCGCCGCCCGCTACCCCGCGTTCGACAAGACGCCGGGCCACCCCGTCGATCTCGAGCAGCGCATCAATCTGTGCCGCACCAGCCAGCAGCAGGCGCCGCCACTGGCCTACGAGGGCCACGACCTGCTCGCGCTCACCGCCTTCGTCGCCCGGCAATCGCGCGGCAGCCCGATCGAGGCCGGCACCGACCCGCAGCTGGCGCCGTTCATCGCCAAAGGCCGCGCGCTCTACACCCAGCGGCAGGGCCAGCTCAATCTCGCCTGCAGCAATTGCCATGAGGACGTCTGGGACAAGCGGTTGGCGGGAGCGGCGATCACGCAGGGACACGCGACGGGCTATCCGCTCTACCGCCTGGAGTGGCAGACGCTTGGCTCGCTGCAGCGGCGGCTGCGGGCCTGCCTGATCGGCATCCGGGCGCAGGCCTATGACTTTGGCTCCTCCGAACTGGTTGAACTCGAGCTCTATCTGATGTCGCGCGCACGCGGCATGCCGATGGAGGCACCGGCGGTCCGGCCCTAGCGCCCCGCCGGTTTTCGCTCCACCGGGTGGATCTCGAGCGCCCGCAGGCGCCCGAGCCGCAGCACTTCCATCTCCAGCGTCCGGCCGATGCGGTCGCGATCGAGCGCGCGGATCAAGTCGTCGACGCCATGGACGCCGACGCCGTCGAGCTTGATGACGACATCGCCGGGCAACAGCCCTGCCCGCCCCGCGGGTCCGTCCGGCTCGATCTGCGCCAGCAGTGCACCCATGGTGTTGTCGATGCCGGCGAGCAGCGCATGCCGCCGCGGGATCGGCGCGGTCTGGCCGGCCACGCCGATATAGGCACGGCGGACATAGCCGTGACGGATGATCTCCGACAGCACGAACTGCGCGGTGTTGCTGGCGACCGCAAAGCAGATTCCTTGCGCGCCCGCGATGATGGCGGTGTTGATGCCGATCACCTCCGACCGGGTCGAGACCAGCGGCCCGCCGGAATTGCCGGGATTGAGCGCGGCATCGGTCTGGATCACGTCCTCGATGGTGCGGCCACTGACCGAACGGATCGAGCGGCCGAGCGCCGACACCACGCCCGCCGTGACCGTCGATTCAAAGCCTAGAGGATTGCCGATCGCCACCACGAGCTGGCCGCGCCGCAGCGACTTCGAATTGCCGAGCGAAGCATAGGGCAGCTCTCGCGCGCCGTCGGCGCGCAGCAGCGCGAGGTCAGTGTCGGGATCGACGCCGAGCACGCGGGCATCGGTAACGATGCCTTCCATGTCGCGCAGACGAATCTCTTTCGCCGCGCCCACGACATGGCTGTTGGTCAGCACGAGTCCGTCAGGCGAGATCACGATGCCTGAGCCGAGCCCGCCGCGTTCGCGAGGCGTCTTTACCTTGGGACCAGTCTCGACGCGGACCACGGCGGGGCCGACGCGGTCGGTCACGTCGATCACGGCATTGGAATAGGCATCGAGCAGCGCCTGATCATTGTCGGGAGCACGCTCGTGCGCTCGCGACAGCGGGGCGCCATCGGCGATATCTGAGGTGAAATCCAGCATGGTGATGTTCCTGAAGTTTCCACAGATGGTGACGAATGTACGGCGGCGCAAGATGCCCCATCGGCCGCTCACTGCCGGGTGATTGACAGGGTGGCCGGCGCTCACAACAATCACGCCCAAGGTAGAACAACCGTCGGCCGCCCGGCCGCCAAGACGGACCAGAACTCCCGGGGAAGGTTACGTGGCAGGCATTGATGCAGACACTTACGAATGCGACGTGCTGGTCGCGGGCTCCGGCTGTTCCGGCATGTCGGCCGCAATTACCGCCGGACATCACGGCCTGAAAGTCCTGATCGTCGAGAAGGAGCCGAAATTCGGTGGCACCACCGCGCGCTCCGGCGGTTGGCTGTGGATTCCCGGCACGTCGCTGGCGCGAGCCTGGGGCATAGTCGAGAGCCCGGAAGTTGCGCGGACCTATCTGCGGCATGAAGCCGGCAACAGTTTTGACGCCGCGCGGGTCGATGCGTTCCTGACCAGCGGCCCAGAGGCGGTCGACTTCTTCACCAGCAAGACCGCGCTGCGCTTCGACATGCCGCTGACCTTTCCGGATTACCACGCGGAAGCGCCGGGCGGCACGCAGGGCGGCCGCTCCATGGTGACGCGGCCGTTCAATGGGCGCGAGCTCGGACCGCTGATCAAGGACATCGGCCTGCCGCTGCCAGAGCTGACCGTGTTCGGCATGATGCTGGGCTCCGGCAAGGAGATCATCCATTTCATGCGCGCGACGAAGTCGCTGACCTCGGCGGTCTACGTGGCCAAACGGCTTTCGAAGCATTTCATGGACGTCATGCGCCATGGCCGCGGCATGACCTTGACCAATGGCAACGCGCTGGCGGGAAGGCTGGCGAAATCCGCGCTCGATCTGAAGATTCCGCTGTGGCTCTCCTCCCCCGTGCGCGAACTGATCGTCCAGGATGGTGCCGTGCGCGGCGCGATCGTCGAGCGCGGCGGCCGGCGCATCCGCGTTACCGCCAAGCGCGGCGTCGTGCTCGCCTGCGGCGGCTTTCCACACGACGTGGCAAGACGCAAGGCGATGTTTGCGCACGCGCCAACCGGCACTGAGCACTTTTCGCCCGGCCCCGTCGGCAACACCGGCGATGGCCTGCGGCTGGCGGAAGCGGCGGGTGGCCGCATCGAGGATACCCTGCCCAACGCGGCGGCCTGGGTGCCGGTCTCGATTACGACGCGCAAGGATGGCAGCAAGGGCGTGATGCCGCACTTCATAGACCGCGCCAAGCCGGGCGTGATCGCGGTGACGCGCGAGGGCAAGCGCTTTGCCAATGAAGGCAACTCGTACCACGACTTCGTGCAGGACATGGTAAAGGCGGCAAAGCCCGGTGAAGAGCTCTCCGCATTCCTGATCTGCGATCACCGGACCCTCCGCAAATACGGCCTCGGCAGCGTGCCGCCCTTCCCGATGCTGCTCGGCCATCACCTCAAGACCGGCTATCTCAAGCGCGGCTCGACCTTGGCCGAGCTCGCGCGCACAGCCGGCATCGACGCCAGCGGACTGGAAGCGACGGTTGCTGCGTTCAACAAGAACGCCGCCAACGGCCACGATCCCGATTTCGGCAAGGGCTCGCGCGCCTATAACCGCTACCAGGGCGATGCGCAGCACGGGCCCAATCCCTGCATCGCGCCGATCGAGAACGGGCCGTTCTACGCCATCAAGATGGTGATCGGCGACCTCGGCACCTATGCCGGCATCAAGACCGATGCCAATGCGCGCGCGCTCGATGCCGACGGCAAGGTGATCGAGGGCCTCTATGCCGCCGGCAACGACATGGCGAGCATCATGGGCGGCAACTATCCCGGCGCCGGCATCACGCTGGGCCCTGCGCTGACCTTCGGCTATATCGCAGGCAAGCATCTTGCCGGCCGTGCGTAACCTCAGGCGCGCCGCAGGCTTGCCGGCCGCGCCTTGACGGGATCGAGCAGCGACCAGTCGCCGTCTTCCAGCACGTAGCCTTTCGGGAACGGTGCGCGCAGCTCCAGGCCAAGCGAGCGCAGCACGCGGTCGTCGCGGTAGTAGCATTGCAGGACGACACGGACGAGCGTGGCTGCGGCTGCGCCGCCGGTGGCGCGGAATTCCTGGGCGACCACGTCGCGCTTGGCCGGATCGAGAGCGGACAGCGGCTTGCCGGCAAGGCGCGCCAGCTGATCGAGGGCCTGCCGCACCATTGCGCTATCGCGGCCGAGCGTATTGAGGATATCGGCCTGGATCGCGGGATCGTCGGCGCCCGGCACCTTGTACTCATCGCTCGCCGGAATGATCATGGCGGCAATGGTGCAGAGATCATCGCGCTGGGCCTGGGTAAGTTCGGACATCACTTCCTCAGTCAAAGAGATTGGCGAGGCGCTGCTTCATCTGGTTGGCGACGTAGAGCGCGATGGCCTGGATGGTGGAGGTCGGATTGACGCCGCCCGAGGTGACGAACACGCTGCCGTCGACGATGAACAGGTTCTTCACGTCGTGTGAGCGGCCCCATTCGTTGACCACGGAACGGTCGGGATCGGTGCCCATCCGCGCCGTGCCGAGCAGGTGCCAGCCACCCCACGGGATCGGGTCGTTGGTGCAGATGTCGGTCGCGCCGGCGGCTTCGAGAATTTCACGGCCGCGGGCCAGTCCATGGTCCATCATCTTCCGGCTGTTCTCGCTGATCGTGTAATCGATCTTCGGCGCGGGAATGCCGTGGCTGTCCTTCAGCACCGGATCGAGCGTGACGCGGTTATGCTCCTCCGGCAGGTCCTCGCAGATCGCGGAGACAGCGAGGCGATGGCCATTGAGTCTACGAAATACGCGGTGATGATCTTCGCCCCACGGCAAGATGCCCTTCTGCTCGCTGGCGACAGCTTCGAACACCGGCCCGGCGCCGCGGCCGAACTGGATGCCATAGCCGCGGACGAAGCCGCGCGACAGGTCGGTGTCGTAGAACTCCTTGCTCCACAGGCAGGTCGGCGGCGCGCGGTTAGAGTCAGTTGGCTCCTTCACGAAGCCATAGATCTGCGCATAGGGATGGAACATCAGGTTCTTGCCGACCAGGCCGGATGAATTGGCGAGCCCGTTAGGAAAGCGGCCGGAGACCGAGTTCAGGAGCAGCCGCGGCGTGCCGACGCCGTTGCAGGCGATGATGACGACCTCGGCCGGCTGGAACTGCTCGACGCCATCCTTATCGTAATAAACGACGCCGGAGGCCATGCCGTGCTCATTGGTCAGGATCTCGCGCACCCGGCAATGCGTGCGCAGCTCGACTCCGGCGCGCAGTGCATGCGGCCAATAGGTGATGTCGGTGCTCGCCTTGGCGCCCTGCGCGCAGGCTGGCGTGCAATGGCCGAGATTGATGCAGCGCGCACGGCCCTCATAGTCCATCGTCGCGACCGTCGTGTCCGACGGCCACCAGTGCCAGCCGAGCTTGTTCATGGCCTTGCCGATGAGCGCGCCGGAACGGCCCATCGGCTGCGGCGGCATCGGCGGCTTCGTCAGCGGCGAGAGCGGATCGCCTGACAGGCCCGAGGTACCCATCATGCGGTCGTTCTCCTCGAAGAACGGCACCAGCGTATCGTAACCAATCGGCCAGTCGTCGGCGACGCCGTCGAGCGTCCTGACGCGGAAGTCCGAGGGATGCAGCCGCGGCCAGTGCGCGGTGTACATCACCGTCGATCCGCCGACGCCGTTGAAATTCACCACCTTGATCGGGGAATTGTCCTCGTTGATCGGATAATCCTCGGCCCGACCGCGGACGTTCGGACTGGTCGACCAGTCGCCATAGAACTTCGCCTCCCAGTCGCGCCCCGTGCTCGGATATTCCGACGGGTTCATCCAGCCGCCCTGCTCCAGGCAAAGGATGTGCATCTTGGTGTCGGCCAGGCTCCAGGCCACCGCCGCGCCGGACGCGCCGGCGCCGATGATCAGGACGTCAACGGGGTCGTTCATTGCAATTTCGTTTCACTCCCACGCCGTCGCCGCTTGGCGGGCGATCGGTCCGGTGTGACGATAGAGTGAGAAGGCTCGGCTAGTAAAGGAGGCGGAAATCGATACCGCCATGCGCAGGGGTAAGCGCTCTCGTTCTCGCGGCACGATCTGCCCGAGGTTTGCCGTCTCTTGACCCTCTCTTGAGGGCGCAGGGAAAGCCGGGCGCCGACTGCGCCCGCAGCACCGTGTGCAAAAGTGCTACAGAAAACGCACACGGATTAGACAGGTACAGCCGAGACATCCCGGCTTTCCCCGCGCAATGGTTTACGGCTTATACGTACTCTCCCCGGTGAGCGGCCTTTATTGTCACCGTTGCCCCGCCAGCACAGGCCGGCGGGAATAGACGCCAGGGTCGCGGCGCCAGGACCACACGACTTCGCCGTCCGCTGCGAACGTTTCGTCCGGCGAGCAAAGCCCGCCTGACGCCGCAGCGTCCATCGCAACCCGCGCCAACGTTCCGTGACGATCGCGTTTCGCCCCCTCATGGCGGCGCGGGCTGGGTGCGTCATGCCACTGATTTGATACTTCTGTAAAGCAGAATATTTTTCATTGCGAGGCTTGACACGATTCCGGTAAACCGAAGTGATTTGCCCGTCGTGTTGAATTTGCAACATCTCTGCTGCCTGTCGTCTTGCCTACTCAATCCACCTTGGCACCGGTAGCTTTCACTACGGCGCTCCAGCGTGCATTCTCGCTCGCGATGAACTCGGCAAACTCGGCTGAGCCCATCAGGTGCTGGATCACGCCCAGCGTTGCGAATTTGTCGGCGATTTCCTCGGTTTGCACGACCTTGCTGACGGCAGCGTTGAGCGCATCGATCCGCTCCTTTGGCGTGCCGGCCGGCGCAACGAACCCGATCCACGCGGCGATGCCGAAGCCGGGGAAGCCCTGCTCGGCGAGGGTCGGAACATCCGGAAGGGTCAGTATGCGCTGCGAATAGGCGCTCGCGATCGCCCTCAGGCTGCCGGCCTGAACGAAGGGCTGCGTCACCGTTACCGTGTCCATGCCTGCGCTCACCACGCCTGCCACCAGATCGGTCATCGCCGGCGGACTGCCACGATAGGGTACGTGCATCAGGCTGATGCCGGCGCGGCGCTTGAAATCCTCCATGCCCAGATGCGACAGCGTGCCATTGCCGGAGGAAGAATAGTTGATCTTGTCTGGATTGGCTTTGGCATAGGCGATGAACTCGGCGACGTTATTCACTGGCAGCGACGGGTTGACCACGAACAGGATCGGCAGGTCGCAGACCAGCGTCACCGGCGCAAAATCCTTCAGCGTGTCATAGCCGACCGACTTGTAGAGATGCGGATTGGCTACCAGCGAGGCCAGCGGCGCCAGCACCAGCGTTCGGCCGTCCGCTTGCGTCTTCGCCAGCTGGGCCAACGCAATGCTGCCGCCCTGCCCCGGCCGGTTCTCCACGATAAAGGTCTCGCCGAGGATCGGCCCGATGCGCTCGGCGATCAGCCGGGCCACAATGTCGGTGGCTTGCCCGGCGGGAAAGCCGACCACGATACGCGAGATGTCGGCGGCCTTCGCAGACGCAAGGCCAAGGATGAGGGCGACGGCGGTAACGATCAGGCGCTTCATGGCGTTTCCCTCATATGATCTTTGCGCTGCGCAACCGCGCGATCTCATCCGCCGCAAGGCCGATCGCCCGATAAATTTCCTCATTGTGCTGTCCGATCGAGGGGCCGGTCGAACGCACGCCGCCCGGTGTCTCCGAGAAACGCGGCACCACGCATTGCATGCGGACATCGCCGAGTTCTTCATCGGGCACGCTGACAATCGCCTCGCGTGCGATGAAGTGCGGGTCGGTGAAGATGTCAGAAGCGTCATAGATTGGCGAGAAGCCGACCTCATGCGCCGCAAAGCGCGCGCGCAATTCCGCCAGCGTCAGCCTTGCGATGGCACCGCCAACGATACCGTCCAGCACGTCGCGGTTCTTCACCCGTGAAGGATTGTCGATGAAGCGAGGATCGGTGAGCAGTTCCTTCAGCTCCAGCGCGGCGCAGAGCCGCTCGAAGATGCTTTGCGTGGAGGCGGCGATCGACGCCCACTTGCCATCGCCCGTCGCATAGATGTTGCCAGGCGCCGCATACTGGCTGCGATTGCCGCTGCCGGTACGGATCGCGCCAAGCTGGTCGTATTCGATGGCGAGGAAATCGAGCGTGCGCAGCATCGCCTCCGTCATCGAGCAATCTATCTCCTGACCACGCGCAATCGGATCCTCTTTCAGCCGGTACAGCGCCGAGAGCACGCCGACTGCACCGAACAGCCCGCCGATCGCGTCAGAGATGGGATAGCCGAGGTGCAGCGGCGAGCCACCTTCCTCGCCGCACATCCGGGTAAAGCCGCTCATCGCCTCGAAGATGCGGGCAAAGCCCGGCCGGTCGCGATAAGGTCCGGTCTGGCCGAAGCCGGTCACACGCAGGATCGTGAGTCTCGGATTGATCTCCTGCAGCCACTGCCGCGTGATGCCCCACTGATCGAGCGTGCCGGAGCGAAAATTCTCGATCAACACGTCGCGATCGACGAGCAGCCGCTCCAACAGCGCCTTGCCGTCCGGCTTGCGCAGATCGAGCGTGATGCCCTTCTTGTTGCGGTTGGTGACCTTCCACCACAACGGCACGTCGTTCTTGTGCGGCGCGAGCTCCCGCAGCGGATCGCCCTTGCCGGGCAGTTCCACCTTGATGACGTCCGCGCCGAGATCGGCGAGCAGTGTCGCAGCAAACGGGCCCGCGACGACGGTGGACATGTCGAGGATGCGAAGGCCGACGAGCGGCCCGGAAAGTTCAGCGACTTGGGTCATGGCAGTATCCTAGCCGCGGCCCCCGCCATGCTATAAGATCAAGCATGATAAATCAGAATTGCCAGATCGTCATATCCGGGAAACGCCATGGAGTTCAGGCATCTCAGGGCCTTTGTCGAGGTTGCGACGCAAGGGAGCTATGTCCGCGCTGCAAACACGCTCGGCATTGCGCAATCGGCGTTAAGCCGACAAGTCTCGGCGCTCGAGCGTGAAGTCGGCGGGCGGCTGTTTCACCGCAATGGCCGCGGCGTGGCATTGACCGAAATCGGCGAGCGCGTGCTGCCGCAGGGCCGCGCGCTGATTGCCGATACGATTGCGTTCGAACAAGCCGCGCGCAGCCCCGCCGACCGCCCCGCCGGCGAAGTGACTGTTGGCGTCGTCCCGGTTGCATCCCGAATGCTGCTTGCCGAACTCACCGCGCAGCTTCGCGACGACTATCCGGGCATACGGCTTCGAGTGCTGGAGGACTATAGCGGTCAGGTCGAGGAATGGCTGACCTCCCAACGCATCGATATCGCCATCTACAACCGCTACCGCCGGGGCCGTGTCGCCAACTCCGAAGCGATCATGCGCGCGGATACGCATCTGATCGTCCGCAGCAGCCACCCAATCGCGCGAGGGCGCGAAGTGCCGCTACGCGCGCTTGCAGAGGTGCCATTGGCACTTCCGGTGCGGCCCAACAGCCTGACCAATCTGCTGACGGGACTTGCCGCCGCCCAGCATTTCGAACTCGACATCCGCCTCGAGGGAAGCTCGACGTCGCTGATCGGCGAGGCGATGCGAGCTTCCGACCTTGCCACCATTTCGCCTGCGCAGGTGTTCGCGCGCGAGATCGCGTCCGGCGAGTTCAGCGCGGTCCGCCTCGTGCGGCCGACGATCGAGCAGACGACGTGGATGTCGTTCGGCACTCACCGCGCGCTGTCGGCGGCTGCCCAGGTCGTCACCCGGCTGATCCGGAAACTGGCGACAAGGCGGCGCGCCGAACAGAAGCGGTGACTAGCGTCCGCGCTGTGCCAGGATCTTCTCCGCGGCGCGCAGATGCGGCTTGTCCAGCATCTTGCCGTCCATCTTCACTACCCCGGAGGGATTTCCGGCGAAGGCCGCGACGACCCGCTCCGACCAGGCGATTTCCTCGTCTGTCGGCATGAAGGCTGCATTGACAACGTCGACATGCTTGGGATGAATCACGGCCTTGGCGAGGAAGCCATCGTGCCGCGCGGCGATCGACTCCGCCTTCAATGCCTCGAGATCGTTGATGTCGGCAGCGATGGTGTCGATGGGAACCACGCCTGCCGCTGCGGCCGCGATCAGGCAAAGATCGCGCGCCAGCACGAACGGCGAGTTGAAGCGGCCATCGGTACGGTTGCGCGAGGCGCCGAGCGAAGCCGCGAGGTCCTCGGCACCCCACATCATGCCCCACAGCCGCGGGCTCATGTTCTCGAAATCCATCAGCTTCAGCACGGCGCGCGCAGTCTCGGTCGCGACCGTGACGATCCGCGTCGTCCCCTGCTCGATGCCGGAAGCGGCCTCGAAGGCATCGAGATAGAGCGAAAGCGTGTTGACGTCGGCAGCGCCGGCGCATTTGGGCAGCACGATGCCATCGGGCTTGCCCGGTATCACAGCGGCGAGATCGCCGAGCGTCAGGCCGGTATCGAGCGCGTTGACGCGGATATACATCTTCTGCGCTGGATTGCGCGCATCCAGCATATCCCGCGTGATGCCGCGAGCGGCAACTTTACCCTCCGGCGCGATGGAATCTTCAAGGTCAAGGATCAGCGCGTCCGCCGCAGTCTTCTTGGCGCTTTCGAATTTCCGGACACTGTCGCCGGGAACGAACAAAAAGGAACGCATCGCATCACACCTTCGGCTTGCCCAGCATCAACCCGGTGCGGCGGCAGCTTGCCACCACCTCGCCGCGCTGGTTGGTCGCGGTGTGCTCGAACTCGACCAGCCCCTGCCCCGGCCGCGACTTGCTCTCGCGCTTGGAGATGATCCTGGTGTGCGCCCGCAGTGTATCGCCGTGGAACACCGGCTTGGGGAATTTGACGTCGGTCATGCCGAGATTGCCGACGGTGGTGCCGAGCGTGGTGTCGTAGACGGTCATGCCGATCATGATGGCGAGCGTATAGAGGCTGTTGAACAGCCGCTGGCCGAACTCGGTCTTCTCGGCAAAATGCGCGTCGAGATGCAGCGGCTGCGGATTCATGGTCAGCAGGCTGAACATGGTGTTGTCCATCTCGGTCACCGTGCGGGAAAATTCGTGGTGGAATTCCTGGCCCACGACGAAATCCTCGAAATACAGTCCTGCCATCTATCGTCCCTTGTAGTTTGGCGTCCGCTTCTCGACGAACGCCGTCAGCCCTTCCTGACAATCCTCAGTGGTTGCGACCAGCGCAAAGCTCTCGGCCGCATTCTCGACCGATCGGCGGAAATCGGCGTCGACCGCGCGCATGAACGCGTCGCGGCCGATCTTCATCACGATTGGCGACTTTTCCGCAAGACGCCGCGCGATCTCGCGGGCGCGATCGAGCGCCGTGCCCTTTGGCACGATCTCGCTGAGCAGGCCCATGCGGAAAGCGGTCGCAGCATCGAAGGGATCGCCGAGGAACAGCGGCCCGAAGGCCTGGTGCTTGCCGACCAGCCGCGGCAATTGCACGAAGTGGATGGCCGGGATCAGGCCGACGTCGATCTCGGGATAGCCGAAGGTGGAGGCGTCGCCCGCGATAATCATGTCGCAGGAGATCGCAATGGTCATTCCGCCCGCACGTACCGGCCCGTCGACCGCCGCGATGGTCGGCTTGCCCATGCGATACTGGGTGTCGTTGAGCGCGAAATAGAGCCGCTCGAGGAACTTCCTGGTCTCGATGGCAGGCTTTCCTCTGACGATGTCAAGATCGAGCCCGGCACAAAACACCTTGTGTGCGCTGCCGACGATCACCGCGCGGACAGCCTCGTCATCGCGCGCTTTGGCGAGCGCCGCCAGCAGCGCATCGATCAGCGGCATGCTCAGCGCATTGACGGGCGCGCGGTCGAGCATGATCTCGGCGATGTTGCCCGAGACGGCATAGCGAACCAGATCAGAGCTCATGTCCCGCCTCCCTCCTGCGCTCCCTTGTGCCCTCCATTGGCCTGCCGCACCGCGGCCGACTTGATGAGATCATCAATGGCGTTGCGGTCGAAACCGGCCTCCAGCAGCACCTCGACACTGTCCTGCCCGATATCGGGTGAGGGGCGCAAGCAGTCTTCGGACAGGCTCGCGATACCGGGCGTGCGCGGCGAATAGACCAGACCGACGCCCGGCGTATCCTGGCATACGGCGGCCTTCGTCGCCTCGACATGGGGACTGCGCAACCATTCGCCGGGATTGTGGATGCGCTCGGCGATGATGTCGGCGGCGTGCAGCCGGGTCAGCCAGGCCTCCGTCGGTTGGGTACGGAAGACTTCCCGCAGTTGCGGGATCAGCGCGTCAGCCGAATCCGCGCGGCGTGCGAAATCGGCAAAACGCGGATCGGTTGCGAGGTCTTCCCGCCCGATCGCGCTGCACAGGCGCTTGTATTGCGCCTCGTTCACCAGCGTCACCATCATCCAGCCATCGCTGGACTGATAGGTGCCGGCCGGCACGTTCAGCGCCCGCGGCGCGCCGCCTTCGAGCACATGCTCGGCGACCTTGTGGCCGAGCAGCGCGGCAGTGGATTGCGCAAGGTTGACGTCGATCCAGCGGCCCGTGCCGGTCGCCGCGCGTGCGAACAGCGTGGTGGCGATGGCCTGGAACGCATAGACGCCGGTGACGACGTCGGAGATGGTGGTGCCGACGCGGTGCGGCAGGCCGTCATTGCCGGGGTTGATCGAGACGAGGCCGGAAAACGCCTGCGCCACCGAGTCCGAGCCCGGCCGCTTCGAATAAGGCCCGCTCTGCCCGAAGCCGCTGATCGAGAGATAGATCAGGGCGGGATTGTCCCGCGACAGTTGCGCATAGCCGAGCCCCAGGCGGGCGGCGACACCGGGCCGAAAGCCCTCGATCAGCACGTCGCTCTCTTTCGCCAGCCGTTTGGCGATGTCGATGCCGTCCTTGTGCTTCATGTCGAGGCACAGGCTGCGCTTGCCGCGGTTGTAGACGGCGGACAGCGTGGTATGGCTGCCATAGGTGGTGCCGAGATAGCGCGACCAGTCGCCTTCGGGCGGCTCGACCTTGATGATGTCGGCGCCGTAGACGCCGAGCAGCATCGCGCAATAGGGCGAGGCGATGCCTTGCCCGAAATCGAGCACCTTGAGGCCCCGATACGGCGCCTCATGTGTCGGCATTAGCTTCCCGCCCATCGTTCCTCCCTGCCCGCCAACACGGTGACAAACCCTCAACTGTCATTCCGGGATGGTCCGACGGACCAGACCCGGAATGACGAACGCCCCTTACAGCGCCAGACAGCACTGGCGAATGTTGTCGTTGGCTTTTCAGCTCTTCGATGCAGGAGGTGTAGACGATCTGGCCCTTGTCGATAACCGTCGCGTGGCTCGCAAGGCCAAGGCAAAAATGCATGTTTTGCCCGGCGATCGGAAGTCTCCGCCGTCATCACGTCAATCGGCGGTTCGGCCAGGGATTTCGAGCGCCATGTGCAGGACGATGCGCGCGCCCAACACGATCGCATCATCGACGAAGCCAAAGCGCTCGACGTTTCTGCCCGCGACGTGTTCAACGGCAAGTTGTTCTGAGGCACCGACCGCATCGACATACTGATCGAGCGCATCAGAAATCCCGGGAGCATCGCAGCCGTGCTCGGCAGCCCGCACTGCGGAATAGGCGGAAACTATTTGTTACTGTTAACGGTTCACGGCGCGGGAACCTGCTCAATCGCTAGCTTGACACTTCAGCACATCGGGCGCAGCATTTCGTCGTGCTGCACCTGCAGGGGTTACGAAGCACCGGCTTCGCAGTTCCGCAGGAATTGCCGTCCGGCCCACGCACCGGACGTCAGGCAGGAATGCGGACAAAGGTCCGTCGGCCCACTCTCGGAGAGGAGCATGACGCCACCGGCTCAGACACGCGACCTTGCTGCTAGCAAGGTCACGGCGCAAGGTAAGGGAAGAGCAGCTGCTGACCGCGTTGCGCCGCCGACAATTTGAAGACATATCAGCAGGGTCGAAGCGCAAAGGCCACGTGCTATGTCGATCCTGAGATTGAACTGACGCGTATGCCAGACATCTCTTCGCAGAGACGAAGAACCCAAGGGCCCCGCTGATGCCACAGTGCACCGGGGCCCATTCATTTGGCGCGACGGAACAACCACTCATTTGATCGACGGGCCGGAACCGAAATCGTCGACGGGCTTACCCTTCCTGAGTGAAAGGAGGATCTCATGGAACGGACGCTGCTGCCTTTTGGCCTGCTGCTGGCGGGGATGATTGCCGGACTCCAGCCTGCCTTCGCCCAGAGCGCCCGCGGGACGCCCGCCTTTTACATTGTGTTCGATACCATGACCAAGCGCTGCTCGGTCGTGGACAAGACACCCAGGACCGACACGCCAAATCTGACGGTCGCGAACGATACGATCTATCCGACCCGCGAAGAGGCAGAGAGCGCCGTCAAGACGCTGCCCTCCTGCAAACCGTGAACCCTGCGCCGTTTGGACTCCGTTTACCGCCCCTGGGCTACGCTTCCTGCGGTAATTTGCCGCGAGCAAAAAGCATGTTCCGGGAACACCTTCCAATCACCTACGACGCCCCCGCCGACCTGAAGAAATGGCCGTCGCTGAACAATCAGCGCGTGACCAGCAAGCGGCCCTATCTCGTCCACACCGGCACGCTGGCCGATTGCATCCGGGAGTTGCTGGCCAAGCCGATCAGGCAGATCTCGCTCTACGACATCGTCACCGAACCGCAGAGAGCATTCGACAACGGCGTATTGTCGCCTGGCGATGCCGCCGAGATCGCCATGCGCCGGGATTTTCCCAAGGACTAGCCGAGGTGCTGCCAAAAACTGCAACCGCCATGCTCTGACGGCATTTGTTCGGGGACGGCGGACCGGCTAGCCTTGGCGAAACAATGGGGAGACGCCGGTTGACCGCATCGCCGCCAGATTCCGCCGTCGACTACGACGCCATCATCATCGGTGCGGGCCTCTCCGGCATGTACCAGCTCTACCGCCTGCGCGAGCTTGGCTTGCGCGTCCGCGTGTTCGAGACCGGCACCGATGTCGGCGGCACCTGGTACTGGAATCGCTATCCCGGCGCGCGCTTCGATTCCGAAAGCTATTCCTACGGGTTTTCCTTCTCGAAGGAATTGCTGGACGAGTGGGAGTGGTCCGAGCACTTTGCCGGACAACCCGAAACCTTGCGCTATTGCCGCCATGTCGCCGACAAGTTCGACCTGCGGCGCGACATCCAGTTCAGGAGCCGGGTTACTGCGGCGATCTATCAGGATGACACGCGCAGCTGGCGCATCACGCTCGAGGACGGCAGCCAGCATGCGTGCCGTTTCCTCGTGACCGCCATCGGCCCGCTCTCGACGCCTACCCTGCCCCGTATCGAGGGCCGCGAGTCGTTCAGAGGCGAGGCCTTCCACACCGCACGCTGGCCGAAGACTCCCGTCGATTTCGCCGGCAAGCGCGTCGCGGTGATCGGCACCGGCGCCACCGGCGTGCAGACGATCCAGACCATCGCCTCCGAGGTCGGCCATCTCACCGTATTCCAGCGCACGCCGAACTGGTGCGCGCCGCTGCACAACGGCAAGATCGACGCGGCGACGCAGGTGAAGATCAAGGCCGGCTATCCCGAGATGTTCGCCCGCTGCCAGGAAACCTTTGCCTGCTTCATCCATACGCCCGACCCGCGCGGCGCGTTCGAGGTCTCAGACGAGGAGCGCGAGGCATTTTACGAGAAGCTCTATGGCGAGCGCGGCTTCGGCATCTGGCAAGGCAATTTCCGCGACATACTGATCGACCGCAAGGCCAACGCCACGATCAGCGAATTCGTCGCGCGCAAAATCCGCGAGCGCGTCAGGAACCCGCGGATCGCCGAGAAGCTGATTCCGAAGAACCATGGTTTCGGCACGCGCCGCCTGCCGCTCGAGACCTTCTATTACGAGGCCTACAACCGCGACAATGTCGAACTCGTCGACATCACGGAGACGCCGATCGAGCGCATCACGGCTGATGGCATCAAGACCAGCGAGAAGGAATTCGAATTCGACATCATCATCTACGCCACCGGCTTCGATGCCATCACCGGCAGCTTCGACAAGATCGATTTCCGCGGCGCCGACGGCGTCAGGCTGAAGGACGCCTGGAAAGGCGGGCCCGAAACCTATCTCGGCCTGATGGTGCACGGCCTTCCCAACATGATGATGATCATGGGGCCGCACACCGCGCTCGGCAACATTCCGCGCAGCATCGAGTACAGCGTCGACTGGATCACCGGCCTGATCCGCTTCGCGCGCGATCATGGATTGACACGGCTGGAAGCAAGGCCCGATGGCGTCAAGGACTGGACCGACCACGTCAAGGCGCTGGGTGTCGGCCTCCTCTCCAACGAGGTCGATTCCTGGATGACCGGCATCAACAGGAATGTCGAGGGCAAGCAGACCCGCATCATCGCGCGCTACAGCGGCAGCGCACCCGCTTATCGCGCGCGCTGCGATGAGGTGGCGGCGAAGGGCTATAGCGAGTTGAGGCTGGGGTAGGCCCTCGGCTAACGCAGCCTACGAAATCTCTTTTACCACGCATCGATGCACGGCCGCTTGCGGTGCGTGCGGGCTTCTGCCTTCGGCACCGAGCGGAGGCCCGACATGATCCAATGCCTGGTATCGGCGGGATCGATCACCTCGTCGATCTCGAGCACCGAGGCGATCGAGACCGCCTTGCCGTTGGCATAGAGCTCGGCGACCTTGGCCTTGTAGTAGTTCTCGCGCTCGACCGGGTCGGCGATCGCCTCCATCTCCTTGCGGAAGCCGAGCCGCACATAGCCCTCCAGCCCCATGCCACCGAACTCGCCGGTCGGCCAGGCCACCGTGAAGAAGGAGGCATGAAATCCGCCGCCGATCATCGACTGCGCCCCCAGCCCGTAGCCCTTGCGCAAGACGACGGCAAACAAGGGCACGGTGAGGCTCGCACCGGTGACGAACATCCGCGCCACATGGCGCACGATCGCGGTCTTCTCGGCTTCGGGACCAACCATGAAACCCGGCGTATCGCACAAGGACACGATCGGGATGTCGAAGGCGTCACACAGCTGCATGAAGCGCGCCGCCTTGTCGCCGGCCGGAGCGTCGATCGCCCCACCCAGATGCTTTGGATTGTTGGCGATCAGCCCGAACGGCTTGCCTTCGATGCGGATGAAAGCCGTGATCATGCCGACGCCGAAATCCCGGCGGATCTCCAGCACCGAGCCCTCGTCGGCGATGAGATCAATGACGGTGCGGATGTCATAGACGCGCAGGCGGTTTTCCGGGATCGCCCGGCGCAGCAGGCGCTGGTCCGCGGCCCTCCAGTCCTTCACCGCGCCCTGGAAATAGGAGAGATATTTTTGCGCGACTGCTGTCGCCTCCTCCTCGTCCTCGACCAGAATATCGACCACGCCGTTCGGCGACTGGAACGACACCGGGCCGACCTCCGCCGGATGATAGACGCCAAGCCCGCCGCCCTCGATCATGGCGGGACCGCCCATGCCGATCGAGGCATTCTTCGTCGCGATGATGACGTCACAGCAGCCGAGCATCGCGGCGTTGCCGGCGAAGCAATAGCCCGATACGACGCCGACCACGGGCACGAGGCCCGAGAGTCTTGCGAACTGCACGAAAGACGGTCCGTCGAGCCCGGTCATGCCGAGCCGGTCGGTATCGCCCGGCCGCCCGCCACCGCCTTCGGCGTAGAATACCAGCGGCAACCGCCATTGCTCCGTCAGGGTAAGCATGCGGTCGATCTTCTTGTGGTTCATGTGGCCCTGCGTGCCCGCAAGCACGGTGTAGTCGTAGGCGATCACCATGCAGCGCGCGGCTTCGGGCCCGAGCTTTTCGGCGTTTACGGTCGCAACGCCGCAGATCAGCCCGTCGGCCGGCGTGTTCTGGATCAGGTCTTCGACAGTGCGCCGGCGCCGCTGCGCCGCGATCGCGAGCGAGCCGTATTCGACAAAGGAGCCGGGATCGACCAGCTGCGCGATGTTTTCGCGCGTCGTGCGCTGGTTGGTCTTGCGCCGCCGCTGCACCGCGCCGGGGCGGTTCTCGTCCCGCGTGATGGCGTGACGCGCGTTCAGTTCGGCCAAATCGGCGCGGATGTGGTCGAGATCGACCTCGGCTTCCTCGATGACATCATGCTCATCCAGCTCGACCGGTTCGAGGAACAGGATCGCCTCGCCCTGCATCAAGGTGGTGCCGGCGCCGATCGCGATCCTCGTCACCCTGCCGCCGTGCGGCGCGTTGACCAGATGCTCCATCTTCATGGATTCGAGCACGGCGATCTGCTGGCCCGGGCGGACCAGATCGCCCTCCGCCACGTCGATGCTGACAACCGTGCCCTGCAGCGGCGCCGGGATCGGCACCGAGCCGGCCGGACCGGCGGGAGATGGTGCGGCTTCGACCGGCCCGGCCGCGCTGTGCGCCTCCTCCACCAGCAGCGTTTCGACATTCTCGGCCGCGCCGACGAGATCGGCGATATGGGTGTCGATGAAGCCGGTGGAGATACGGTTGGCGGCAAAGTCTGCGTGCCCGAGGATCGCCGCAAGGAACGGGATGTTGGTGGCGACGCCGCCGATGCGGAACTCGCGCAAGGTGCGCGTCGCCTTCTGCACGACGTCGCGCCACTCCGCGCCGGTCGAATGCACGATCACCTTGGCGAGCAGGGAGTCGAAGGCGGCGCTGGTCTTATAGCCGGAATAGCCGAAGGTATCGACGCGCACGCCGGGCCCCGACGGCAGGTCGAACACGGAAAGCAGACCACCCGTTGGCTGCATCGCGCCGGTCTCGTCCATGGTCTCCATGTTGACGCGAAGCTGCATGGCGTAGCCGCGCGGCTTCGGCACATAGGGCTGGGCCAGCCCGAGCGAGCCGAGCGTGGCGCCATCCGCGACGGCGAGCTGCGCCCGCACCAGGTCGACGCCGAGCACTTCTTCGGTAACGGTGTGCTCGACCTGCAGTCGCGGATTGGCCTCGATAAAGGCAAAGCGATCGTCGTTTCCGCCGGCCTCGTCATCGACCAGAAACTCGAAAGTGCCGAGATTGTCATATTGCGCCGCGGCAGCCAGTTGCTTGGCGGCCCCGATGATGCGCGTGCGGAGCGCTTCGGTCAGGGATGGGCTGGGCGCAACCTCAATGAGTTTCTGGTTGCGCCGCTGGATGGTGCATTCGCGCTCCCAGAGATGGCTGATCGCGCCGTGGCGGTCGCCGACGATCTGCACCTCGATGTGGCGCGCCTTGCGGATCAGCCGCTCGACATAGACCTCGCCGCTGCCGAAGGCGGCCATCGCCTCGGACTGGCAGCGGGCATAAGCCTCTTCCAGCTTTGCGGCATCATCGACGATGCGCATGCCGCGCCCGCCGCCGCCCGCGATCGCCTTGATCATGACCGCGCCATGCGTGGCGAGGAAGGCGCGCACCTCCTCCAGCGTGGTCGGGCCTTGCGTTCCATCGATAACAGGTACGTCGCAGCTCCTGGCCAGCGCCTTGGCCTTCGCCTTGTCGCCGAACAGCTCCAGCGCAGCCGGCGACGGGCCGACAAAGGTGATGCCCTCCTCCGCGCAACGCCGGGCCAGTGCGACATTCTCGCTGAGAAAGCCGTAGCCGGGATGCAGCGCATCGCAGCCGGTCGCCTTGGCCGCCGCAATCACCGCCTCGATGTCGAGATAGGCGCGCGCGCCCTTGCCGGGAATTTCGTGGCTTTCGTCCGCGGTGCGCACATGCAGGGATGCGGTATCATCGGCTGGATAGATCGCCACACAGGCGAGGCTCGCCTCCCCTGCAGCACGCGCGATGCGGATGGCGATCTCGCCGCGATTGGCGATCAGGAGCTTATTGAAGGGCATGGTCGTTCCGTCCGGACGGCGCTTTCCTATCGTGGAATCGCGCACGATGCGCGAGGATATCGCCAACCGCAGGGAATGCCAGCGGGACCGCTCGATTGGCAAGCCCCCATGCACTATGCGCGATTGACCCGCCACCTGATCCCTTGCTGTTATCGGGTCAACCAGAACAGCAACCAGGCAGGAAACAATGAGCACGAAGTCGATCGTCAGGAGCGTCGAAACCCTTTCCTGCGACGCGGGCTGGCGCAACTATCACTTTGTCAAGATCGTCAGCGAAGACGGCATCGTCGGCTGGAGCGAGTACGACGAGGGCTTTGGCGCGCCGGGCGTCACCACGGCCATCGAGCGACTGTCGGCGCGCGTAGTCGGCAAGAACGCATTCCACCATGAACGTATCCATGCCGAGCTGTTTGCGGCGACGCGCCCGGCCGCGGGCGGCGTTGTCGCCCTCGCCTTGGGCGCGATCGAGAATGCGCTGCTCGATGTCAAGGCCAAGGCGCTGGGCGTGCCCTGCTATGAGCTCTTGGGCGGCAAGATCCGCGACCGCGTGCGCGTATACTGGTCGCATTGCGCGACCTGGCGTATCAATCACCCCGACTGGTACAAGCCGCCGATCACCGGCCTCGACGGCGTCAAGGCGATCGGCAACGAGGTGCGCGAGAAAGGCTTTACCGCACTCAAGACCAACATCTTCCTCTATACAGATGGCAAACCGATGGGCTGGCGGCCCGGCTTCGGCTCGCCGTTCGAGCCCGAGATCAACGTCGACCGCACGGTGCTGCGCAATCTCTGCATGCACCTGGAAGCCATCCGCGCCGGCGCCGGCCCCGATGTGGACCTGCTGCTCGACCTCAACTTCAACGCCAAGACCGAAGGCTACCTGAAGATCCTGCGCGCCATCGAAGAGATGGACATGTTCTGGGTCGAGATCGACACCTTCAATCCCGAGGCGCTCGGCTATATCCGCCGCCAGAGCAAGCATCCGATCTCATCCTGCGAGACCCTGCTGGGCTTGCGCGAATTCCTGCCCTATTTCCGCGAGCAGGCGATGGACGTGGCGATCATTGACACGCCCTGGAACGGAGTGTGGCAATCGATGAAGATCGCCGCCGCCGCGGAGCATTTCGAGGTCAACGTCGCCCCGCATAATTTCTACGGCCATCTCTGCAGCATGATGAACGCGCATTTCTGCGCCGCGGTGCCGAATTTGCGCATCATGGAGACCGACATCGATCGGCTCGCCTGGGATCACGAGCTGTTCACGCACGTGCCCGAATATGTCGACGGCCACCTCATCATTCCGGACCGCCCGGGCTGGGGCACCGAGCCCAACGAGGAAGGCCTGCGCGCGCATCCGCCAAAGAATAAGGGCGGGCTGCTCAACTACGGGCAAGCCAAGCGCTAGCACTCCACGAAACTTTGCTTTGCTTGAGCTGCCGCGCCGACGCCCTCCCTTCTTCCCTTCTTGTGGGAGAAGTCACGCTGCGATGGCAGGCGGCATTGCCCCGCCTATTACAGGACCCGGCCGCGCCGTTCAAATCACGTCACACGAATGCCTCTCAACGAAATCGGCGCGTGCCGAATTCACACCTTGCGGGGCGGGCTGCATATTCCTCGACGTGCTCCAGAAAGGTCGCGATTGCAGCCTGCGCCTCCAGTCGCAGCCATTGCCTGTCGGCCTCCCGGGCGTATTCCCAACTGCCTTGGGTCCGCTCGAAGATCGCGATGGCGACTTTCTCGATGAGTTCGGGATCATCGACTGGTGTGTCGTCGGCGGCTGACTTTTCCCGTGTGCGCGGCATCTGCTGCTTCTCCTTCAAGCAACGACGAAAGGGGAAAATTGGATGGAAACTGGTTAAATTGCATTTACCGAAAAGCGTGCGTGTGCCGGGCGCCGATCACGAATTATTGCGTGGCTGAGCGTGAGCGCGACCGCGTGGGATCGTACATCCCTGGCCATGGGTAAGGGCTGCCTGGCAGCGCGCTTCGCTCGGCCGACATCGAGACATCCGCGGCGCAGCACCGCTCCGTTATCACCTTCATGCCGGTTGAAGGCCGGGTCCATTTTCAGCGCGATCCGACCTGAGCAGCTTCTGTCGCAAGGACCAGCGGGCGGGCGCCGTGATGCAGAGACCCTGACCGGTAGACGATTGCGTGGGGCGTGTGGACGACGGTGCTTGCCTGCGTCCTGCTCTCCACCGTGATTATCGCGGAATAGGGCCGCCTGCCGGCGGGTGCGGGATCAGTTCTAACGGGATTCATTCTCCTGCGGGTGCCTTGCAAACTTGTAATGCGTGAACACCAAGGCGCCATCAGGACGACCAAAAGCCGCCGACCTTTTGCGGCTTATGAAGCTCTCGGCCCCGCGGAATTTGACACCGATGTTATTGCAAGCTGCAATTGTCTGCCTGATCGTACTCAGCGTTGGCGTTCTCATCGCCCACACGGTCGACGCCCTCAGAACTTGAGATTGCGTCGCGGCTCTCTTCCCCGAGCTTCGCTCGGCACCCTCTCCCACAAGAGGAGAGGGTAAGGAAGATTCACCGCAACGAAATATCCAACCAGCCAAGCGCATTGACGCTGACCCGATCGCCGGTGTCGACCAGCACGGTCGTGGTTTCGGCCTCGATGATCGCCGGTCCCTCCAGCGAATGGCCGGGCAGCAAGCGGTCGAACACATAGACCGGGATGTCGCGCCAGCCGCCGAAATACGCCTTGCGCGTGCCTATCGGCTTGCAGGCCGAGGCCTGCGTTGCGGCCTTTGCGCCCTCGCCGCGCTGCGACACTTCGCCGACAGCGGCGACGCGGGCGTTGACGAACACGACTTCCTGACCGGGCGAGGAATAGGTGTAGAGCTCTTCGTGGCGGCGGTGGAAGCGGTCTTCGATTGCATCGACCAGCGATGGGGAATTCCAGTCGAGCCCATCGAGCGAGACGTCGATCTCAAAGATTTGCTCGCCGTAGCGCATCTCGGCAGAGCTTTCGATGCGGATCGGCCCGTTGAACCAGCTGCGCAGGCGGCTGTCGGCCTGCTTTTCCAGTTCGCCGAACAACGCCTTCACCTCGTCCGCGGTGATGCGTCCGCCGGCGCCGTAATGCGTGCGGCTGACCTCATAGCGGAGATCGCTGGTCAGCATGCCCCAGGCCGACAGCACCGAGGCCGCGGTCGGCACGATGATGCGCCTGATCTCGAGCTCGCGCGCCACTTCCGCGGCATGCAGGCCTGCGGCGCCGCCAAAACTGAGCAGAACGAATTTGCGGGGGTCGACGCCGCGACGCAGCGTCATCAGGCGGATGCCGTCGGCCATCTTCAGGTTGATCATGCGGTAGATGCCGGCGGCGGCTTCCAGCCGCGACAGCCCCAGTGCCGCAGCGACACGATCGACGGAGGCCTCCGCCGCCGCGCGATCCAGCGGGCGCGCGCCGCCCATGAAGGCGGAGGCATCGAGATAGCCGAGCACGACATTGGCGTCCGTCACGGTCGCGGCCGTACCGCCATTGCCGTAGCAGGCCGGGCCAGGCACCGAGCCCGCGCTCTCGGGGCCGACACGCAAGGTGCCGCTGGCATCGACGCTGGCGATCGAACCACCGCCAGCCGCGATGCTGGCGATATCGAGGCTACGCAGCGCAATGCGCTGGCCCGCCAGCATGCCGTCGGCCGAGAGCGAGGCCTGTCCTTCCGCGATCAGCGAGATGTCGGTCGAGGTGCCGCCCATGTCGAACGGCACGAGATCAGCGATGCCGACGAGATCGGCGCAGCGCCGGCCGCCGGACACGCCGCCCGCAGGGCCCGACAGCACCGTGCCCGCGGCAAGCCGCGCGGCCTCCTCCACCGGCGCCATGCCGCCATGCGACAGCACGATGAAGAGGCTGCCCTTGAAGCCGGCTTCGACCAGTCGCTTTTCCAGATTGGTCAGATAGTGCCGCACCACCGGCTCGACATAGGCGTTCACGACCGTGGTCGAGACGCGTTCATATTCCTTGATCTGCGGCAGCACGTCGCTGGATCGCGAGACGCTGACGTCGGGCATTGCCGCCTGCAGGTGCTCGACGGCGGCCAGTTCATGCGCGGGGTTGAGATAGGCGTGCAGGAAGCACACCGCGATCGAATCGGCGCCGGACTTTTTCGCAGCATCGATCGCCTCATCGAGCGAGCGTGCATCGAGCGGGATCGCGGCACGGCCATCGGCCTTCAGCCGCTCGCGCACGCCAAGCCGGCGCTCGCGCGGCACCAGCGGTTCCGGCGGCGGCGAGCGCAAATCGTAGCGGTCGGGCTTCAATCCCTCGCGCATCTCAAGAACGTCGCGATGGCCTTCGGTCGTCAGCAGCGCGACCCTGGCGCCCTTGCGCTCAAGCAGCGCGTTGGTCGCAACCGTCGTGCCGTGCACGAGGCGGCCGGTCTTCGCCAACATCTCCGCCCGCGTCACGCCAAGCCGCCGCGCCAGCTCTTCCAGGCCCGCCATCACACCGAGCGACTGGTCCGCCGGCGTCGACGGCGATTTCGCAAATACCGTCCGCCCGCTCTCATCTGATGCGACAAGATCCGTGTAGGTGCCGCCGACGTCTACGCCGATTGTGTACATGGTCAGGCCTTCAACTCCGCCGATAGATCGGCCGTCAGGCCCTGTTCCTCGTCACGCTTGCGCGCCTCTGCCATGCGCTTGGCCGGCGGCCCCCAGCCGCCGCCGCCGGAGGAGCGTATCTCCAGGCAATCGCCGGGATGCAGCTCAATGCCGACTTCCTTGGTACGCAACTCGCGCGGCGGGCGCCCCTCCGACAAGAGGCGATAGCGATGCGGTGCGCCGTCCTTGCCGCCCAGCATGCCGCAGGGCCCGTGCCGCACGCCCTCGCCCGCAGTGTTGCCGAGCGCGGGCTTCTCCGTCTCCAGCACCATATCGAGAGAGACGCCGAGCCCGCCGCGGAATTGGCCATCGCCGCCGGAGCCGGGACGGAATTCGTGGTGGCGGAAGTAGAGTGGAAAGCGCACTTCGGCCACTTCAATGCTGCCGAATTTCAGTCCTCCCACGCTATGCCACTCGCCGATCGACGAATAGCCGTCGCCGCCTGACGAGGCGCCGCCGCCGGGCCGCGCCTGGAACATGTGCCAGATGAAATTACGCCCGGTGCGCGGGTTCTCACCCTGGATTGCGATGCGGAAGCGGCGGCCCCAACCCGCCATCGCGCGTTCAGGACAGGACGCCGACAGCGCTTTCACGATGGCTTCGACGATCTCATTGGAGGGGTGGCTGGTGCACAGCGTCACCGGCCGACCCGGATCAGCCCATACAATGGTGCCTTGCCTTGCGATCACTTTCAGCGGCCGCAGCGCGCCGTCATTCTTGGGAATGTCGGGATCGATCAGATAGGCGAACGCCATGGCGACTGCTGCCTGCATATTGGCGTGCGAGGAGTTCACAAAGGCCGTCGATTGCGGATCGGATTCAGTGAGGTCGACTTCGACATCGCTGCCCTTCTTGGTGACTTTCGCGGCAATACGGATATCGCTGCGGCCATGGCCGTCATCGTCGAGAAAGGCCTCGCCATGGAACACACCGTCCTTCCAGGTCGAGACCACGGCGCGGGCCTGCTGCTCAGCGGCGTCGAGAATGGCCTCGATCGCGGCTTCCACGACAGGCGCGCCGAATTCGGCAAGCAGTCGCGACACCCGCCGCTCGCCGAGATGGGCGGCGCCCAGCATCGCCGCGAGGTCACCGCGGAATTCGCGGGGGTTGCGGATATTGAGCGCGAGCAGGTCGAGCAAGTCCTCGCGCGGCTTGCCGGCCTCATAGAGTTTTATGGGCGGAACACGGATACCTTCTTGATAGATCTCTGTGGCGTTCGGATTGTACGCACCGTGCGTAGCGCCGCCGATGTCGCTCTGATGCGCGCGCACGACGGTCCAGAGCAGGCGCTTGCCGCCGTCGAACACCGGCACGAAGGCGGTCAGGTCGGGCAGATGGCTGCCGCCGTGATAGGGATCGTTGAGCAGGATCACGTCGCCCGCCGCAATGTCCTTGAAGCGCTCTTCGACCGCGCGCGTCGCCCAGGGCAGCGCGCCGACATGAACGGGGATATGCTCGGCCTGCGCGATCAGGCGCCCGCGCGTATCGGTGATGGCGAGCGAAAAATCACGGCTGGAATTGAGGATTTGCGAATAGGAGGTACGAAGCATCGCCTCGCCCATTTCCTTTACGATCGAGCCGAGGCGGTGCTGGACGACGGAGCGCGTGATGGGATCGATCTTGGGCGACATTCCCTGCCTTGCGATATCCGGGTGCATATCGCCCTTATAGTCGGAGCGCGGACAGGATCAATTGTCCCCGCCCTGGCTGAGGAAGGCGCTCTCGATGACGTCGCCGATAGGCTGCCAGGCGTTGCCGTCGAACTGCACCAGCCGCATCTGCTCGATGGGCCGGAAATCCGCAGGTCCGGTGTTGATCGCGATGTCCGGGAGCAGGATCGGGCTGCGATAATCCTTCAGCGACGCCGCCTGCTTCATGATGTTCTCGGGCGACAGATCGTCGCCGCATTGGGTGAGGACCTGAACCAGGGTTTCGGCGGCGGCATAGCCATAAAGCGCGTATCCGTCATCCTTGTCGCCGTCAGGATAATATTTGTCCATGAAGGCGGACCATTCCTTGATCGCCGGGTCTTCCTTCCACATGGAATCGCCGGCGTCTTTCAGGAAGGCCGTCGAGATGACGCCGACCGCATTCTGAAGGCCTGCGGGCCTGAGCGCGCTGGCGATCGAGGCGGCGGCGTTGTTCAGGAGAATGACCGGATGCCAGTCGAGCTCCGCGGCCTTGCGGATGGCGCGCCCGGCCTGCGAAGGCGAACCGTTGAACACCAGGATCTCGGCTCCGCTGTCCTTCAGGACTTCAACCTGGCGGTCGATCGAATTGTCGGCAATATCGAAGGCGATGTCGGCGACGATCTTGCCGGCGGTATCGCCCAAACCTTCGCGCAGGCCGCGAAACAGGTCGCGGCCGAACTGGTCGTTCTCCCAGAGCACCGCGATCTTGCGGTCCGCATAGGCGGTCTGGATATAGTTGGCGAAGATGCGTCCCTCGGCGCGGAATGTCGGCTGCCAGCCCGTGGTCCAGGGAAATTTTCGCGGATGCGCCCATTCCTCGCTGCCGGAGGCGACGAACAATTGCGGGATCTTGCGTTCGTTGAGGTATTGCCGGGTTGAGAGGTTGTCCGGCGTGCCGAACGAGCCGAACATCAGGAGCACCTTCTCCCGCTCGACCAGTTCGCGCGTCCGTTCCGCGGCTTCACCTGGACTGCCGTTGCTGTCGACGGAGACGAACGTGATCTTGCGTCCGTTGACGCCGCCGCGCTCGTTGATCATGGCGAAAAATGCGGCTTCCGCTCTTCCGATGGTCGCGAACGCCGCAAGTTCCCCGGTGTAGGGCATGAGGTTGCCGATGCGGATTTCGGCCTCGGCCGTACCGGTACCCGGCTGCGCCGACGCCGCCATTGGCGCCAGCAATGCGACTGCGAAGAACGATGCCGAAAGCAGGTTCTTGATTGGCATTTTCTTGGACTGTCAGTCGGAATGCATTGCAGCAAGGCTACCCATTCGCCAGCCCGTTTCACAGTGAAATTTCCTTGCCGCCCGCCATACGGAAGCCGTACTGGCGTTCCGCCCTGATCGCCGCCGTTCGCACGCCCGGGCTTAACGTTCCCCCATGATCTGTGGCAAAACCCGCAGCAACTTCCGCCCGCAAGCGAGACTTCCAATGCCAGCACCCAAGCCACCCGCCTTCGAAACCCTGAGCCTGCACGCGGGCCAGCATCCCGATTCCGTCACCGGCTCACGCGCGGTGCCGATCTACCAGACCACTTCCTACGTGTTCCAGGATTCGGACCACGCCGCGGCGCTGTTCAACCTGGAGCGCGCCGGCCACATCTATACCCGCATCTCCAACCCGACCACCGCCGTGCTCGAGGAGCGTCTCGCGGCGCTGGAGAACGGCGTCGGCGCAGTCTGCACGGCGAGCGGCATGGCGGCGATGCATCTCGGCATCGCGACGCTGATGAATGCCGGCGACCATATCGTGGCGTCGGCCTCGCTCTATGGCGGCACCATCAACCTGCTGGCGCATACGCTGCCCCGCTTCGGCATCACCACCACTTTCGTAAAGCCCCGCGCGCTCGACGAATTCCGCGCCGCGATCCGGCCGAACACGCGCCTGATCATCGCCGAGACCATCGGCAATCCCGGGCTGGAGGTCTTGGATATCCCGTCCGTGGCGCAAATCGCGCATGACGCAAAAATCCCTCTCCTGATCGACAACACCTTTGCAACGCCGTACCTCAGCAAGCCGATCGAGCTCGGCGCCGACCTCGTGATGCATTCAGCGACCAAATGGATCGGCGGCCACGGCATCGCCATCGGCGGCGTCCTGATCGATGGCGGCCGCTTCGACTGGCACGCATCCGGACAGTTCCCGCAGATGACCGAGCCCTATGCCGGCTACCACGGCATCGTCTTCGACGAGCAGTTCGGGCAGGCAGCCTTCATCATGCGCGCCCGCACGGAAGGTTTGCGCGATTTCGGCGCATGCCTGTCGCCGACCAATGCGTTCCATCTGCTGCAGGGCGTGGAGACGCTCGGGGTGCGCATGGAGCGGCACATGGCCAACACGCTGGCCGTTCTGCAATTCCTCAAGGGCAACAAAGGCGTCGAGTGGGTGCTGCATCCGGCGCTGGAGGATCATCCGGATCATCAACTGGCGAAGAAGCTGTTGCCGAACGGTGCCGGCTCCATCGTCAGCTTCGGCATCAAGGGCGGCCGGCCCGCCGGCAAGAAGTTCATTGAATCGCTGCGCATGATCAGCCATCTCGCCAATGTCGGAGACGCCAAGACGCTGGTGATCCACCCGGCCAGCACCACCCATCAGCAGATGGATGCAACCCAACTGAAGGCCGCCGGGGTCGGCGAGGAGCTGGTACGGCTCTCGGTCGGCATCGAAGCCGCCCAGGATATCATCGACGATCTCGGACAGGCGCTGCGCGCCTCGCAAAGGATTTGAGCCATGCAGCTTTCCGTCAACGGGTCAGATATTTTCGTGGCGACCGGCGGCAAGCCGTTCGATCCGTCGCTGCCGGCCGTCGTGATGATCCACGGCGCGGGCTTCGACCATTCGACCTGGGCGCTGCACAGCCGCTGGTTCGCCCATCACGGCTATTCCGTGCTGGCGCCGGATCTTCCCGGCCATGGCCGTTCGGACGGCAAGCCGCTGCCGACCATATCCGATATGGCGGACTGGACTGCGGCGCTGCTCGATGCCGCCAAGGCGCCGAAGGCAAAGCTCGTCGGCCACTCCATGGGCTCGCTGATTGCGCTGGAGACCGCGGCGCGGCATCCCGCCAAGGTCTCAGGCCTCAGCCTGATCGGCACGGCCGCCGCTATGACCGTCGGCCCCGATCTCCTGAAGGCGGCGGAAGCCAATGATCCCGCGGCTATCGACATGGTCTCGATCTGGGGCCTCGGCTTCAAGGCCGAACTCGGCGGCAGCCTCGCGCCGGGACTGTGGATGCACAGCGGCGCGCAGCGCGTGCTGCAGCAATGCCGCCCCGGCGTGCTGTTCAACGACCTCTCCGCCTGCAATTCCTATCAGAACGCGCTGACGGCGGCGGCCGGCATCACGGTGCCGACCACCATCATCCTCGGCGAGCGTGACATGATGACCCCCGCCAAGGCCGGCAAGGCGCTGGCATTAGCCGTGCCGAACGCGCGCACGGTGGTGCTCCCCGGCGCCGGGCACATGATGATGGCAGAGCGGCCGGATGAGTTGCTCGCGGCGCTGAAGAGCTGATCTCAAGAAAAGGACAACAAGATGCAGATCACGATGAAGGATCGCGTGGCCGTCGTCACCGGCGGCAGCAAGGGCATCGGCATCGCGGTGGCCCGGCGCTTTGCCGAGTCAGGGGCGAAGGTCGCGATCCTCGCGCGCGGTGCGGCCGATCTTAAGGCAGCTCGCGAGCGGCTCGCCGGGGACGGTCTTCAGGTTCATGATTACGTTTGCGACGTCTCGAAAGCTCAAGACATTTCCGCGGCCTACGACAAAATCGTGAAGGAACACGGCAGGGTCGACGTGCTCGTCAACAATGCCGGCACCTCGCGCGCCATGGCGTTCGAGAGCGTCACGGATGAAATCTGGCAGGAGGACCTTGACCTCAAGCTGTTTGCGGCGATCCGCCTCTCGCGGCTGGTCTGGCCCGGCATGAAAGAGCGCAAATGGGGCCGCATCATCAACGTGCTCAACATCGGCGCCAAGGCACCGGCGGCCTCATCGACCCCGACCTCGGTCTCGCGCGCGGCCGGCATGGCGTTGACCAAGGCGATGGCGAACGAAGGCGCCGCGCACAACATCCTCGTCAATGCGATGCTGGTCGGCCTGATCATCAGCGATCAATGGGTGAAGCGGCACGCCAAGACGACGCCCGAGACGAATTTCGACGCCTTCACGCGCGACCTCGCCAAGGCGGTGCCGATGGGGCGCATGGGCACGGCGGAGGAATTCGCCAACCTCGCCTGCTTTCTGGCGTCGGATCAGGGATCGTATATCACCGGCACCGCCATCAATGTCGATGGCGGCCGTTCGCCGGTGGTCTAAAGTCCGCGCTTCACGGCAGCCCAAAAGCAAAAAAGCCCCCGTCGCCGGGGGCCTTTTCGTCATCAGGCGACTGCGTCCTTCGCAGCCTTGACGGGCCGGGCCCTGACGATCTTCCGGGCCGGCTTGGCCTTGAACATCATCTCCTCGCCCGTGAAGGGGTTGGTGCCCTTACGCGCCTTGGTCGCCGGCTTCTTGATTACGACGAACTTCGCAAAGCCCGGCACCAGGAAGAGGCCGTTCTTCTTGAGCTCCTTGTGACCGACGTCCACGAGCGAATCCATCACGTTCTTGACGTCACGCTTGGAGAGTTCGGTGGTGGTCGCGATCTTTTCGATCAGCTGCGACTTAGACAGTTGGGTGGCCATGATTGCTCCATTGATTCTGGAAGCCGCACGATATGGCTGAAAACGCCTTAAAATACAGGCTTTTTCGACATTCTGCACAGCAATCTTGGTAAAAAACCACCGTCGCAGTGCAAGAAATGCCTTGTTTTGCCGCGGATTCTCGCGCAGCTGCTTGTTCCGCAGCCTGGCGTCAGCATAACGCGACAAGGTGATTCGTTCAAAAACCCCTATAAAAAAGCCGCGCCCGGCGATTCCCGGACGCGGCCATCGAGTCGATTCTTTCTTAGGAGAGAGCCGATCAGACTCCGGTCTGCGAGATGAACTTGGTGTTGAAGTAGGCTTCCATGGCCTCCGTTCCCCCTTCGGAGCCGTAGCCGGAATCCTTGACGCCGCCGAACGGCACTTCGGGCAGCGCCAGCCCAAAGCTGTTGATCGACATCATGCCGGCCTCGACCTGTGAACCGATCGCGGTCGCGGTTTTGGTCGAGCTGGTGAAGGCATAGGAGGCCAAACCAAAGGGCAGCCGGTTCGCCTCCTCGACCACCTCGTCGAGGCTCGAGAAGCGCGAGATCAGCGCCAGCGGCCCGAACGGCTCCTCGTTCATGGCCCGCGCGGTCTTCGGCACGTCGCTTACCACGGTGGGCTCGAAGAAGTAGCCCTTGTTGCCAATGCGGTGACCGCCGGTCTCAAGCCTGGCGCCGTTGGCGACCGCATCCTGCACCATGCCCTCGATGGCGGTGACGCGGCGCGGATTGGCGAGTGATCCCATGCTGGAGCCGGAATCCATGCCGTTGCCGACCTTGATCGCCTTGGCGCCTTCGACGAACTTGTCGACGAACTCCTTGAACACGTCATCCTGCACCAGCATGCGGGTCGGCGAGATGCAGACCTGGCCGGCATTACGATACTTTGCCGCCACCAGGATCTTCGCCGCGCTGGTCACGTCGGCGTCCTTGAACACCATCGCCGGCGCGTGGCCGCCGAGCTCCATGGTGGCGCGCTTCATGTGCAGGCCGGCCAGCGCACTGAGCTGCTTGCCGACCGCGGTGGAACCGGTGAAGGAGATCTTGCGGATCACCGGATGCGGAATGAGATATTCGGAAATTTCGGCCGGCACGCCGTAGACGAGGTTGACCACGCCATCGGGCACACCCGCGTCCGCAAAAGCGCGGATCAACTGTGCGGGCGAAGCCGGTGTTTCTTCCGGCGCCTTGACGATGATGGAGCAGCCGGCGGCAAGCGCCGCGGAAAGCTTGCGCACCACCTGATTGATCGGGAAATTCCAGGGCGTGAACGCCGCCACCGGGCCGACCGGCTCCTTGATCGCGAGCTGGTAGATGCCCGGCCCGCGTGCCGGAATGACGCGGCCATAGGAGCGTTTGGCCTCTTCCGCAAACCATTCGATCACGTCGCCGGCCAGCATCGCCTCGATCTTGGCTTCGGCAAGCGTCTTGCCCTGCTCCATGGTCAGCAGCGGCGCGATCTCGTCATTGCGCTCGCGCATGATCGCGGCGGCCTTGCGCATGATCCGGCAGCGCTCGAATGGCGCGATCGCCCGCCAGGCCTTGAAGCCGGCGGCAGCAGCAGCCAGCGCTTCGTCGAGGTCGGCCTGGCTGGCATGGGCCACGGTGCCGATCACCTCTTCGGTAGCGGGGTTGACCACCTCGATCACCCTTCCCGACTGGGCCGGCCGCCACTTGCCGCCAATGAACAATTGCGTGTTGGAATAGGCCAACGGACTCTCCCTGTGTTGTTGATTTTGCGTTGGAATAAGTGGTGGGATGGCCCCTCTTTTAGACTGACGCCCGCGCCGAGGCTAGCCGCGAAACGGCCGGTTACGGTCCCCCTGCCGGGCAACTTTGGAGTGCAAATGATGGCTTCGCTTGATGCTGCAAAAACGCTGAGCCGAAAGGTGGCGCTGGTCACCGGCGCGGGCCGTGGGCTTGGCCGCGCCTTTGCAGAGAAATTGGCTGCGCTCGGCGCCAACGTCGCCATCCATGGCATGCGCGAGAACGGCCCGGCCGAATATGGCGAGGGCACGACGCTGACCGCGGTGGCGCAGGAGGTCGGCAAACAACATGGCATCCGCACCCAGCGCGTGCTCGGCGATCTCACC
>DASWVJ010000055.1:0-27381 GCA_036406295.1 Bradyrhizobium sp.
ATTATTCTGTTGGGCCGCCCGTTACGGCGGTGATCCCGAACCACCGGACACGATATCCGGCCTGAGGGATCGTGGATATGACAGCAAAGTATACGTTCACATCGAGGCTAGCGCTTCTCGCGGCGGATTCAATCCGCCCGCCTGAGGCTTGCCGCGGCACTCTTTTGCAGTGCAACGAGGCCGCTGGCAACCGCCCCGGCGGTCGGCCCTAATGGTCATGGGGCCGCAGCTCATGCGGGATTTCCCGCTTCTCGAGGCCGCGCTTCGCCAGCCACGCGTCGGTAGAAAGGACCGCGCGATCGATATGGTCGGCCGTGCGCGAGAAATCGTAGGGCGAGCCGACCAGCGGGCACAGCGGCGGCACCACATAGTATTCGACGTCGGGGCCGAGGTTTTCGAGTTCGTTGACGAGCTGGCGCGCGATCAGCAGCGTCAACGCATGCAGCGCATTGGCGACCGCACCGACCGGCGGGGCGTCGTTGGCGCAGGCATGCCCGGTCGGCAGCACGATCAGGCGGCGCGCACCCTTGGCGACGGCGACGCGGATCGGCGTGTTGCTGGAGATGGCGCCGTCAGCAAGGTAGTAGTCCCCGTACTGGACCGGCGAGAACGCACCCGGGATTGCGGTCGAAGCGACGATCGCGTCCGACGTCGGGCCTTCCGAGAACACCACGCTGTCGCCGCTGATGATGTCAGTCGTGACGACGTGGACCGGCAGCAGCGCTTCCTCGAGCCTGCGGAAGGGAATGTTATCGTCGATCAGCTTGCGGATGCCGTCATGCGGAATCAGGAAGTCACGCCGCCACAGGAAACCGAGCATCGTGCGCCATGTGATCGGAAACACATCATGCCGCTTCAGCCCGCGCCAGATTTCGGCCAGCCGCTCGACACCCTTCACCGTGGGATCGCCGGCATAAAATGCCCCGTTCAGCGCGCCGACGCTGGAGCCGACCACCATGTCGGCTGCGACGCCGTGCGCAGCCAGCGACTGCAGCATGCCGACCTGGATCGCGCCGAAGCTGCCGCCGCCCGCAAACACGAAGGCGGTTTTTGTGGCGCTGCCGGCGTCGGTTGCGGACACGGCTTCCTCCCCCGCCGCGTCATGCCAGGCGCGCGGCGTTGGGAGAGTTTATAGCAATGGTTCAGGGAGGCAGACCAGCGGCCTTCTCGTCATTCCGGGGCGCGCGCAGCGCGAGCCCGGAATGACGAAGGAGAGAGTGGTCGCGTCAACGTTCCACGAACGCCTTTTCGATCACGAAGTGACCCGGCTTGTGGTTGGCGCCTTCTTCGAAACCGCATGTTGCGAGAAGCTGCTTCAAATCTTCCAGCATTGCCGGACTGCCGCACATCATGATGCGGTCGGTCTCGATATCCAGCGGAGCCTGATGCAGGTCGGTGAAGAGCTGGTTCGTCGTGATGAGGTCGGTGATGCGGCCGCGGTTGCGGAACGGCTCGCGCGTCACGGTCGGATAATAGAGCAGCTTCTCCTGCAACAGCGGGCCGAACAGCTCGTCGTCGCGGAGTTTTGCCACCAGTTCCTCGCCATAAGCGAGCTCGGAAACCTGGCGACAGCCGTGCACGAGAACGATGGTCTCGAACCGCTCATAGACATCGGGATCCTTGATCAGGCTCGCGAATGGGGCGAGCCCGGTGCCGGTCGACAGCAGCAGCAGGCGGCTGCCGGGCAGCAGATTGTCGGTGACCAGCGTGCCGGTCGCCTTGCGGCCGACCAGGATGGTATCGCCTTCCCGTATCTTCTGCAGCTTCGAGGTCAGCGGACCGTCGGCCACCTTGATCGAGAAGAACTCGAGCTCTTCCTCGTGATTGGCGCTCGCCATGCTGTAGGCCCGCAGCAGCGGGCGGCCGTCGACCTCGAGGCCGATCATGGCAAACTGCCCATTCTGGAAACGGAAACCGGAATCGCGGGTGGCCCGGAAACTGAAAAGCGTATCGGTCCAGTGCTGAACGGAAAGAACCTTCTCTCGATAGAATGCGCTCATGTGTTTTCGTTTATCCGTGATGCTTGACGTAGAACAATCCGGTGCTTGGCTATCGCGGGCGAGGCAGAATCCCCGGTAAAATCCCGCAGATTTGCGTTCTCCATCGCGCTGTCAGGCGCGACAGTCAACCTCATCTGGTGCACAAATGAGCATGCACAATGGCAGTCGGTTTATAGCGAGATAAGGCTCGACACGACATGACCAACGTCAAGAGATTTGCTTGCTGAATCGCTCGGCAGCACAGAAAGAAATTACCGTTCTGGCGCGGACGGAAGAGAAATGTCTTGCGCGCCTGCGGAGCGGAATAGTTGCTATGCGAGGGTAAGGATTTCTACAGTCTTGCAGTGTCCAGGCCGCATCCAGCGTCGAAGGGAGAGAACGCCATGAACGCCATCGTCAATCGCCAGATCCTGCTGGTGGAGAAGCCGAGCGGAAAGCTTGGGCCCGAGCATTTCAAGCTCGTCAACGGCGCGGTGCCTGAGCCTGCGGATGGCGAGGCACTGCTGCGCACGCGGCTGATCTCGCTCGACGCCGCCAACCGCGCCTGGATGCACGGGGCAACCTATCGTTCGGCCGTGGAGGCCAATTCGGTGATGGCCGGCGGCAGCATTTCCGAAGTGGTGTCGTCGAAGGCGCCGGAACTCGCACCGGGCGATCTCGTTTTCGCCGATACCGGCTGGCAGGATTATGCAGCGCTGCCTGCAAGGCAGCTGCAGAAATTGCCGAAGATCGAGCCGATGTCCCATCTGCTCAGCGTCTTCGGCATCGCCGGCCTCACCGCCTATTTTGGCCTCTTGCATGTCGGCAAACCCAGGGAGGGCGAGACCGTGGTGGTGTCGGCGGCGGCCGGCTCGGTCGGTTCCATCGTCGGCCAGATCGCCAAGATCAAGGGCTGCCGCGTCGTCGGCATCGCCGGCGGCAAGGACAAGTGCAACTGGCTCACGTCGGAACTCGGCTTCGACGCCGCCGTCGATTACAAGGACGGCGCGACGTTCAAGGCGCTGCGCGCGGCGGCGCCCAAGGGCATCGACGTCTATTTCGACAATGTCGGCGGCGACATCCTGGAAGCTTGCATCGCGCAGATGAACAATCGCGGCCGTATCGCCTGCTGCGGCGCCATCTCGCAATATGACGGCGTGCCCTCTGCGCACGGTCCGCGCGGCGTGCCCGGCCTGATCGTGGTGAAGCGGCTGATCATGCAGGGCTTCATCGTGATGGATTACATGGACCAGAGCCAGCAGGCGCTCGCCGAGCTGCAAGCCTGGGTCAAGTCAGGCAAGTTCAAGGTACGGGAAGACATCATCAGTGGACTGGAGAACACGCCGGCCGCGCTGATCGGACTGCTGGCCGGCGAGAACCGCGGCAAGAGGATGGTGAGGGTGTGACGCCTGGAGCCGTGGGGTAGGCAAAGCGCAGCGTGCCCACCTTAGACGGCATGCTCTGGAAGGTGGCACGGCGCGATGCGCCTTCGCCCACTCTACAAATCAATGCCCCGCGGCCGGCGCGTCCGGCACCTTTTGCAAGCCGACCTTCCTGCCCTTGCGCTCGGCGCGCCAGTTCTCGAAGCGCTGAACCACGACAAAGAAGGTCGGCACGAACAGCACGGCAAGGCAGGTCGAGGCGATCATGCCGGAGAACACGGTGATGCCGATCGACTTGCGCGCATTGGCGCCGGCACCGGTGGCGAGCACCAGCGGCACCACGCCGAGGATGAAGGCGAACGACGTCATCAGGATCGGCCGGAACCGCGCGCGGGCGGCGTTGACGGCTGATTCCAGCAGCGGCTTGCCGTCGCGCACATGCAGCTCCAACGCCACTTCCACGATGAGAATGGCGTTCTTGGCCGACAGCGCGATCAGGAGAATGATGCCGATCTGGGTGTAGAGGTTGTTCTCGATGCGCAGGGCCGTCAGCACCGCCATCGGGCCAAGCAGCGACAGCGGCACCGCAAGGATCACCGAAATCGGCGCGTACCAGCTCTCGTACTGGCCGGCGAGCACGAGATAGACCAGCAGCAGCGCCAGCGCGAACGCGAAGTAGATCTGACCGCCGACCACCTTCTCCTGATAGGACATCGCAGTCCACTCGAAGCCGGTGCCGCGCGGCAGCGTCTTGTCGGCAATCTGCTCCATCAGTTGCATCGCCTGGCCGGAGCTGTACCCGGTGGCGGGCAAGCCGATGACGGTCGAGGACGGGTAGAGATTGTAGAGGCTGATCAGCGACGGGCCGACCGCGGGCGTGATCTTCGCCACCGTCCCGATCGGGATCATGTCGCCGTTCGAGTTGCGCACCATCAGGTTCTCAATGTCGCGCGTGGTGACGCGGAATTGCGAGTCGGCCTGGGTGTAGACCTGGAAGGTACGGCCGAACTTGTTGAACTGGTTGACGTAGGAGGCGCCCATATAGGACGACAGCGTGGAGAAGATCTGGTCAGTGGTGACGTGCAGGATCTGGGTCTTGATCCGATCGATCTCGACATTGTACTGCGGCACCGTCGAGCGGAACGAAGAGGAGACGCGCTGCAGCGCGCTTTGCGACTCGGCATTCGATATGACGGCGCCGGTGACCGCCTGCAGCTTGGCGAAATCGGAGCTGCCGTCACGCAGCTGGACCTGCATGGCAAAGCCTGCCGCGTTGCCGATACCTTGAATGGGGGGCGGCGGGATCACCAGGATGCGCGCCTCTGATATCACCGACAGCTTTTCGTTCAATCCGACGAACAGCGAGCGCAGATCCTGCCCCTCGCCGCGCGCGCTCCATTCCTTCAGCACGATATAGGCAACGCCGGCGTTGGCGAGGCTCGAAGAGTTGTCGAGCGCGGAGATTCCGGCAATGGTCATGATCTGGTCGACGCCGGGCTGCTTGCTGGCGATCTGCTGGACCTGGTCCATCACCTTCTGCGTTCGCTCCAGCGAGGCGCCATCGGGTAGCTGAACGGCCGCCAGCAGATAGCCCTGGTCCTCGATCGGGATGAAGCCGGTCGGCACGCGCGACAGGCCGTAGCCGCCGATACCGATCAGGATCAGCGCGACGACGACGGAGACGTTGCTGTGTGCAACCAGGCTGCCGATCAGCCGCGCATAGCCGCGCTCGACGCGGTCGTAAACCGCGTTGAAGCCGCGATAGAACCAGTTGCGGTTCTCCGGCGGCACCGGACGGCGCAGCCAGACCGCGCATTGCGTCGGCTTCAGCGTCGCGGCGTTGATCGCCGACAGCAGCGCCGTGGCGGCAATAACCAGCGCGAACTGCGCATACATGCGTCCGGTGAGTCCCGGCAGGAACGCGGACGGCAGGAACACCGATATCAGCACCAGCGTGATGCCGATGATCGGCCCGAACAGCGCATCCATCGCCTTGATCGCGGCGTCATGGCCGGACATGCCCTGCTCGATGTTGTGCGCCGCGCCCTCCACGACCACGATGGCGTCGTCGACCACAATGCCGATGGCGAGCACGATGGCGAAAAGGGTGGACAGGTTGACGGTGAAGCCGAGCAAGGCCATCGCCGCAAAGGCGCCGATGATGGTGACCGGCACGGTGGTCGCCGGCACCAGCATTGCGCGCCAGTCCTGCAGGAAGATCAGGATCACGACCAGAACGAGGATCCCGGCCTCGAACAGGGTCTTGTAAACCTCGTTGATCGATTCCTGGACGAACTTGGTGGTGTCGAACGGTGTGTCGTATTTGACGTCCTGCGGGAAGGCTCTTGCGAGCTCCGCCATCTTCTTCTCGACGGCCTTCTCGACCTCCAGCGCGTTGGCGCCCGGCGACTGGAACACGCCGATGCCGGCGGCCGGCTTGCTGTTGAGCGAGAACACCTGGCTGTAGGTCTGCGCACCGAGTTCCACCCAGCCGACGTCGCGCACCCGCGTGACGTCGCCCGCCGTGCCGGTCTTGACGATGATGTCCTCGAACTGGGTCTTGTCGTCGAGCCGGCCAGCGACGTTCAGCGTATACTGGAACGCCTGACCCTCCTGCGCCGGCGGCGCGCCGATCTGCCCCGCGGTGACCTGCTGGCTCTGCTGCTGGATCGCCTGGATGACGTCCTGCGGCATCAGCGAGCGCACCTGCAGCTTGTTCGGATCGAGCCAGACCCGCATCGAATATTGCCCGGCGCCGAACACGGTGACGTTGCCGACACCCGGCAAGCGGGACAGCTCGTCGCGGATGCTGATGGTGGCGTAGTTCGACAGGAACAGGCTGTCGTAGGTCTCGTTCGGCGAGGTCAGCGTCACGAACAGAAGGATCGCGGTCGATTTCTTCTGCACGGTGACGCCCTGGTTCTGCACCGACGTCGGCAATTGCGACAGCGCGGCCGACACACGGTTCTGCACCAGCACCTGCGCGAAGTTGAGATCGGTCCCGATCTTGAAGGTTACCGTCAGCGTATAGGTGCCGTCGGCGCCGCTGAAGGACTGCATGTAAAGCATGTCCTCGACGCCGTTGACCTGCTGCTCGATCGGCAGCGCGACCGTATCGATCACGGTCCTGGCGCTGGCGCCGGGATAGCGGGTGGTGACCTGCACCGTCGGCGGCACCACGTCGGGATATTGCGCGACCGCAAGGTTGAACAACGCGACACCGCCGATCAGGATCATCAGCATGGCGATGACGTTGGAAAGGACCGGCCGTTCGATGAAGAATTTCGAGATCATGGCCGGCTCCTACTTCGCGGCCGCGGTGTCGGACTCGATCTTCCTGATTTGCGGATCGACCTTCTGGCCTGGAATGGCGCGCAGCAATCCACCGACGACCACCTTGTCGTCAGCCTTCAGTCCGGTTTCGATGACGCGCAGATTGCCCTCGATCGGTCCGGTCGTGACCTTGCGCTGCTCGACCACATTGTCGCTGTTCACGACCAGCACGTAGCGCCCGGCCTGGTCGGCGCCAAGCGCGACATCGGGCACCAGCAGCGCGTTCTGCTGCTGCTCGAACGGCACGCGAACGCGCACGAAAAAGCCCGGCAGCAGCACGCGATCCGGGTTGTTCAGGATGCCGCGGACCGCGATCGTGCCGGTGGACTGGTTGAGAGTCGGCGAGATGTAGTCGAGCGTGCCCTTGTGCGGAAAGCCCGTGTCGGTCTGCAACGCGACCTCCACCGGCACCTTTCGCATATCCTCGACGCTCATGCCGCGGCGGCGCGCTTCTTCGCGGACCCGCAGCACGTCCAGCTCGTTGACGTTGAAGTTAACCCAGATTGGATCGAGCGCGACGATCGTCGCAAGCTGCGTCGGCGACGACACGCCAACGAGCTCGCCGACCGACACCAGATGCGCGGAGACGATGCCGTCGAACGGCGCGGTGACGTTGGTATAGCCGTAATTGACCTGCGCGATCCTGGTATTGGCCTGCGCCTGCTGCAAATTGGCCTGCGCGTTGTCGCGGTTGGCGGTGGAAGTGTCCAGCGTCGACTGCGAGACCGCCTGGCGCGCCACGAGATCGGACTGGCGTTTGAAATCCGCGTCAGCCTGCTTCAGCGATGCCTGCGCGCCCATTTCGGCAGCCTGCGCCTGTTCGAGCTTGAGCTTGTAGGTCTCCGGCTCGATCGCGAACAGCGTGGTGCCCTGCTTGACGAAAGTGCCGTCCCTATAATCAATCGATTGCAGAAAGCCTTGGACGCGCGCGACCAGATCGACCGATTTCACCGCCGCGGTGTTGCCGGTAGCGTCGATGAAGCGCGTAATGTTCTTCTGCAACGGCGCCGCAACATCCACCTTCGGCGGCGGAGGCGGTACAAAGGTATTTTGCTCGCAGGCACTTAACGCGATGGCCGCGAAGGCCACCGATAGCACGCGCAATGTTGCGCCGACCTGCGGTCGCAACAAAGCGTTCGACTTCAAATATGCAGGCGTACGCGCATGCCTCATTTCCGTGCCCCGGCTACGACTTGTTGTCAAAACGTCTTCTTGATCAGAAAAGCGGCTGCCCGCCATCCCGCAAAAATAGCAACAATCCGCTTGCAGTGGAACCGGAAACCGAAAATGATGCCGTCCGCGAAAGTTGTTCAGCCTGCATAAACCGGGCGAAAAAATTCAGTTTCAAGCGGCAGCTCGAGCCGAAGCAAAAGGATTTGAAAATGTCCAACACGTTGAGGCGTGATGCGAGACTTTGCGCGCTGACGGCAGCACTGATGCTTGCCGTTGCAACTCCTGCCCTGGCGCAGCCGACCGACGCGCAGAAGGACGCCGTCAAGTCGGCCTGCCGTTCTGATTACATGGCGCATTGCTCCAGCGTAACGCCGGGCGGCGAAGCGGCGCTGCAATGCCTTGCCAAGAACATGTCGAGCCTGTCATCGGGATGCCAGAGCGCCGTGAAGGCGGTCGAGGCTGCCGCGGCACCGAAGAGCGAGCCGGCGAAGACCGACGCTGCGCCTGCAGCCGCGCCAAAGACCGAGACGGCAAAGCCCGCCGCTGAGCCCAAGAGCGACACGAAGAGCGACACCAAGAGCGCAAGCAAGCCTGCGGCGGCAACCACCGCAGCGAAGAAGCCGACCGATGCGCAGGCCGCGGCCATCCGCAGCGCCTGCCGCGGCGACTATCCCAAGGTCTGCGCGGGCGTGCCGACCGGCGGCGCGCCGGCGCTGGAATGCCTGGAGAAGAACAAGGCCAAGGTTTCGGCGGGCTGCGGCAAGGCGCTTGCAGCGGTGAGCGGCGGCGCAGCGCCCGCAGCGGCCGCTGGCGCTCCGGCAGCCGGCGGCGCGGCGCCTCCGACCGTCATCGTGCTGCGCCCGATGCTGCCACGCGAGGAACTGTTCGTGCTGCGCTCGGCCTGCAGCGCCGACGTCCGCACGCTGTGCGCCGGTGTCGCACCCGGCGGCGGACGCATCATGCAGTGCATCGCAAGCCGCGGCGCCGATCTTTCGGCGGCCTGCAAGGATGTGCTGGCGCCGTTCGTGGCGCGTTAAGCCCGCGGCGCGCCAGATCGTGCGCGTTACTCGCCAGCGGCGGCGGGCCGCCGCTAATCTCCGCCACGGAAGGCGAGGATGAGCTGGATCAGGCGTATCGAGACCGCGATGTAGGACAGCGACATCATAATCTGCCATGCCACATGCCAGTTCAGCTTCGCGAGCTTGGTGAGTCCGTCGATGAAATTGAGCAGCAGGACGACGACGCCGACCAGCATCACGCCGCGACCGACCAGGCCATGACGGAGATAGCCGAACAACTGGATCGCCGGCTCCTCGCTCGACACATGCGCGCCGGCCGAGACGATCAGCGTGCCGATAATCATCTTTTCGATATGGGAGACCATCTCCTTGTAAGCCGGCTCGACTTTCGCGGCGTAGTAGGCAAGCCACCTGGCCCTGACTTCTGCCATGGGTTCTCCTTGCAAGAGGAATCAATCGACTGAAATTGCTGCAAAGCCATCAATACAACGGGTCGCGGCCGGTTAAGCAAGCCGGCGGATAGCCAGCAGACATTGGATTTCAATCCGCAGCACATTGCCGACGACAACCAATTACCGGGAGAAACAAGATGCGTTCATTGCTGCTCGCAGGCGCCGCCCTGCTCGCCTTTTCCGCCACCATGACCCTTCAATCCCGTACCGCCAGCGCCGTGGTCTGCGCCGACGGCGTGGTGCGCGCCGCCTGCGCCGGTCCGCGCGGCGCGGTCGTGGTCAGGAAGCCGGCCGCTGTCGTCTGCAAGACGGTCTGGGTGAACGGCGTCAGAGTCAAAAAGTGCGGCTGATCTGACCGTTTCGCCCGCAATTTTTCGGTAGCGTCCGTCGCGCGCGGGCGCTACCGTGGATCCAAAATTGTCAGCATACTGTCAATCTGGAGGAAAGCGTGCGCATCGCCGTGATCGGCGCAGGCCCAGGCGGCCTCTACTTCGCCTATCTCTGGAAGCGGCGGCATCCCGAAGATGTCATCGAACTGTTCGAGCAGAACCCGGAAGGCGCCACCTGGGGCTTCGGCGTGGTGTTCTCCGACCAGGCGCTGGAATTCCTGCGCGTTGACGATCCTGAAACGGTGGATGCCATCGCACCAAGGATGGAGAGCTGGCGCAACATCACCCTCAATCTGCGCGGCGAGAGCGTCGAGATCGACGGTGTCGGCTTCTCCTCCATCGGCCGGCTGGAACTCCTGAGCCTGCTGCAGGCGCGCGTGCGCGGCGTCGGCATCACGCCGCGCTACGAGACCCAGATCGATTCCATCGACGGTTTTGCCGGCTATGACCTTGTGGTTGCCGCCGACGGCCTCAACTCGGTCGTTCGCCGCTCCTTCGAGAAAGAGTTCGGCGCGTCGGTCTCCTATTCGACCAACAAGTTCGCCTGGTACGGAACGACAAAGACCTTTGCGACGCTGTCGCAGACCTTTGTGACGGCCGAGCGCGGCACGTTCAACGCCCATCACTACCGCTATTCGCCTCGGATGAGCACCTTCCTGGTCGAATGCGACGCGGCGACCTGGAACACCTACGGCTTCGAGCACAAGAGCATCGAGGAGTCGCAGGCGATCTGCGAAAAGGTCTTCGCCGACACCCTCGACGGCCACAAGCTGATCTCCAACAAATCGGCGTGGCGCAACTTCCCCTGGATCTGGAACGAGCGCTGGTCGCATCGCAACATGGTGCTGATCGGCGATGCCCTGCATACCGCGCATTTCTCCATCGGCTCCGGCACACGGCTGGCGATCGAGGACGCGATCGCGCTGACCAAGGCGCTGGAGGCGGAGGCGGACATTCCCGCCGCGCTGGCGCGCTACGAGCGCGAGCGCAAGCCTATCGTGAAGAAGCTGGTCACCGCGGCGCGCACCAGCGCCGACTGGTATGAGCATTTCCCCGAACACATGAAGCTCGGACTGATGGACTTCACCTACAGCTACATCACCCGTTCGGGCCGAATCGACGATGCGCGGCTGCGTGCGATGTCACCGCAATTCATGGCCCGCTTCGAGGCGTCAGGGAGATCGGCATGACTCAGGCGATTGCAGATCAGGTTCCGCGAGATTGCGCCGGCGCCCGTGAGATCGGCTTTGCCATCCCGGATCAATACAATGCGAGCCGCATCCTGTTCGACAATCTCGCGCGCGGCAATGGCGGCCGCCCGGCGCTGACCGGGCCTGCGGGGACACGCAGCTATGCCGAGCTCTGCGCCGAGGCCGCGCAATGGGGCAATGGCTTCCTCTCGCTCGGCCTGAAGCGCGGCGACCGTATCCTCCTGTTCCTCGACGACACCCCGGCCTATCCGGCCGCGTTCTTCGGCGCGGTGCGCGCTGGCTTCGTGCCGCTGCTGATCAACACATTGACGCCGCCGGACCTGCTAGAGTTCTATCTCTCCGATGCCAGCGCGAAAGTCGCGGTGGCCGACGCCGAGTTCGCCTCGCGCTTCAACGCGGAGGCCTGCAAGGACACGCCGCTCACGACGCTGGTCGTCGTCAACGGCGTGGCGGCCGAGCACGCGGTGCCGACGGCGCTAGCGGCCGATCAATGGCTGAAAGGTCTTTCGACGGAACTGCCGGAAGCCGACACTGCCCGCAACGACATGGCGTTCTGGATGTACTCTTCCGGCTCGACCGGGCGGCCCAAGGGCATCGTGCATCTGCAGCACGACATGGCCTATTCCGAGCTCGCCTTTGCCCGCAATGTGCTGAAGCTGAGGCCGGACGACATCTGCTTCTCGGTGCCGAAGATCTTTTTCGCCTATGGTTTTGGCAACTCCATCACTTTCCCTTTCTCGGTCGGCGCGGCGACGCTGCTGCTGCCGGGCCAGCCGAAGCCTGCAACGATCTTTGCGGCAATCGAACGCTTTCGTCCGACCGCCTTCTTCGGTCTGCCGACGCTCTATACGACCCTGACCAAGACCGAGAACGCTGCCGCAACCGATTTCTCGTCGTTGCGGATGGCGCTGTCCGCCGCGGAGATCCTTTCGGCCGACGTCTTCAACGGATGGAAGACATTGACGGGACTGGAAATCGTCGAAGGCCTAGGATCGACGGAAGCGCTGCACATTTATCTGAGCAACCGCCCGGACAAGAAGAAGCTCGGCGCCGCGGGCCTGCGCGTGCCCGGCTATGAAATCCTGTTGCGCGACAAGGACGGCCGCGACGTCGAGGACAATGAGGAAGGCATCATGTGGGTGCGCGGCGATTCCAATACGCCGCTGTACTGGAATCGGCCGGACAAGACCGCCGAAACCATCCGCGAGGGCGGCTGGATCTACACCGGCGACCGCTTCGTTCGAGATAGCGAAGGCTTCCACTTCTTCCGCGGACGCGCCGATGACCTGGTGAAAATTTCCGGCCAGTGGGTCTATCCGCTCGAGGTCGAGCTGTGCCTGGCCGATCATCCCGACGTGCGCGAATGCGCCGTGTTCGCCGCCGAGCTGGCGGACCGCCGCATGACGCTGAAGGCAGTCGTCGTGATGAACAGCCGCGAGTTTGACGAAAGCGACACCACCAAACGGCTGCAGGACTATGTCAAGGCAAAGCTGTTGCCGTACAAATATCCGCGCGAGGTGATGTATATCGACGAGCTGCCAAAGACAGGCACCGGCAAGATCGACCGACAGGCGCTGCTAAGGATGTAGTGGCTACCTGCTGGACGTCATCGCCCGCGGAGGCGGGCGATCCAGTATCTTAGAGATCTCGTGGTAAAATGGAGAAGCCGCGGCGTACTGGATGCCCCGCTTTCGCGGGGCATGACAAGCAGAGGCTTAGCGGGTCAGCCCCGTCCCGCCATACAGCCACGCGAGGTCGTCGCGCCACTCGTCTTGCGACTTCGCGCCCAGGATGGCGTTGCGCAGGCGCGCGTGCTCGCCGGCGGGATGATAGATGTGCTCGCCGATGGCGCGCGACATCAGCTGCACGCGCGCGGTGCGCGCGAAACGCTGCGCGCGATAGGCTTCCAGCGCCGATGCGTGGTCGTCGTGGTTCGCCAGCATATGCGACAGGCAGACCGCATCCTCCATCGCCTGGCAGGCGCCTTGTGCGAAATATTGCAGCATGGGATGGGCGGCATCGCCGAGCAGCACAGCGCGGCCGTCGATCCAGCGCTCGGCGGGATCACGGTCGCACAGCACCCAGAGCCTCCAGTCCCTGCCGTGGCGGATGATGTTCTGCGCGCGTTCATGCACGTGACCAAAGCCCTTCATCACCTCTTCTGCCGACACCGGTTGGCCTGCAACCGGCTCCGGCGCGTCATTGTGATAGGTGACGACGAGGTTGAACACCTTCCAGCCCGAGAGCGGGTAATGCACGATGTGGCATTTCGGCCCGGCCCATAGTGTCGCCGCATTCCAGCGCAGGTCTTCCGGCATCTGTTCGGTCGGGATCACCGAGCGATAGGTCGTGTGCCCGGACACGCGCGGCCGCCCGTCGGCGGTGACCTGCTTGCGGATGTTCGACCACAGCCCATCGGCGCCGACCAGCAGCGATCCGGTGACGCGGTCGCCATTGGCGATCCGCACTGTTACCGATGAGCCGTCCTGCTCGTAGTCCAAGACTTCCGAGCTCACGCGCAGCTCGATCAGCTCGCTCCTCTCGCAGGCGCGCAGGAATACGCCGTGCAGATCGCCGCGGTGCACCACCGCATATGGATTGCGGAAGCGCGCACGAAAAGCCTCGCCAAGATCGACATGGGTGATCTCTTCGGCTGTCAGCGCATCCATCAAGCGCAACTGGTCGATATATACGGCCATGCCGCGCGCGGCTTCGCCGACGCCAAGATAGTCGAAAGCGTGGAATGCATTCGGCCCGAGCTGGATGCCGGCGCCGATCTCGCCGAGCTTCGAAGCCTTCTCCAGCAGAATGGAACGGATGCCCTTTTGCGCTAGGCCCATCGCGGTCGCAAGGCCGCCGATGCCGCCGCCGGCGATCAGCACAGGTTTCTGGCCGGCGATCGCCATCAGCCCGACTTGCCGAGATGTTCGAGGGCATTCTCGGCGCGCAGCGGCACGCGCGAGGCCTCGTTGTTGAGGTCGACGAGCTGCGTCAAGAGCGCCAGCAGCACCTTGCGGTCGGCCGGTTTCAGCGGCTGCAACATGCGCGCCTGCGCTTTCTCCACCGACGGCATGATGTTGCGCAGGATCGCGGCGCCCGCCTTGGTGAGGTACAGCAACTTGACCCGCTTGTCCTCCGGCGAGGGCCTTCGCTCGATCAGCTTCTTCGCCTCCATCCGCTCGATCACGCTGCCGAGCGTCGAGCGGTCGAAGGCGATCACGGCCGACAGGCGCGTCGCATCGATGCCGGGATGGGTATGGATCGCGATCAGCGCGGCGTATTGCACCGGCGTGAGCTCGAACGCCTTGCACTCCTCGATGAACAGCGCGACCGCGATCTGCTGCATGCGGCGGAACAGATAGCCGGGCGCGGCATAGACCGCGTCCATGGTGATGGACGCGGGCTTACTCGGCATCGGGCTGCTTGTCCGGCGCTGCATCGGCAAACGCCTGCATGGCTTTCGCGGCGGCTTCGGCCTGCAGCAGCCGCGGAAAGGCGGACACATCGACGCCGAAGCGCCGCGCGTTGGCAAGCTGCGGTACCAGGCAGAGATCGGCGATGGTCGGCACCCCGCCGAAACAGAACGGGCCGGGCTCCCCGGCGATCAGCTTTTCGCAGGCGATGAGCCCCTCGCGATTGGCCCAGGCCGCCCATTCCGTCACCTTCTCCTCGGGCAGGCCGAGCTGGCGCAGCCGCGCCAGCACCTTCAAGTTCTGAACCGGGTGGATGTCGCAGGCGATCGCCAGCGCGAAGGCGCGCGCCTTCGCCCGCTGCAGCGCGTCCAGGGGCAACAGCGGCGGCGTGGGGTGGGTCTCATCGAGCCATTCGATGATGGCGAGCGACTGAGTGAGCACGGTGCCTTCGTCGTCTTCCAGCGTCGGCACCAGTCCCTGCGGGTTGAGCGCGAGATAGCCTGGTGCGGTCTGTTCGCCCTTGCGAAGATGATGCGGCAGGTGGTCGGCAGAGAGGCCCTTGAGATTCAAGGCGATCCTGACCCGGTAGGCCGCGCTGCTGCGAAAATAGCCGTGCAGCTTCAAAGGAACCTCCCTCGCTTCTTGTTCGTTGGCTTACGTTGACGCTAGCCATATTGTCAGTATACTGTCAATCAATAGAGCTGACAAGAATAACCGGGAGGCCAGCCATGGAAGCCGTGCAGAAGACTCCGGAACGCGAGGCGTTCTACAAGAAGATCGACGGCGAAAATCTCTCCGCACTGTGGAATGTGATGAGCGACATCATCACCCCGGAGCCGCGCAGCGCTTGCCAGCCGCATCTGTGGAAGTTCGACGCCATCCGCGCCTACATGAACGAGGCGGGAAAACTCATCACCGCCAAGGAAGCCGAGCGGCGCGTGCTGGTGCTGGAGAATCCCGGCCTGCGCGGCCAGTCCAAGATCACGACCTCGCTGTTCGCGGGGGTGCAGATGGTGGTGCCCGGCGATATCGCGCCGGCGCATCGCCACAGCCAGTCGGCGCTGCGCTTCGTGCTGGAAGGCCATGGCGCCTATACCTCGGTCGATGGCGAGCGCACCGCGATGGAGCCCGGCGACTTCGTCATCACGCCGTCGATGACCTGGCACGACCATTCCAACGAGACCAATGAGCCGATGTTCTGGCTCGACGGGCTCGACATCCCGATCGTGCAATTTCTCGACGCCTCCTTTGCCGAGGGCGCGAAGGAAGACCAGCAGAAGATTTCGAAGCCCGTGGGCGACAGCTTTGCGCGCTACGGCCACAATTTGCTGCCGGTCGGCGAGACCCGGAAGTCGAAGACCTCCCCGATCTTCAACTATCCCTACAGTCACACCCGCGAGGCGCTGGAGCGCGCCAAGGCCCGCAACGAGTGGGACGCCTGCCACGGGCTGAAGTTGAAGTTTTCCAACCCCGAGACCGGCGATTACGCCATGCCGACCATCGGCACCTTCATCCAGCTCCTGCCCAAGGGCTTCAAGACCGCGCGCTATCGCTCGACCGATGCCACCGTGTTCGCCGCGATCGAAGGCAAGGGACGCACCCGGGTCGGCGACCAGACTTTTGAGTGGGGACCGCGCGACCTCTTCGTGGTGCCGAGCTGGCGCTGGCTCACGCACGAGGCTGATGTGGATTCGGTGCTGTTCAGCTTCTCGGACCGGCCGGTGCAGCAGAAGCTGGATCTGTTCCGGGAAGATCGCGGCAACGCTTAGGACATCGCGGCGCGCTTTCTCCTTCGTCATGCCTGGGCTTGACCCGGGCATCCACGACTTTCTTTTCCGCGGTAGTCAAAGACGTGGATGGCCGGGTCAAGCCCGGCCATGACGAGTGTTGTTGCTACTGGCGGCCGACCCTCACCGCCAGTGCAGCAGCCGCGCTTCGAGTAAATTGATCAGCTTCCCCACCACGAGCCCGAACACGCTGAGGATCACGACGCCCGCGAGCAACTGATCCGTCTGCATCAGATTGCCCGCCTGCAGCACGAAGGCGCCGATGCCGAATTGCGCGCCGATCATCTCGGCGCTCACCACCAAGAGTAGCGCCACCGACGCGGTGATGCGAAAGCCGGCGAGGATCGAGGGCAACGCGCCCGGCCAGATCACCCGCCGCACGATGGCGTGGAAGGGCACGTTGAAACTCTGCGCCATGCGAATGAGGTTGCGCGGTACCGCGTCGACGCCGCTATAGACCGAGATGGCGGTGGAGAAGAACACCCCGAGCGCAATGGTCGCGATCTTGGGCTCCTCGCCGATCCCCAGCCAGAGGATCAGGAGCGGCAGCAGCGCGATCTTCGGGATCGGAAACAGCGCCGAGATGAAGGTGATGCCGACGCTGCGCGCCAGCGTCGACAGCCCGATCGCAAAGCCGACCAGCACGCCGGCTGCCGTGCCGATGATCCAGCCGGAGCCGATCCGCATGATCGACCAGGAGATGTGCTGCCACAGCGCGCCTGACGCGGCGAGCTTCCACATCGCGACCGCAATCGCCGACGGCGCCGGCAGGAACAGGGGATTGACCCAGCCCGCGCTGCCGGCGAGCTGCCACAGCGCCACGATGAGCGCGAGCGCGATCCAGCCACTGTAGCGGCCTCCGCTCGGCACAAAGCCTGCACCGCGAAACGCGACGGGTCGCGGCTTTTCCGCCGCTGCGCCCTCGGCATCCTGCGGGGCGCGGTCAAGCATGCTGTACCTCGCGTTCGGCATCGATTGCCTCTTTGCGGATCAGCGACCACAATTCGCCTTGCAGCGCCATCATTTGGCTGCGCGCCTCGGCCGCGCCGCGTTCGCCGCGCGCCATCGGGATGGTCACGGTCTCGCGCACTCGGCCCGGCCGGCGCGACAGCACCACGATGCGGTCGGCCAGCCGCACGGCTTCTTCCAGATTGTGCGTGACATAGACTGCGCCCATCGCGCCGTCGGCGAGCAGGCGGACAAAATCCTCCATCAGCAGCTCGCGGGTCTGCGAATCCAGCGCCGACAGCGGCTCGTCCATCAGCAGGATCGCCGGCCGCACCGCGAGCGCGCGGGCAATCCCGACGCGCTGGCGCATGCCGCCGGAAAGCTGCTTTGGATGCGCGCCGCGGAAATCGGCGAGCCCCGTGCGGCGCAGCGCATCGTCGATGACCGCGCGGCGCTCGCCTGCGGAAAGGCCGGTGTGCTGCAGTGGAAACGCCACGTTCTCTTCCACCGTGCACCACGGCAGCAACGCAAAATCCTGGAACACGAAGGTCAGCGGATTGAGACTGCCCGCCGGCGGCGCGCCGCGCAGCTCGGCCGCGCCCTTCGTCGGCTGCAGCAACCCGCCGAGAATCGAGAGCAGCGTGCTCTTGCCGCAACCGGAGGGACCGACGATCGCCACAACCTCGCCCGCCGCGACCTCGAACGAGACGTCATCGAGCACGTCGAGCGCGCCGAAACGGTGGCTGATATGGTCGGCGATCAGGTCCATTGGGTCCTTGGCAACGTCTGTACGGGCCTCATGGTTCGAGACGCCGCGTTGCGGCGCCTCACCATGAGGGGAAACACGGCACCTGCCTCCCTTCATGGTGAGGAGCGCGGCTTGCCGCGCATCTCGAACCATGAGGCCGCCGGCTCATCTGTCAATCCGGCTTCACATATTCCCTGGCGAGGATCGCATCCACCGAAAATCCCTTGTCCACGAATCCCTGCTCCTGCAGCCATTCGATCTGGTTGCCGACGTTCTTCACATCCAGCTTTCCGTCGGGATCGATATAGGCGCAGTTGCCGACCACCTGCTCGACCGGCAGGTTGGTATATTTGGCGATGATCTCGAGCAGCGGCCTGGTCTTGTCGTTGATCTCGGCCTTGCCGTCTTTCACCGAGGCCAGGATCACGTCGTGATATTCGCGGTCGGCGCGGTCGAGCGCGGCAAGCAGTTTCGTCACCAGCGGCTTGTTGGTCAGTGTCTTCGGCGAAGCGAACACCGCGCCGAGTTGCCACGGCGTCTCGTCGCCGACCCAGCCCAGGAATTTTGCGCCATCGGTCTCCATCAGCGGGCGCGCGGTCGACACCGGCAGCAGCGCGGCATCGACGGTCTCGCCCTTCAGCGCGGCGGCAGCGTTCGACAGCGACTGCAGCGGCAGCACCTTCACGTCCACGAGCTTGAACTTGTATTTGTCGGCGAGCAGGCCGAGCGAATAATGAAAGCTGGAGCCGACTTGTGTGACCGCCACGCGCTTGCCGGAAAGATCCTTTGGCGTCTTCAGGCCGGCGGCGTATGCATTGTTGCTGGCAAAGTAGCCGATCAGGGGATAGCCGGCCTTCTCGCGGCTCATGCCGCCGATCACCTTCAGCGTGCCCTTACCGGCGAGGTTGTAGAGCCCGGCGGTGAACGCCGTGATGCCGAAATCGACGTCTCCGGAAGTGGTCGCGACCGCGATCGGCTGTGCCGCGTCGAAGAATTTCAGCTCGATATCGAGCCCGGCCTCGCGGAAATAGCCCTTGTCCTGCGCGATGAACACCGGCGCCGATGACGACAGGCGGAGCACACCGATCTTCGCCTTCAACGCATCATCGGCCCGTGCAATCCCGCTCGCCGCCAGCGCCAGCAAGCCCGCGAGCGCGAGCCGCAACATTCCCTGCATCCGCTTCCTCCGTCCGTCTTTTCGCAGGGCGAATTAGCGAAGCGTAATCCGCCCTCTCGCGACCTTCGGCGGGTTACGTGGAGCCTGTCATCGGGCGCGCATTCGCGCGACCCGTTGGCTAACCCGCCCTACAATCCCTCCGGCACCTTCTGGTCCCGCCCGATAAAGGCACCCTGCTCTTTCAGCCGTTGTTGCAACTTTTCCGTCGCAATGTCTCGCGGAATCGTATTGCCCGACAAGGCCAGCGCCGCCGCAGTGCCCGCCGCCTCCCCCATCGCAAAGCAGGCGCCGGAGACCCGAGCCGCCGACTGCCCGTCATGGGTCATCGAGGCGCAGCGGCCGGCGACCAGCAGATTGTCGATGCGCTCCGGCACCAGCATGCGATAGGGCAATTCGTTGAAGCCGCGCGACTGGGGGATCGGCGGGAACTTGAAGACGACGTCGCCCGCGACATGGGATTCCATCGGCCAGCCATTGACGCCGATGGAGTCGTCGAACGAGGAGCAGCCGAGCACATCCTCGCCGGAGAGCATATAGCCGCCGACCACGCGCCGCGTCTCGCGGATACCGAGCTGCGGCGGAAGGTCTACGATGTAGGAGTTTTCAAACCCCGGCACGGTGCGCAGGAATTCGAACGCCTCGATCGCCTGCCTGCGTCCGTCGATCTCGCCGCGGGTGAGATCGTCTGGCTCGATGCCATTGATGGCACGGCCATCCTTGCGCGCCAATTGCGTAAAGTTCACCCGCCATTCGATGCCGGATTTCTGCGGCCGCACGATCGCGCCCTTGCGCGGGAATTTGTGCGTGCCGGCGGCGACTGCCTTCTCCATCAGATCAGGAATGGTCCGCCACGCCTCCCCCGCCTTCTCCGGGTCGATGCCGTTGAGGCGGAACATCATGGAGGGATAGAGCATGTGGCCGGCATTGTCGCCGATCTCGAACGGCGCGCCCGCCCAGGCCGCGAGATCGCCGTCGCCGGAGCAGTCGATGAAGATGCCCGCGCGCACGGCCTGACGTCCGGCCTTGGTCTCCATCATCAGTGCATCGATATGGCGCTCGTCCTGCATGACGACGCCGGCGCCGAGCGCATGGAAGAGGATATCGACCTTGTGATGCGCAAAGAGATCATCGGCCGCGATCTTGTAGGCCGCGGTGTCATAGGCCTGGGCAAGGATCTTGCCCAGGATCAGATGCGGCGCGTTCAGCCCGCCGAGCCGATCGATCCGCTCGAGCAGATCAGAGGCGATGCCCTGCACTACCCGATGCATCTTTCCATGCACATTGGCGTGCAGCCCGCAGAAATTGGTGACGCCCGCCGCCGTGCCCATGCCGCCGAGAAAACCGTAGCGCTCGATCAGGAGCGTGCGCCGGCCTGCGCGCGCCGCCGCCACCGCCGCGGCGATGCCCGCGGGCCCGCCGCCGAGCACGGCGACTTCGTATTCCCCGTAGACGGGCACCTGCCGTGCAGGTTCTGTTATGGTTCCCGGCGGCAAATCCGATCATCCCTTGGAAAGCCAGGCGCATCCTGGCAAGCACGATGGTCCTTTTGCCATCGAGCCTTGCGCCAAATCAACCGGTCCGGCTTCACAAGGTCTAGTCTCGGCGGCGATCCTCCGGAGCGGACGATGAAGCATATTCTGGACAAGGCCGAGGTTGCCCTCGAATATCCCGACAAGTTCTACAGCGGCACGTTCGAGCGCTCATCACGCTTCGAGGCCGCGTTCGATCCGGTTGGAGTAGGCCTCGTTCTGGAACGCCCCGGCGATCCCGACGTGCGGAAGTCCGTTCATCTGCACGTCAATTACGGACTGCTGGCCGACATTTTCGCCCAGCTCGCCGCCACAGCGTCGCGGATCCCCGCCGAGGAACCGCACCGTGATATGCTGATCGAACGGCTGGCCGCGCTGCATCGCGCGGTCGAGGCAAAGTAGGAATCCAGGAATGAAAATCGTAACTTGCTTCAGCGGCGCTCTCGCCGCATTCGCAGTAATGGGCCTGCCATCCCTTGCCGCGGCGGGCGATGCAACCGTCGGCAAGCAGCTCGCCGAGCGCTGGTGCCAATCGTGCCACGCGATCGGCGCCAACCAGCCGATGGCAGTCACGGAAGCGCCGGCATTTGCGAGCATCGCCAGGAAACCCGACTTTGACGAAACAAAGGTCGCAACCTTCCTGCTCGACCCGCATCCGAAGATGCCGGACATCGGATTGAGCCGTAGCGCGGCAGCCGATCTCGCCGCCTTCATCGCCAGCCAGAAATAGTCACTGGCCGAGAACAGTTGGCCTTGCTCCCGCCACCCGGAATTGGGAAGACAGACGGGAGAAGGACCGACGCCCTTGAAGCTGCTCCTCGCCCTCTCGCTCGCCCTTGTTGCCGTCGCCGCGCCCGCGCTGGCGATCGAGCAGAATTGCCGGTTCATCCAGGCCAAGGCCGAGCGGGAAGCCTGTTACACGAAGCAGGAGGCGGAACTGGCGGCGCGGCGCAAGCCGGAGCCGACGACGAGCAGCAGGGAACTGGAGACGCTGCAGCAGATGCGGCGGGAAGATGCGGAGGTCTACCGCAGCCTGCGCAGCATCTGCCGCGGCTGCTGAGCTTTAAGCCTTCGCGCTCCATCGTCCCGCCCGCTTCTCGGCAAAGGACGCAAGGCCTTCGGCAGCTTCTGCGGTCTGACGCTTGGCGGAGTGCAGGTGCACGAGGCGCGCATAGGCCGCATCATCCACGGCCATGCCGCCGAACGAGCTTTCCATCGCCAGCCGCTTGGTTTCCGCCAGCGCCTCCGGCGCGTTGGCCAGGAGTTGCTCGACCACCTTGTCGCCGGCGCTATCGAGCTCGGCGAGCTTCACCACCTCGTGCACAAGCCCGATCCGGCGCGCCTCCTCGGCGCCGAAGCGCTCGCCGGTCAGCGCATAGCGTCGCACCTGGCGCACGCCGATGGCGTCGCAAAGCTGCGGGATGATGATCGCGGCCGTCAGCCCCCAGCGCACCTCGGTGATCGAGAACAGCGCATTGTCGGCGGCGATCACGATGTCGCAGGCTGCGATCACGCCGGTGCCGCCGCCGAAGCAGCCGCCCTGCACCAGCGCCACCGTCGGCACCGGCAGCGTATTGAGCCGCTGCACCGCCTCGAAGGTCGCGCGCGAAGCCGCCTCGTTCTCCTGGGGCGATTGCGGCCGCACGCTGTTGATCCATCTGAGGTCCGCGCCGGCCTGAAAGTGCCGGCCATTGCCCTTGAGCACGACGACGCGCAGCGGCTTCGTGCCGAGGTCGTCCATCGCCGCGAGCACGCCCTGGATCAGCGCGCCGTCATAGGCGTTGTTGACCTCCGGGCGGTTGAGCGTGACGGTGGCGACCCCACGGTCATCGAGATTCCACAGGACTGGGTTGGCCGGCATGGACGTTCCTTTGCTTCGTCGATTGTTGCGCGGCACTATGCGTAGTGCGCAGCGCGCGATCCATCCCTTTCTGCGCGACCCCGGTCGCGCTGGCTGCATGCCCCGGTTGCGCCGGGGTGCGTGGATGTGGAAACTGACACTCCATCCGTGAACGGGACATTCCATGCGCATCTGCATTTTCGGCGCGGGCGCCGTCGGCGGCCATCTGGCGCTGCGGCTGGCGCGCGCCGGCAACGAGGTTTCCTGTGTGATGCGCGGGCCGAATCTGGCCGCCGTGCAAAAGAACGGCCTGACGCTGCGCGTGGGCGGCAATGAATTCAAGGCAGCCGTCAAGGCCTCCGACAACCCGGCCGACCTCGGGCCGCAGGATTTTGTGATCAGCACGTTGAAGGCGACCGGCGTGGCCGCGCTCGCGGCCGGTGTCAAGCCGCTGCTGACGGACCACACCGCGATCGTGTTCGCGCAAAACGGCATTCCCTGGTGGTACGACATCGGCCTGCCCAGGGATCACCCCGCGACGCCCGACCTCTCGTTCCTCGATCCGGGAGGCGCCTTGCGCGCGGCGATTGCGAAAGAGCGGATCATCGGCGGGGTGATCTTTTCGTCGAACGAGGTGATCGCGCCGGGCATGGTGGAAAACCTCTCGCCCGAGCGCAACATGCTGCTGGTCGGCGAATGCGACGACCGTGAAGGCGAGCGGATCGCGCAGCTGCGTTCCGTGCTGGAAGCCGCGCAGTTTGCGTCCGCCGCGGTGGCGCAGATCAGGGAGACCATCTGGTCAAAGCTGCTCACCAACATGTCGATGTCGATCATGTGCCTGCTCACCGGCCAGACCGCCCGCGCGGTGCGGGATGAACCGGCACTCAAGGACGTGATCCCGCATCTGCTCGATGAGGCGAATTCGATTGCGCAGAGCTGCTACCCCAACGTCAAGCGCGTCACCCGCACGGGGCCGGCGCCGAACCACAAGCCGTCGATCCTGCAGGATTACGAGCTCGGCCGCGCCATGGAGATCGACGCACTGGTGCGCGCACCGGCGGCCTTCGCGCGCGCCGCCAATCTTTCGACACCGATGATGGACCTGATGGGTGCCCTCGCCGTCCAGCGCGCGCGGGGCAAGGGGTTATATGCGCCCTGACGAAATTCGGGGCAACGACAAGAACGGGGAAACCAGCACATGCAAGTGAAGGGCAAGGTCTGTGTCGTCACCGGCGGCGCGAGCGGCATCGGAGAGGCGGTGGCGCGCGCCTATGCCGCGGCCGGCGCGCGCGGCGTGGTGGTCGCCGATCTCAAGACCTCGCGCGAGCGGCTGGCTGCGGTCGCCGGCGATATCGACGGCCTTGCGGTCACCGCCGATGTCGGCCTGGAAGAAGACGTCAAGGCCCTGATCGCGGCCGCAGAGGCAAAATACGGCCCGGTCGATGTCTTCTTCTCCAATGCCGGCCTGTCGCGCAAGGGACAGGAGACCGCATCCGATGCCGATTGGGACGTGAGCTGGCGCGTGCATGTAATGAGCCACGTGTTTGCAACACGGGCCCTGCTTCCCGGCATGCTGGCGCGCGGCTCGGGCTATCTGCTCAACACAGCGTCCGCCGCAGGCCTGCTCGCCTCGCTCAACTCCATGCCCTATGGCGTGACCAAGAACGCGGCCGTGGCGCTGGCCGAGCATCTCGCGATTCAATATGGCGACCGCGGCATCCGCGTTTCCGTGCTATGCCCGCAATCGGTGCAAACCGGCATGACCACGCCGGGACCGAGCGCGGCGCGGGTGGACGGCGTGATGCAGCCGGAGGAAGTCGCGCGCATCGTCATCGCGGCGATGGAGGAAGAGCGCTTCCTGATCTTGTCGCATCCGCAGGTCGACGAATACATGAAGCGCAAGGCAGCCAACCGCGACCGCTGGCTCGCCGGCATGCGACGCCTGCGCGACAAGATCTATGGTCTGCGCTCGACCTGAGCGCGGTGCAAATTCCACGCGCACACGACGCGCAACAAGACTGGCTGTCGTCCCGGCCAGCGCGAGCCGGGACAACGTCGGGGAAGCATTAGCGAACGACCTCATCCACCCACGCCGCGAAGGCATCGAGAATCTCGACCAGCACGTCGCGGTCATTGCGTCCCGAGCTCTTCAGCACATGGAAGGAATGATCGGCGCCTTCGACTAGATGCAGCGTCGCCTCGCGACCGAGGCCTTTGACCAACGGTTCCAGCAGGCGCAATTCCGCCAACGCATCGCGCGTGCCCTGCAAGAACAGCATCGGCATTTTGACCTGGGCGAGATGATCCGCCCGCTCTGCCGAGGGCTTTCCTGCGGGATGCAAGGGAAAGCCGAAGAAGGCCAGGCCCCTCACACCCTCGAGCGACGCCTTCGCCTGGGCCTGCGAGGTCATCCGCCCGCCAAAGGATTTTCCGCCCGCGAACAGCGGCAACCCCGCGCAAACCACCGCGGCCTCCGCCACCGCCGCGCGCACGGTTGCCTGCGCGAGTGCCGGCGGGTCGGGCCGCTTGCTGCCCTTCTCCATATAGGGGAATTGATAGCGTAGCGTCGCGATGCCGCGCTCGGCGAGACCCATCGCGATTGCCTCCATGGAAGCGTGGCGCATGCCGGCGCCCGCACCGTGGGCCAGCACATAGCAGGCCCGTGCCGCTTCGGGCCGCATCAGCAGCGCCGAGACATTCCCGGCGCTGCCGACGGCAAATTTCAATTCTTGCGCCGAGACCATCGCTCCGCCTGAGGCGGCGGCAAATCAGCCGCTCGCCTTGATGTTGTTGTCGCGGACGACCTTGCCCCAGAAAGTGAGCTGCTTTGTGAAGAAGGCGTTGAACTCGGCGCCGTCGCTGAGGATCAGCGTCATCATCTGCGTCTCGCGCAATTTGCTGCTCGCGGAGGGTTCGCTGAGAATTTCGCGGATCTCCTTCGCCATCTTGCCGGTGACATCGCCCGGCGTGCCCTTGGGCGCGAAGACGCCCCACCAGGCCAGCGTCTCGAAATCGGGGAAGCCGGCTTCGATCGCGGTCTGCGTGTCCTTAAGTGCCGGCAGCCGCTCGCGGCCGAGTTGCAGGATCGGCCGCAGCCTGCCGCCCTCGAGCTGCGGCGTGATCAGCGCGGCCGAGCCTGCGATCAGGTCGACATGGCCGCCGAGCACGTCGTTCATGGCCGGTCCCCCGCCGCGATAGGGTACGTGCTGCAGGTCGACGCCGGCCTTGCTGCCGAGCAGGGTCATGGCGAGATGGCCAAGCGTACCGATGCCGACGGAAGCGTATTTCACCGAGCCGGGCTTGGCCTTCGCCGCGGCAACGACGTCAGCAAAGCTCTTGTAGGGCAGGTCGGCATTGGCTGCGATCACGTAAGGCGCCGTGCCTACCAGCAACACCGGCACCAGGTCGCGCTCGACGTCGAGCGGCGGCTTTTCCAGGATGGTGGGAATCACCGCATGGGAATCGAAGGTCACCAGCAGCGAGGATCCGTCCGGCGCGCTTTTCGCAACCTGCGCCGCGCCGATCGAGCCGGCGGCGCCCGACTTGTTCTCCACGATAACGACGCGGTTCAGTCTGGTCTGCAGCGGGGCCTGCAGCATCCGCGCCAGCGCGTCGGTCGATCCGCCCGGCGGAAACGGCACCACCAGCGTCATGGTGTTCGATTGCGCCCATGCCGGCGCAACGGCCATTGCTGCCGCGCCCGCGAGCACGTCGCGTCTCGTGATCTTCATCGTCTCCTCCCGATGCCGCCGCGCTTATTTTTCTTGCGTCAGCTTGTCCCGAAGCCCGAACCCGGCTTCTTGTACTCCGGCCGTGGCGGGCTGAAAATGTCAAGCACGCGGGCGCCCTGCGGTCCAGCCCGCATCGTATGCGGCACGTTTCCGGGGGTGCGCCAGAAATCGCCCTTCTTCACCTCGATCTCCTCGCCGCCCTGGACGCGGATCGCCGAACCCTCCAGCAACACGCCCCATTGCTCCTCGGGGTGATGGTGCAGGGTGCCTTGCGCGTTCGGCGCGATCGTCACCACCGAGAGCATCGCGTGCTCGCCGGCGAAGATGCGCGTCGTAACGCCGGCCGCGAGCTCGCGGAGCAGGCCGTCGGCGGGATTGTCGAGATTGTGGAATTCGCTGCGCTGGCTCATCGTTCTTCCTTCGCTATCGGTTGACGTCGATCAGGCCTTGCCATAGCTGCCCTGATAGCGGCCCTCGCGGATCGACAGCAGCGTCGCCTCCTCGCGCGCGACCTGCGCCTTGACCGCCTCGAGCAAGGCCGGCGCTGCGGCTTGCGAGAAGGACACCACGCCATCCTCGTCGCCGACGACGATGTCGCCAGGCGATATCACGGCGCCACCGATCGAGACCGGCACGTTGATGTCGCCAGGCCCGCTCTTGTAGGGACCGCGGTGGATCACCGCGCGCGCGAAGCACGGGAAGTCCGAGGCGGCGAATGCCGCGACGTCTCTGATCGCGCCGTCGATCACGTAGCCGCTGGCGCCGCGATATTCGGCAATGTTCTTCATGATCTCGCCGACCAGCGCGCGCGTCTCGTCGCCGCCGCCATCGACAACGATCACGTCGCCGGGGCCAACCATCTCGAGCGCGCGGTGGATGGCGAGATTGTCGCCGGGTCGGGTCCGCACCGTGAACGCGGTGCCGACCATCCTGCCTCCGCGATGAAAGGGTCTCAGCCCGACGGAGCCGGCGAGGCGCGCCAGATTGTCCGAGATGATGGATGTCGGCGCGCTCTTGAAAGCTCCCGACGGCGGCTTCGCCACACTTGTCGCTGCAATGGTGACAGTCATGCCGATCGAATCCCCCTGGCTTCGGGCGCTTGCCGCCGTGCTGTTCCTTGATGGTCAAGGATTGCACGGCGACGGGCGCCTTGCCCATCGCATTCCCGTCAATCAGCCATAGCAGAATTGGATGGCAGGCAAGCCGCCATCACCGGCTAAGCGGGTGCGGTCCCAGGAGGTGCGGTCCGAGGAATCGGGAAGACCAGGCC
>DASWVJ010000056.1:0-8516 GCA_036406295.1 Bradyrhizobium sp.
CTATTATGCAGGCCAGGCCACGGCGCTGCATGGCGAGACCATCGAGAACTCGCTGCCCGGCGAAATCTTTTCCTACACGCTGAAGGAACCCGTCGGCGTCGTCGGCGCGATCATTCCCTGGAACGGCCCGCTGGCCGCCACTGTCTGGAAGATCGGCCCGGCGATCGCAACCGGCTGTACCGTGGTGCTCAAGCCCGCGGAAGAGGCGCCTCTCACCTCGCTGCGGCTCGCCGAGCTTGCAATGGAAGCCGGCGTTCCGCCCGGCGTCATCAATGTCGTGCCGGGCTATGGCGAGACCGCCGGTGCGGCGCTCGCCTCGCATCCCGACGTCGACAAGGTCGCGTTCACCGGCTCGCACGTCACGGGCCAGTCGATTATCCGCGCCTCGGCCGGCAATCTCAAGCGCGTGTCGCTGGAGCTTGGCGGCAAGTCGCCCGACATCGTGTTTGCTGACGCCGATCTCGATGCCGCCGTACCGGGCGCCGCGATGGCGGTGTTCGCCAATTCCGGGCAGATCTGCAGCGCCGGCACGCGCCTGTTCGTCGAGAGCAAGATCTACGACGAATTCGTCGGCCGCGTCGCCGAGTTCGGCAAGAAACTGCAGGTCGGCAACGGCCTCGATCCGAATACGCAGATCGGTCCGCTGGTCTCCGAGCAGCAGATGGAGCGCGTGTCCGGCTATCTCGCCATCGGCCAGCAGGAAGGCGCCAAAGCCGTGGCCGGCGGCGGACGCCTGACCGAAGGCGCACTGGCCAAGGGCTATTTCGTGCAGCCGACCGTGTTCGCAAATGTGCTGGACAACATGCGGATCGCGCAGGAGGAAATCTTCGGTCCCGTGATCTCCGCGATCTCCTTCAAGGACAGTGACGAGTTGATCAAGCGCGCCAACGCCACGACCTTCGGTCTCGGCTCGGGCGTCTGGACTACCAATGTCAGCAAGGCGCATCAGGTGGCCAGGGCGCTGCGTGCCGGTTCGGTCTGGGTCAATTGCTACCAGGCGATGGACCCCGCTGTACCCTTCGGCGGCTACAAGATGAGCGGCTATGGCCGGGAATCCGGCAAGCAGCATGTGGAGGAGTATCTCAACGTCAAGGCCGTCTGGATCAAGACGGCCTGAGGCGGGCTGCGACACTGGCGACAACGGCGGCCTTCGGGCCGCCGCTTGGTTCAACGGCTCGCCGCCTTCTTCGGCCGGCTGACAAAAAACAGTCCCAGCAGAATGGCCGTGACGCCGACGAAATGGAACCACGCGATCTGTTCGCCAAGCCACGCCACAGCGAGAGCCGCAGAAAAAAGCGGACTAAGGTAGAGAAAAGTCGCAGCCTGCGCCGGACCATTGGTCGCAACGCCGAACAGGTAGAACAAGTTACCGAGCATGGTCGGCGCAAGTGCTGTGTACCCGATCGCGATCAGGGCATAGGATGAATTGGCGGACTCCCAGGAGAGCCACGCACCGCCACACAGGATCCAAACTACATAGACCGGCAACATCACGAACAGAAGGCCAGCCCATCCTGTGACGACAGTGAGCGGCAGCGGCGCGATGGTTTGACTCCATTCGCGGACCTGGATCGAGAACCACGCAAATGACATGGCTGCCAGCAGCGACCACAAATTGCCGAGGTTGAACTGCAATTCGGTAATCGCTTCAACGTGTCCCTTTGTGATGATCAGAATCGTGCCGAAGAAGGCGAGCGCCAATCCTCCGATCACTTCCGGTTTGATCGCCTCGTCTGTCGACTGCCGACCCATCAACAAGCCGATCAGCAATACCCACATCGGCGTGGTGGCGTTGATAAATCCGACCTCAATGGCGAGGCTTTGGTAGGCACCACCGAGAAGCAAATAGGAGAACAATCCAACCCCTATGGCTCCTCCTATGGTCAATTCTCTCAGTCTTGGACGAATCTCGGGCCATGCCTTTCGGCATGACGGCCACGCAATGAGGGTTAGTGCACTCGCCGCAATCGCCCATCGCCAGAACACCAAGGCAGGCAGCGGGACGATTTCCCGAGCCGCCCGGGCCACCACATGATTGCTGCCCCACAATGCGGCTGTTGTCACCAAGGCAATCGTGCCGAGCAAGCGGGAGCGAGCTATCATGCGCGATCGGCAGAACGCTCATGCCGGGCACGCTGCGAAACGTGCCATGGCAGCAGCAAGCGTTCGGCATAATCGACCAGGAAAAACAGGATCGTGCCCACGATACCGAGCAGCAACAGCGAGACGAACACCCGGACGGTGTCGAAATTCCCCTGCGCAACGAGGATCTGGAAACCGATGCCGTAGCTGCCGGCAACGAACTCTCCGACCAGCGCGCCAACCAATGCAAACGAAATGGCGACCTTCATGCCGGCAAACAGACTGGGTAGCGCGCACGGAAACCGGATCTTGGTCAGCACGGCCCAGGACGAGGCCTTGGAGACGCGCGCGAGCGAGAGCATGTCTGGATCGACGGAGCGCAGGCCGAGCACCGTATCGATCACGATGGGAAAGATGCCGAGCATCAGGGCGATCGCGACCTTCGGTTCGGGTCCGGTCCCCATCCAGATCACGAACAACGGCGCCAGCGCCACCTTCGGAATCGAATTGAGCGCGACGAGAAGCGTATACACCGTACGTTCGAGGAGCCGCGAGTACACGATCCCCACGGCAAGCGCGACACCGAGCACAACCGACAAGCCGAAGCCAATCAGCGTCATAAGAAGCGTGAAACCGAGATGACGGAGAAATAGCAGCGGCGTTTCCATAAAGGCCACTACGATCGCGCTTGGCGCCGGCAGGATCAATGGCGACGGCTGAAACAAGCGTACGCCTGCCTCCCACAGCAACAACGACACCGCCAGCACGATGACGATATCGCGTGCCTCGCTGTCGCCGCCGAACAGGCGTTTGAACAGCGCGCTCATTCCTTGACAATTCCCAGCGCGGCAAAATGATGCCGTATGCGATGCACATAGCTGGCGAATTCCGCGCTGTCGCGCACGGCAAGCCGCCGCGGCCGCGGCAGATCGATCGTTATCGTATCGACGATCATTCCGGGCGCCCGGCTCATCATCACCACGCGGTCCGAAAGAAAGACCGCCTCGACGATGGAATGCGTGATGAACAGCAGTGTCTTGCGCGTGTCCTGCCAGATCTGCGCAAGTTCGACGTTCAGGTCATCCCGGGTCATGGCGTCCAGCGCGCCGAATGGTTCGTCCATCAGCAGCAAATTCGGATCTGCAAGCAACGCGCGGCAGATCGAGGCGCGCTGCCTCATGCCGCCGGATAGCTCCCAGGGAAACCTGTGCTCGAAGCCGCCGAGCCCGAAGCGCGACAGCAGCGTCATGGCTCGCTGGCGCTCCTCCGCACGCGGCTTGCGGACCAGTTCGATCGACAGCAAGACGTTGTCGAGGATTGTGCGCCAGTCGAGCAACACGTCGCGCTGGAACACCACCCCCAATCCCTCGGGGGGACCCCGAAGAGGCTCGCCGCCGATCAGCAGCGAGCCCGAGGAAATATCCTCAAGCCCGGCGACGAGCTTGAGCAGCGTGCTCTTGCCGCATCCCGATGGGCCGACCACGCTGACGAATTCGTGCGGCCTGATATCGAGATCGATGTCGACCAGCGCATTGACCGGCCCGCGCGAGGACGCGTAGGTCTTTCCCACGCGCCTCAGCGAGACATAGGCATCTGCAACCTTGGCCGGCTCAGCGAGCATGGTCTTAATCGATCAGCGCGTTGGTATAGTAGTCCGATGACTTCCAACCCGCGTTGACGACGCCGGCCGCTTCCATGGATTTCAGCGCCGCGTCCCAATCCTCCTTTGCTTGCCAGCCGATCGGCTTGCCCTTGCTCGCCGGCGTATCGAAGTAATCCAGCGTCAGCTTGATCTGCCCAAGGAGCACCTTCGGATCGAGCTTGGCATCCGGCCTTTCCGCGATCATTGCCTTGACGCCATCCTCCGGATGTTCGCGCAGCCACTGCCATGCTCGCTGCTCGACCTGGATCAGCCGGCGAAGCGCAGGCCCCTTGCTGGCGATGGTATCTTCCCGCGCGACAAGTCCATAGCTCGGAAAAGCGACGTTGGCGTCGGAGGCGAGCAGGCATTTCGACGGCCGCGGCTCTTCCGCAATCGGAAGCGCCGAACCCACCGTCGACATCAATCCATCAGCCCGCTTTGCGATATATGTGCCCCACAATGCCGCGGGATCGACGACGTCAACCTTCAGGTCGTCACGCGTGAGCCCACCGGATTTCAGGTAGACGTCGATGAACGGGGTCCACGGACTCGCCGCAAAGACAACGACGGTCTTGCCGCGGAGATCGGCGACCCGGCTGATCGGAGATCCCTTGTCGACAAGGATACAAAGGTCGGTGCGCCGCTGGAACGTCGCGATGGAACGGATAGTGGCGCCCTTGGTGCGCGCGGAGCCGACAAGGCCGACCTGCACTTGCCCGACATCGGCCTGACCTGCATTGACGAGTTGGATGGTGTTGCCGGAGCCGCGGCCATCCTGGATATCGACGTCGAGATTGGCCTCCTTGAACCATCCCTTGTTCTTGGCCAGATGCATGGCCGACTGGACGCCCCATGGAGAGAAGTCGAGCCTTACGGTCAATTTATCCTGCGCCGACGCCGGCGTTCCCAGGGCAATCGCGGTCAAGAGAATCAGTGTCGAAGCAAACGATCGTCTCATGTCTTCACTCCGGTTTGACTAACTTCATTTCGTCTTTCTTGCTTCACGGGGACGCTGCGTCAGATAGCCCAGCACCATCTCGATGACGTGTTCCCGGCGCTTCGCGACGCGATGCCGCGAAGCGAGATTGTGGTCGAGCAGCCATGACAGCGTGTGCTGGTTCGACAGGAAGAAGTACGCCAGCCCCGAAATCGAAAGATACAGGTCGATCGGATCGACGTCCGCAAGGAAGACGCCGTCGTCCTGTCCGCGTTTGAGCAAAATTCGGATGGTGTCGAGCAGCCCCCGATACAGCGGTTTCACCGTTTTCGAGGTCTTCAGGTGCTCGCCATAGTGAATATTTTCGACGCTCATCAGGCGAATGAGGTCGGGTGTCGCCACAAAGTGATCGAAGGTATTGCCGACAAGCCGCTTCATGCCCTCTATCGGGGGTAACTGCCGCAGATCCTGGTCGTGCTGGCTGCTGCGCAAGTTGGCATAGATCCGCTCGAGCACGGCGAGATACAGCGCATCCTTCGAGCCGAAATAGTGATAGATCAGGTTCTTGTTGACGCCGGACTGCGCGGCGATGCGATCAACGCGCGCGCCACTGAGGCCGTGGGACACAAACTCGACCCGCGCCGCATCAAGGATCTTGACGCGGCTGGCTCCGGGATTGCGCGTGACCTTTACCGGGTTTTTCGACCCGGGGGCGGCTTTCCTGGCAGCTATCGTCGCGTCAACCACCATCGCGGCCAACCGTCGGTAAGGTGGCGCGCTCTTCGCGCAGCTTTGCCGTGGCGCCGGCGTCAAACGCTCCTCGCGGATCGAATGCCATTGCGTAGTGCTTTCGGGCGTAGCCAACAGTGATCTTGCCGTCCAGCAGATCCTCGCGAACCTCATCCGCAGAGCGCAGCATAGGATCGCCAAAGCCACCGGCCCCGGCCTGCTCGTGAATGATCAGCGTTCCTTTGGCGATCCGCGTCGTGATCTTGCCGGGCAGCGCACTGCGGTCGTTGCCAACTTCCATGAAATTGCGGGATTGTCCGCCTGGCGCACCGCCGGAAAGTCCATACGGTTGAAACTTCACCCGATCGGTGCGCATTTGCAGCAATGCTTCGTCAGCAAGAACGCGGTAACTGCGGCGGACACCCACCCCGCCGCGGTATTGTCCGGCGCCGCAGCTATCGGGCACGAAAGAGTAATCCTCGATACGAACGGGGTGCTCGGCCTCCATCACTTCAACCGGCATGTTGGACAGGTTTTGCGAGGCGTTGGTGACCGCCTCAACGCCGTCCTTGTCGGGTCGGCCGCCCCAGGCTCCACAAATCATATCGACGATAATGAAGGGCTGGCGGTTGGGCCGCAGTCCGCTGATGCAGATGACGCTGTTGCCGCCTTCACCGGCCGCCGGGACCTTGTCCGGAACGATCTGTGCCAGCGCCCCCAGCATGGTGTCGAAGACGCGGTAGCCGGTCAGCGCGCGTGCCGCACACGGCGCAGGCATCACGGGGTTAAGAACGGAAGCTTCCGGCGCCCTCACCTTGATGCAGCGGAACAAGCCGACATTGTTGGGAACATCCTTCGCGAGGACACACCTGACGCTCAAGTAGGTCAGGGAGTGCGTGAAACTCAACGTCGAATTGAGGGCTCCACGCACCTGTGGCGAGGAACCCGTGTAGTCGACGAACAGGGTACCGTCGTCATTGACCGTGATGGCCACCTTGATCGGAATGGGCGTGTCCGAGAATCCGTCGTCGTCAATGTGATCGAGGAAATGATAAGTGCCGCGCGGCCAGGTCTTTATCTCCTGGCGCGTCAATCGCTCGGCATAGTCGAGCAATTCCTGCATATAGGCGTCGACCTCGTCGGCGCCGTAACGCTCCAGCAGCTTTTCGAGCCCGCGTTTGCCGACTTGCGCGGCGGCAAACTGTGCCGAGAGGTCTCCCCATACCCGGTCCGGGACCCTGACGTTGATCCTGATCAGCGTCTCCAGTGTCGTATTGAGCACGCCGCGGTCGTAGAGCTTGAGCGGCGGAATACGCAACCCTTCCTGATAGATCTCCGTGGAGTCGGATGCATTCGATCCCGGCACGCGGCCGCCTACATCGGTGTGATGACAGATCACCACGGCAAAGGCACGCCGCCGGCCACCGTGAAAAATCGGCACGAACATGAAGATGTCCGGCAGATGCATGCCGCCATGGTAGGGGTCGTTCATGATAACGACGTCACCATCGTGCAGATCGCCCTCGAACTTCTGCAGCACTGCGGCCATCGCTTCCGGGATTGCACCGAGATGCTGAGCGATCGTCTTGGCCTGCGCGACCATCTGGCCGTCGCCTGCGCATAATGCGGCCGAAAAGTCCATCACATCCTTGACGATCTCCGATCGCGCGATGCGTACCACCGTGTAGGCCATGTCGTCCGCAATGGAATCAAGGCCGCTCTTGATCACGGCGAAGGTGATCGGGTCGACTTTCATGGTTCGAACTCCAGAACAATGCAGCCGATCTCGTCCTTGTGCACCCGCGCATCCGGCGGCACCACAATGGTAGCGTCGAACTCTTCGATGATCAGCGGCCCTCGCTGCGGGGTCTCGTACACCGCGTGGCGATCGACAATCGAAACGGCAACCGCGGGCTCGCCCCGCGCAAAGGAAATGTTGCGTTCGCCGCCGCGCGAGGCACCGGCCCTTGTCGCTATTTTCATGTCCCCGAAATTGAGCCGGTTTTCCCGCAGCCCCCTGCCCGCGACGCGCACTTTCATCAGTTCGATCGGCGTTTCGTCGCGATATCCATAGGTCTTGAAGTATTCGGCGACGAAACGCTCGCGGATTTCGGTGAAATCTTCGCCCTCAAAGGGAACAGTAAGTTCAGTTGCCTGCCCTTCATGGCGCAGGTCGGCCTCCCACAGCAACGCGGTCCGTTCCGCCACATAGCCGTCGGCCGCGAGTCGGTCCGACACCTCGGCCTGCAAGTCGGCCTTGATTGCCCTGAGGTCGGCCACCGTCATCCGGTCAATGCGCCGGCCGATGGTCCGCAGCGCCGTATGTTCAATGTCCGCCGCGAGCATCCCCAGCGCGCTGAAAATGCCGGACATAGGGGGAATAACCACACGAGGAATGCCGAGCTGGCGGGCGAGGTCCGGTGCGTGCACGCCGCCATTGCCGCCAAAAGCCATCAGGGTGAGGTCGCGCGGGTCGCGACCGCGCTCAACCGTCACCGCGCGAACGGCGCGCGCCATGGCAGCGTTCGCGACCGCACGGATGCCATGTGCGGCATCGGCGAGCGGCACCCCCAGGGGCTCGCCGACATGGTTACGGATCGCCTCCTCGCTCAGCTTGCTGTCGATCGCGAGCTTACCCCCGGCCAGGGAATTGCTGTTGATGAATCCAAGCACGACATTGGCATCGGTCACAGTCGGCTGCTCGTTGCCCAGGCCATAGCATGCGGGCCCTGGCGCTGCGCCGGCGGACTGCGGCCCGACCACCAGCAAGCCGCCCTTGTCGATGCCGGCGATCGATCCGCCGCCGGCTCCCACTTCGGCGATATCGATTGCGGGCACCTTCAGCATATAGCCGCCGGCCTTGATAAACCGGCTTGAGGTCGAGATGCCGTCGCGAAACTCATACTCCGAGGTCATGGTCGGCCTGCCGTCCTCAATGATGACCGCCTTCGCCGTCGTTCCGCCCATGTCGAACACGATGATGTCGCGATCCTGCCGCGACGCGCCGAGCCGCGCCGCGCCGATCACCCCGCCCGCGGGACCGGAAGCCACCACGAGCACCGGCTTTTCGCAGGTCACGTTCGCCGCAAGCATGCCGCCATTGGACGTCATGACGAGGATCGGCGC
>DASWVJ010000057.1:0-42094 GCA_036406295.1 Bradyrhizobium sp.
AGCCTGTCGACGATTTCCGCCGGCGTGCCTTTCGGTGCGCCGATTCCATACCAGGCGCTCGCCTCATAGCCCGGGAGAAAATCGGCTACCGTCGGCAAGTCGGGCAGCACTTCCGATCGCGCCGTGCTGGTCACCGCCAAACCGCGCAGCTTGCCCGACTTCACGTGCTCGGCGCATGTCGGCAGGTTGTCGAACATCACCTGCACCTGGCCGGCAATGAGATCGGTCAGAGCCGGCGCTCCGCCGCGATAAGGCACGTGGACCATGTTGATGCCCGTCAGCATCTTGAACAGCTCGCCCGACATCTGGATGGTGGAGCCGTTGCCCGACGATGCCATGTTGAGCTTGCCGGGATTGGCCTTGGCGTAGGCAATCAATTCGGGGATCGTCTTGACCGGCACCGACGGATTCACAACAACGACATTGGGAAAGCGGATCAGCCCCGCAATGGGCTCGACTTCCTTGATGAAGTTGAAATTCAGCTTGTCGTAGAGCGTCGCATTGATGGCGTTGGCCGGCGCGACAAGCAGCAGCGTGTAGCCGTCCGGCGGCGAGCGAAGCGCGGCCTCGGTTGCGATGTTGGTGCCGCCGCCCGGCCGATTCTCGATGACAAATGACTGGCCCAGCTTTTCCGAAAGCCATTGGCCCATGAGGCGCGCAGTGAGATCGGCCGATCCGCCCGGCGTATAGCCGATGATCAGGCGCACCGGTCGGCTGGGATAGGCTTGCGCGCGCGCCAGCCGTGAGGACGTAGGAAGCGCGATCGCTCCGGATGCCGCCTGCAGAAAACGACGACGTGATAATTTCATGATGGGCCGCTGAGGGTTATCGATGACCGGGAGGAGCGTAAACAGTATTTGCCGGTATGGCAAAGCCTTCCGCCGTTCTGATCGCTGCGACCAATCGGCCGCACCCGACCACTAGCTCCTACCCTGCGCGGCCGGTTTGACCGGCTCTTGTCCGAAAGGACTATGGGTATTGCGCATGCGGCGGCAACACTTGATGCCGTCGCAATACACCCGCGGCAGTTATGGTCACGCGATCAGAGATGCCATAGCTTCGGCAAGGTCAGACAGGTCGGAATGCAATATGGCGCGCAAGACAAAACTCTTCACCATCGGCTATGAGCAGACGCCGCCGAAGGCGGTGCTGGATGAGCTCGAGCAGGCCGGCGTCAAGCTGCTGGTCGACGTGCGCGCGGTGACGTCTTCGAGGCGACCGGGCTTTTCCAAGAACCAGCTTGCCGCCGGCCTCGACGAACGCGGCATCGGCTATGTCCATCTTTCCGCTCTCGGCACGCCCAAGGAAGGCCGTCTTGCCGCGCGCAGTGGAAACTTCGATCTGCTGCAGCGGATCTTTTCAAAACACCTGAAGACAGCGCAGGCAAAGGAAGGGCTCGACGAGCTTTCCGCACTGGTGAAGCAGGCCGGCCCCGTCTGCCTGCTCTGCTACGAGCGTGACCACACCCATTGCCACCGGCGATGGATCGCCGAGATCATCGAGGAGCGCAACGGGGTGAAGGTGGAGAATTTGGTGGGAAGGCAGGTGTAGCGGCACAGTCACCGCGAGCGAAGCGAAGCAATCCATGTATCCCCGTGCGGTGCATGCGGCTCGTTTGCGCCGCTTACCGCCCTACCCCCGCAACACCCCTTCCATCATCTGCACGCAACTGCCGCCAACATGCGTCGAGATGACCGCACCGTTCTTCTTGATCACGCGGGTGAGCAGGAGGCTCGGCCGGCCCATGTCAAAGCCCTGGCCGATGCGCAAGCCTACTTCGCCGTCGCGCGCGGCATCGAGCTCGGCGAGATAAGCTGCGGCGGCGCCTGTCGCGCTGCCGGTGGCGGGATCCTCGGACAGACCGGCCACGCCGGGATGGAACATGCGCGCCTGCAGATCGAGCGGCTGCTCCGCCGCCGGCACGTCGCTCGTATAGAAATAGACGGCATCGGCGCCCACGGCGGGAAAGGTCTTCCAGAATGCCGCCGCATCCGCCCTTGCCCGCCTGACAGCCTCGCGCGAGGCGACTTCCACGATCAGGAACGGCAGGCCGACGGAAGCGATCTGCGGCGGATGCCGGTCGGTCCTGATGTCGGAGGCGGGCAGCGAAAGGATGGCAGCCGCTTCCTGCGCATCCACGGCCACCCCTTTCTTCAGGGGCTGGGGGGCGGCGAACTCCGCTCCCACCACCCTGCCCTGCGCAGTCAAAATCTGCACGGGCACCAGCCCCGCCTTTTCCTCGAACTTCAACCGCGACGGCGCAATTGCCGCCTGCGTCGCCAGCACAAAGGCGGTGCCGACATTGGGATGGCCGGCAAAGGGAAGCTCCGAGCGCACGGTGAAGATGCGCACATTGGCGTCGTTCGCCTTGTCGGCCGGCGGCAGCACGAAGGTCGTCTCCGAATAGTTGAACTCGGTGGCAATCGCCTGCATCTGCTCGGTCGAAAGCCCTTCGGCCTCGAGCACCACCGCCAGCGGATTGCCGCCGAAGGCGCGGCCCGTGAAGACGTCGACTGTGATGTAGCGGCGCTGCATGCAAAGCACTCCCTATCCCAACTGCCACACCGCCATCGGGCGGTCGTATCCGCGGATCGGCACCTCGCCGAGCGCCACCGCATCGCCCGCCGCCTCGCCGAGCGCATCGCGCACCGCCTGCGAGATCAAAAACTGCGAATTGAAGTCCTTGTTGAGCGCCTCGATCCGCGCCGCGAAATTCACGGTGTCGCCGATCACGGTGTATTCCTTGCGGCGCGGCGAGCCGATGCTGCCGGCCACCACCTCGCCGACATGGACGCCGATGCCGATGCGCAGCGGCCATTTCGCCGCCTTGTTGACGCGCTCGTTCGCCTGAAGCATCTCGCGCGCGGCGGCCACCGCACGATGAGCGGCGTCTTCCGCCTCCAGCGGCGCGCCGAACAGGGCAAGAAAGCCGTCGCCGAGAAACTTGTTCACGATGCCGCCGTGGCGGTCGAGAATATCCACCAGGATCGCGAACGCGCCGTCGAGCCGGTCGACCACTTCCTGCGGCGAGCGCTCGCGCGCCCCGGCGGTGAAGCTGCGGAAATCGACGAACATCACGGCGACGCGGCGGATGTCGCTCTCGGCGCCCGTGCCTTCCAGCATCAGCTGCTCCACCACCTGCGGCGAGACGTGCTGGCCGAACAGGTTGGTGATGCGGTCGCGCGCAGTCGCCGCCTTGACGCTGGCCTCGAACTGCCGGCGGAGCTGCATGCCGACCGCTCCGGCCAGCATGCCGCAGATCAGCACGATCATGCTGCGGGCGGCGTGATAGAACAGGTCAGGCGGCGGATCGGGATGATAGAACATCGCCATATAGAACAGCTGGATCGCCGCAACGGCGCCAGTGAAGGTCGATAGCCAGAAGTCCAGCCGCAGTGTCGAAAGAATGATGAAGATGAAATAGGTCATCGGCACGACGAAGCCGAGCGCCTGCACCGTGCCCATGGCGTTGATATGCAGCGCCAGCGCCACCGTCGGCATCGAAGTCTCGATGAAGGCCCCGAGATAGCGGCGAAAGGTCGGAACGTCCTGGTTGAGGTCGAGATGCCGCTTGATCACGGCATGAACCCAGAGTTCGAACAGGATGAAAGGGACCAGGATCGCGTAGAGATAGACCGGCTTGAGGTGGCCCATCCAGACCCGGCTCACCGCCTCGGGCGCGAAGATGTAGACCGTCCAGAGAACGGCTGCCAAGAATGCGGCGGTCCCGATCAGCGCCTTGATGCGGATCAGCTCGGTGCGAAGGATCTCCTGCGTGAGTGCATACTGGAAGTCGGTTGGCACCGCCTCGCGCTTCTTGCCACCCCATGGCAGAAAAACAGCCATTGCTCTCCCCTTGTCATTCCGGGGCGATGCGAAGCATCGAACCCGGAATCTCGAGATTCCGGGTCCGGTGCTGGTGCACCATCCCGGAATGACGCCGAAAATTTTGCGTTAGTCCAGCGTGCGGCGGAAACGTGTAACCGCAATCGTCATTGCCAGCAACATCAGGGCAATCAGTGCAATCGTGTCGTATTGCAGGTTCGCAACCGTGGCACCCTTCAGCATGATGGCGCGGACGATGCGGATGTAGTGTGTCAGCGGCAGGCCCTCGCCGAGATATTGCGCCCAGACCGGCATGCCGGCGAAAGGAAACATGAAGCCCGACAACAGAATGCTCGGCAGGAAGAACATCATCGAGAGCTGCATCGCCTGCAGCTGGTTCTGCACGATGGTGGAAAAAGTGTAGCCGATCGACAGGTTGGTGGTGATGAACAGCGTCGACAGGATTGCCAGCGTCAGCACGCTGCCGAGGATCGGCACCCCGAACAGCAGCACGCCGATGCCGATGATCAGCGTAGCCTGGATGAAGCCGACCAGCACGTAGGGCACGATCTTGCCGAACATCACCTCGACCGGCTTGATCGGCATCGACAAGAGGCTCTCCATGGTGCCGCGTTCGATCTCGCGCGTCACCGACAGCGCGGTGAAGATCAGCATGGTCATGGTCAGAATGGTGCCGACGAGGCCCGGCACGATATTGAGCCGCGAGGACGCAGCCGGGTTGTAGCGCGCATGCGCCCTGATCTCGAACGGCATGTTCGGAGGATCGCCGGCGTGCAGATCGTGCTCCAGCGCGGTCTGCACCAACGGACCAAGCGCGGCGAGCGCCGAGCCTGCCGCGACGGGGTCGGTGGCGTCGGCCGCGACCAACAGAGACGGCCTGTCGCCGCGCCGCACCGCGCGCTCGAAGCCGCGCGGGATCTCGACGCCGAACAGCACCTTGCCGGACTGCAGGAGCTCGTCGAACTCCTCGACGCTGTGCACTTCGCGGGTGAAGCGGAAATAGGCGGTGTTCTCCATCGCCTTCAGGATGGAGCGGCCGAGGTCGGTGTCTTCCTGCAGCAGCACCGCGCTCGGCAGATTGCGCGGCGTGGTGTTGATGGCATAGCCGAACAGCAGGAGCTGCATCACAGGAATCATCACGATCATCGCGAACGAGACGCGGTCACGCTTGAGCTGGATGAACTCCTTCAGCAGCATCGCATAGCTGCGCCGCCAGAAACCGAAGATGTCTCTGGTCTCGTGGGGCTGTCCGGATGATGCAACGACGCTCATTGGAAGTTGTCCTTGGCGCGGTTCATCAGGTCGATGAACACATCCTCCAGCGAAGGCTCGCTCTTCTGCCAGCGCCAATTGGCCTGCTCGCGATATGGCGCGATGCTGGCTTCCAGCGCCGCCTGGTCGCGGCCGGAGACATGCAGCGAAGTGCCGAACGGTGCCACCATGTCGATGCCCGGCTTGCCGGTGAGTTCGGCGGCAAGCCCGTTGAGCTCATCGCCGGTGACATTCCAGGTCGAGAGCGCGGAATTCGCGATCACTTCCTCGACCGTGCCGTGCGCCAGCAGGTTCCCGTAGGCGATGTAGGCGATCTCGTGACAGCGCTCGGCTTCATCCATGTAATGGGTGGAGACCAGCACGGTGAGCCCTTCGGCAGCGAGCGCGTGGATCTCGTTCCAGAAGTCGCGCCGCGCCTTCGGATCGACGCCGGCGGTCGGCTCGTCGAGCAGCAGCAATCGCGGGCTCGGCAGCGTGCAGGCGCCGAGCGCCAGCCGCTGCTTCCAGCCGCCGGAGAGTTCGCCGGCAAGCTGCTCCTCACGGCCGGAAAGGCCGAGGCGGTTGATCATATCGCGCGCCGCGCCGCGCGCGTTCGGAATGCCGTAGAGACGCGCGACGAATTCGAGGTTCTCGCGCACGGAAAGGTCCTGATACAGCGAGAAGCGCTGCGTCATGTAGCCGACGCGAAGCTTGATTTTGTCGGCATCGCGGCGGATGTCGTAGCCCAGGCACGTGCCGGTGCCGCTGTCGGGCGTCAGCAGCCCGCAGAGCATGCGGATGGTCGTCGTCTTGCCCGAGCCGTTAGGGCCGAGGAAGCCGTAGATCGAGCCGCGCTTGACCTGCATCGACAGGTTCTGCACGACGGTGCGCCCGCCGAACGATTTGGTCAGCCCCTTCACGTCAATGGCGATATCGGGGGCGGATGGTGAGACGTTGTTCATCGCTTGTCCGCTACCGGAACCCGGGCGCTGAGATAGACGCTGATCGGCTGGCCGACGCGCAGCGCGTCGGGCCGCGACGGCCGTGCCTGGATCAGGTAGACGAGCTTGTTGCGCTCATCGAGGCTGTAGATCACCGGCGGGGTGTACTCCGCCGTTGTGGCGATGAAGTAGATCTTGGCGGTGAGATCGGGCGAGCAGTTGTCGCAGGTCACCTTCACCTCGTCGCCGATCGCGAGCTTCGGCAGCTCGGTCTCCGGCACGAAGAAGCGGATCTTCATGTTGCCGGGCGGCATGATCGACAGTACCGGCCGCTGCGCCGGCACCATCTCGCCTTCGCGGAAATAGATCTGCTGGATGGTGCCCGCCACCGGCGCAAAGCCCTTGCGCCGCGCCAGCCGGGTCTCCGACGTGTTGACGCGCGCTTCCGCCACCCGCAGCGCGGAGATGGCGGAATCGAGATTGGCCTGCGTGCCCGAGCCGGTCCTGCTCAGCGACGAGGCGCGGTCGTAGGTCTGCTGCGCGTTGGCGAGCGTCGCCTTGTTCTGGTTGAGGTCGGCCTGCTGCAGATCGTCATCGACGGAATAAAGCTGATCGCCGACCTTCACCTGGTCGCCTTCGCGGACGAGAAGCCTGGTCACGCGGCCGCTCTCGTCGGGGCTGACGAAAATCATGTCGGCCTCGACCCAGCCCTGAAAGCCGGGATCGCGCTTGTCATTGCAGCCGGCGAGCATCACCGCCAGCGCCAGCGCGGCGAGAACCCTTGTCGTCGTCAGCGACGAGGTCATGCCGTCCTCCGTTCGCCGAAGATCAGATCGAGATGAGTGCGAAACATCTCGATCGCATCGAGCGGCGCGTGTCTTGCGAACAGGCTCTGCCAAATCACCGCGATTATCGCGGGCGCGACCAGGATTTGCGGATATGTTGCGAGGTTCTTATCTTTGACCTCGCCGCGCGCGATGCCGAGCTCGATCATCGCGCGCATGCCGGCGAGCCCCTTCGAGACCACCTCGCGGTAATAGAAATCGGCAATCGCCGGAAAACGCGGGCCTTCGGCGACGATCAGCCGCACGATGTCGCCGCGCCGCGTGGTCACGACCTCATGGATGAAGTTGAACGCAAAGGCCTCGATCGCATCGCGCACCGTTCCGCCCGTCGGCGGCTGCCCCTGCATACGGCCGACCAGCGGCACGATGGCGGTGCGGATCAATTCCTCGAACATCGATTCCTTGTCCTTGAAGTGCAGGTAGATCGTGCCCTTGGCAACGCCGGCCCGCTTGGCGATGTCGTCAAGCCGCGTGGCGGCAAAGCCGCGCGCAATGAACTCCTCCATCGCTGCCTCGATGATCGCCTGCCGCCGCTCGGCCGCACGCTCGGAGCGGTTGAGCTTGATCAGCGGCGACTCGCCCGAGGCGACTTTGGAGCGGCTAGCTTCCGGCGCCCTGCCGGCGACACGGCGGCGAACGGGCGTGGAACGGTCTTGGGGCTTGGTGCGCTTGCTGTTCATATGATTAATATGACTGACCGGTCAGTCATAGTCAACGGGAGGCCAAGCGAGGATGCGTCACATCGATGTGAGCCGTGTTTAGGTAAGGATTGCTGCCTGAGGCGAAGGGCTCGGCCTCCCGGGTCGGTGCGACACGGCAAGGCCCCCGGACCAACGCGACAGGCGGGCGCTGCGGGCTAGCTGTGAAACTTCAACCCGTCGACGATCTTGTCAATCACCTTGCGCTCTGCCCGCACGGCGAGCCCGACCAGATTGAGATCGGCGCGGGCGACCGCCCTCACCGCCTCGCGGTTGGCAGCGTCATGCGTGGTCCTGAACATGTCCTCGGTGTAGACCGCGGGCGTGACGTCCCGCGCGAGCGCCCGTTCCAGGGCGCGCGACAGCGCCGCGCGGTCGGCGCCGTAGATCAGGATCGGCTGGCCGATCAGCGAGAGGTATTTTGTCCCCGAGCCATCCTCGTAAGGCGTTCCGACGCATTCGGGAAATTTTGCGGCGATGCCGCTGGTGAGGAAGGACGCGACATTGAGCTTCTGCCACGCTTCCAAATCGGTCCGGATCACGACCGCGATCTTGGTGTCGAATTGCACGAGAGCCCCAAGCTGTCATTGCGGGATGCGCCGAAGGCGCAGACCCGGAATCTCGGACCTACAATATCGGGATTCTCAGATGTGCAAACGCACATCTTAGTTCGCGCTAGCGCGCGCCCCGGAATGACGGGGCTAACCCCTGGCGTCGCAAGCCCAGGCGCGGATGACGCAATCCTTGCCGCCATACTCGTAGCATTTGCGGGTGGCGGCGTTGAGCGAGGAGGAAATCTTCGGCTTCACGGCATAACCGTGCGCGCCACAGGGATTCTTCAAGTCGATCGCGAACGCCGCGCAAGCGCGCTTCATGGTCACGGTTGTGCACTGGCCCTTGCACTGTTTCAGCGCCGCGATGCGCGCTGCGTCCTCTCGCGGATAGTCATAGGCCTGCCCATAGGCGCCGCACTTGCCGACCGCAAAAGCGCCGGCGGCATGCGACTCGGTGATGTAGCGGGCTGCTGCCACGACAGCCGTCAGCGCAAAGACGAACATCGCGCAACGGCGCGCGACGACATTCCGAGTCATGGAAAATCCCCTCCCCCAGGCAGGCGGCGTGACTCTAGGGACGGGACGTTTCCACTTGATGAACGAGCGGTGGACGCGAGGAAGGCGCTGGATCATGGGGGCCAAACGCGGCCCAGCGCCGCGCGCCATCGATCTGCACGCTGCTGTCTCGATTGGTGCCACGCATGGACTGATGCGACGGAATAGCACGCCTAGCAGTCGATCCGGGCACCGAATTGACCCGGACGGTTGACACGCCTGCCGCGAACGTTCCAATAACAGACAAATCAACGAAGACCTTGGCAGGGAGAAACAAAAATGCAGAAATTGGCGGCAATGGTTGCGGTTGCGATGGGTCTGGCGTGCGGAACCGCCGCGGCCCAGGAAACCGTGAAACTCGGCTACATCGACCCACTCTCGGGCGGCGGCGCCTCGGTCGGCGAACACGGCTTGAAGCACTACCAGTGGCTGGCCGAGCAGATCAACGCCGAAGGCGGACTCCTCGGCAAGAAGCTCGAAATCCTTCCGCTCGACAACAAGACCAATCCGCAGGAAGCGGTGGTGCAGGCGCAGAAGGCAATCGACGCCGGCGCGCGGTTCATCACGCAAGGCAACGGCTCTTCGGTCGCCGCCGCCCTGTCCGACTTCGTGACCAAGTTTAACGAGCGCAATCCGGGCAAGGAGCTGCTCTACTTCAACTACGCCGCGGTCGACGATTCACTGACCAACGAGAAGTGCTCGTTCTGGCACTTCCGCTGGGACGCCTCCTCCAGCATCAAAATGGCTGCCATTACGAATTATCTGAAGGGACAGCCGAACGTTAAGAAGGTCTACCTGATCAACCAGGACTATTCGTTCGGACAGGGCCTGCGCAAGCTTGCGCGGGACATGCTGAAGGAGAAGCGGCCCGACATCGAGATCGTCGGCGACGAACTGCATCCGCTTCTCAAGATCACGGACTTCTCGCCCTACGTCGCCAAGATCAAGGCGTCGGGCGCAGACTCCGTCATCACCGGCAACTGGGGACAGGACATGGCGCTGCTGCTGAAGGCCGCGGCCGACGCCGGACTGCCAGCGAACTGGTTCACCTATTATGCCGGCGGCGCAGGCGGCCCGACCGCGATCAAGCAGACCGGCCTCGCTGACAAGATTTACGACATCGTGGAAGGCGATCGGAATACGTCGATCGCTTCCGCCCAGGCCGCGGAGACTGAATTCCGCAAGAAGTACAGCACGGGGATCTGGTATCCGCGCGCCGTCAACGAGATCCGCATGTTCGCGAAGGCCGTCAAGGAAGCCAACTCGCTCGACCCGAAGGCCGTTGCGCTGAAGCTCGAGGGCATGACCGCCGACGTGTTCGATGGCGGCAAAGGCACCATGCGCAAGGATGACCACCAGTTCTTCCAGGACATGTATATCCGCTCGTTCGGCCCGCTGAAGGACGGTCAGAAGTTCGATGAGGAAGGTACCGGCTGGGGCTGGACGTTGAAGGGCAAGATCGCAAGCGCCGACACCAATGTGCCGACGACGTGCAAGATGGAACGCCCGTAATACCTCTCATCGAGGTCGACGGGCGGAACTGAGCCCGGTCAAACTCACCGAGGTCGACTGCAATCGACCTCGGCATATGGCACGACAGCGCAGATCCATCCAATGCTCGAACTCATCACGTTCTCGACCCTGAACGGCGTGCTCTACGGCATGCTGCTGTTCATGATGGCGAGCGGATTGACGCTTATCTTCTCCATGATGGGCGTGCTCAATTTCGCACATGCCAGCTTCTACATGATCGGGGCCTATTTCGGCTTCGAGATCTCCCGCCGCATCGGCTTCTGGCCGGGCTTCTTCGTCGCGCCGGTGCTGGTTGGTGTTATTGGCGGCCTGATCGAGCGCTACGGCCTGCGGCGGGTCCACAAGTTCGGCCATGTCGCCGAATTGCTGTTCACCTTCGGCCTCGCCTTCGTGATCGAGGAGTTGGTGAACATGATCTGGGGCAAGTTGCCGGTGGACTACCGTGTGCCGCCGTCCCTTGATTTCGTCGCCTTCCGCCTGTTCGACACCACCTATCCCGCCTACCGCATCTTCATGCTCGCGACCGCAGTCGCCATGTTCGTCTTCCTCCTGGTCGTCCTCAAGCGCACCCGCGTCGGCCTCATCATCCAGGCGGCGTTGACACATGCGGACATGGTCGCCATGCTCGGCCACAACGTACCCCAGGTGTTCATGATGGTCTTCGGCGTCGGAGCGGGCCTCGCCGGCCTCGCCGGCGTGATCGCAGGACCCGCGCTCGTGACGCAGCCCTCGATGGCTGCGCTGCTCGGGCCGATCCTGTTCGTCGTCATCGTCGTCGGCGGGCTCGGCTCGCTCGGCGGCGCCTTCGTGGCTTCGCTCCTGATCGGCCTGATCCAGACGTTCGCGGTCGCGATCGACGTTTCGCTTGCCGACGCGATTGGCCCCTCCGCCGCGTCGCTGTTCGGCGAACTCGGCCGCGCCCCGCTGGCGCAGATCGCGCCGGTCCTGCCCTATCTCCTGCTCGTGCTGGTTCTGATCTTAAAGCCGACGGGACTGTTCGGGACGCGAGAAACATGACGACAGGCGTCCGCATTCTTCTTGCCTTCGCCGCACTGGCGGCATGGCTCGTGGTCGCGCCCTACGTCTTCTCCTCGGGCGTCGCGCTCACCATGATGAGCCTGATGGGCGTGATGATCATCTTCGCGTTGTCCTACAACATGCTGCTTGGACAGACCGGGCTGTTGTCGTTCGGACACGCGGTCTATTACGGCCTTGCCGGCTTCTGCGCCGCGCACGCGATGAACCTGATTGCGAGCAACAAGCTCGCCATCCCGCTGCCCGCGGTGCCGCTCGTCGGCGCCGCAGCCGGACTGTTTTTCGGTGTAATCTTCGGCGCCGTGTCCACGCGACGCGCCGGCACGGTGTTTGCGATGATCTCGCTCGGTCTCGGCGAGCTCGTCGCAGCATTCGCACTGGTCCTGCATAACTTCTTCGGCGGCGAGGAAGGCATTGCGACGAACCGGGTCAAGCTCGCCCCGTTTCTCGGTTTTAAGTTTGGCCCGCAGATCCAAGTGTATTATCTCATCGCCTTCTGGTGCCTCGTCTGCATCGCACTGATGTATGCGATCACGCGTACGCCGTTCGGCCGCATGTGCAATGCCGTGCGCGACAATCCCGAGCGCGCCGAATTCATCGGCTACTCCACCCAACGCGTGCGCTTCCAGGCCTTCGTGCTGTCAGCCATCTTCGCAGGGATCGCGGGTTCGCTCGCCGCGATCAATTTCGAGCTGATGAACTCGCAGGCCGTTGGCGCAATCACCTCAGGCCAGGTCCTGCTCATGACCTTCGTCGGCGGCATCGGCCATTTCGCCGGCCCGATCATCGGCGCCATACTCGTCACCTTCCTGCAGATATCGCTGTCCGACGTCACCAAGGCCTGGATGCTCTATTTCGGCCTCATGTTCATCTTCGTCGTGATGTATGCGCCCGGCGGCATCGCGGGCTGGCTCGCGCTGCACCAGCCGCTCCTGCGCGGCGGCCGTATATTCAGGCTGGTCCCCGCCTACGCCCTGACGGCGATCCCGGCGCTGGGGCTTGTATTTGGAAGCATCCTCCTGATCGAACTTGCCCACCACATGCTGGTCGAGGCGCAGAGCAATGGCCCCATGCTTTCCGTGTTCAGGACACCGGTGAACGGCGCCAGCCCCTGGCCGTGGCTCGCCGCGCTGATGCTGTTTCTGGGCGGCGCTTGGGGCCTGCGCGCGGTCTGGCCAAGGGTCAGCGACGCCTGGGCGCAGGCGACCGCCGACAAGAGCGGAAAGGTTGCACCGTGACTCCCGCCATCTCGCTCAAGGACGTTCGCAAGAACTTCGGGCCCACCGAGATCATCCGGGGACTGACGCTCGACATCAAGCAGGGTGAGCGGCACGCCATCATCGGACCGAACGGCGCCGGCAAGTCGACGATGTTCCACTTGATCAGCGGGCGCTTCAAGGTGACATCGGGCAGGATCGAGCTGAAGGGCACGGACATCACCCACCTGAAGCCTTACGAAATCAATCGCAGCGGCCTGTCGCGAAGCTTTCAGGTCACCAACATCTTTCCCAAACTGTCGGTCTACGAGAACGTCCGCTGTGCCGTGCTGTGGTCGCTCGGCTACCGCTATTCGTTCTGGCGCTTCGTCGACCGCCTGAAGGACGCCAACGAGCGCGCCGAGGAGATCATGGCAATGATCGGCCTGTCCTCGCGCCACGATACGCCGGCCGGCGTTTTGGCCTATGCCGATCAGCGCGCGCTCGAGATCGGAATCACGATCGCGGGCGGCGCCGACGTCATCATGCTGGACGAACCGACCGCCGGCATGAGCCATGCCGAGACCGAGCAGGCGGTGGCGCTGATCCGGAAGGTGTCGGAGGGACGCACGCTGATCATGGTCGAGCACGACATGAGCGTGGTGTTCGGGCTCGCCGACCGCATCTCCGTGCTGGTCTACGGCCAGATCATCGCCTCGGACACTCCGCAGGCGATCCGCGCCAACAAGGCGGTGCGAGAGGCCTACCTTGGGGAGGAGGCGCACGCATGACCGCGCTTCTAAAGGTGGAGAACCTGCACGCCTATTACGGAAAGAGCCATATCCTTCATGGCGTGACGTTCCACATCAACCCCGGCGAGATCGTGTCGCTGCTCGGCCGCAATGGCGTCGGGCGATCCACCACGATCAAGGCGATCATGGGCGGCGTGCCGCCGGTCGGCTCGATCAGATTCAGGAACCGGGAGATCATCGGGCTGAAGCCGCACCAGATTGCCCGCCTCGGTCTCGGTTACGTTCCGGAAAACCGCGACATATTCCCTTCGCTGACCGTTCGCCAGAACCTGATGCTCGGCCAGAAATGGGCCAAGCAGACCGGCCGCTGGTCGATGCAGGACATGTTCAATATCTTCCCGCGGCTGGAGGAGCGCGCCGACACCATGGCAGGCGTGCTCTCGGGCGGCGAGCAGCAGATGCTGACCATGTGCCGCACCCTGATGGGCGATCCCGAGCTCGTGATGATCGACGAGCCTACGGAAGGGTTGGCACCGATGATGGTCGAGCTCGTCGGCAAGCTGCTCGGGGAAATCGCCGAACGCGGCATTTCCATCCTCCTGGTCGAGCAGAAGCTGACGATCGCGCTCAAGATCAGCCACCGCCTCTACGTCATGGGCCATGGCCGGATCGTGTTCGAGGGGACCGTGGCCGAGTTCAACGCTGACGGCAAGGTGCGTCAGGACTGGCTGGAAGTCTAAGCCGGCGCAACCCGGCGGCGGACGCTTGGCGGCGGGCTCATCCCCGCCGCGCGGCTTCCAACCCTTGCGGCGTGTCGATGTCGAGGAAAGCGCTGTCGCCCTCGACCGGCACCTCGGTGACCGCTTCGGCATGCTTGGTGATCAAATGCCGCGCACCGGTATCGCCATCCAGCGTCATGAGTTCTTTAAAGAAGCGGCGCGACCACAGCACTGGATTGCCGCGCCTGCCTTCTGCGACCGGCACGGTGATGAGATGGCCGCGGTCCGGTGCGAAGGCATCGATCAGGCGGCCGATCAATTGCGCGTCGATCAGCGGCATGTCGCCGAGGCAGACGATGGCGCCATCGGCCTTGTCGGAAACTGCAGCAATTCCGGCCTTCACCGAGCTTGCCAGTCCGCCGGCGAAGCCGGGATTGCGCACGAACTTCACCTTCAATCCGTCGAGCGCCTGCTCGACCAGTTCGGCCTGATGTCCGGTGACGACGACCACTTCCGCCGCCTTCGAGGCCAGCGCCTGCTCGGCGACGATCCGCACCAGCTTCTTGCCGTTGAGTTCGGCGAGCAGCTTGTTCGGGCCGCCCATCCGCGTCGAGCGGCCGGCCGCGAGCACGATGGCAGAGACGTTGCGGTTGCCTTCGGTGTCGGGGACACTGCGCGGCTGGCCGCGCGTGACGATTTCCATCAGCAGACCGCCGACGCCCATGCCGGTGAGATCGCCGCGCGTCACCTTGAGACCTGCGAGCAACCGCATCAGCACCCAGTCAAAACCGTTCTCCACCGGGGAGCGCGCACAGCCGGGCGCACCCAGCACTGGCACGCCGGCGGCATTGCCGATCAACAGCAGGTTGCCGGGATCGACCGGCATGCCGAAATGCACGATCGCGCCGCCGATTTCCGTAATCGCAGCGGGAATGACGTCGCGGCGATCGGCGATCGCCGACGCTCCGAACACGATCACAAGCTCGGCGCCGAGGCCGAGCAGTTCCTTGATCGATGCGGCCAGCAGCTTTTCGTCATGCGGCACGCGCCGCTCGGCAATGATGGTGGCGCCCGCCGGCGCCAGCCGTTCGGCGGTAACGCGCAGCGTCTTGTCGATCACCTTTGGCGAAAGGCCCGGTAGCTGGGTCGAGACCACGCCGACCTTCTTGATGGTGTAGGGCGCAACGCGCAGTGTATCCCTGCCCGCGACCGCGACGGCTGCATCGCGCAGGCCGCCTTCGACGCCGAACGGGATCAGCTTCACAGTGGCGATCATCTCGCCTTCAACGACCGGCTTGAAGGCCGGCAATGTCGCAAGCGTGATTGCTTCATCGACGTCGTTGATGCGGTCCACCGCGGCGCGGTCGACCACCAGCACGCCCGCGCGGGCGGCGAACAGATTGGACCGTCCGGTGAAGGCACGCTCCACATTGACGCCATCGCCGGCCACGGCCTGCGCGATGCTGGCTGCCGCAACGTCCTCGGAGACGTCGCCCTGCTCCAGCCGGACGACGACGATTTCCTTGACGCCGGCTTTTTCGAGCGCCTCGGCCTCGGCCGCGCCAATCGTCGTGCCCTTTTTCAATACAAGCGCGCCCTGGCGTAGCGTGTGCACGGTCACGCCGCCGATCGCCTCCGTTGGACTGGCCGGGCCGAATTTCATGCCGCCTGTTCTTTTTCCTTGGGCGGCAGGCGCAGCTGCGCGGTGATCTCGGCCATGATAGCGACCGCGATCTCCGACGGCGACACGGCGCCGATGTCGAGCCCGATCGGCGCGTGGATACGCGCGATGTCGGCCTCGGATACGCCTTGCGCCCTCAGCCGTGCTACGCGCTTGGCATGCGTCTTCCGCGAGCCGAGCGCGCCGATGTAGAAGCAGTCCTTGGCGAACGCATGCAGCAGCGCCGGATCGTCGATCTTGGGATCATGCGTTACCGCCACAAAGGCGGTGTAGTGATCGATGTTGAGCGGCGGCAGCGCGACGTCAGGCCATTCGGCGATCAGCGGCACGTCGGGGAAACGCTCGGGGCTGGCGAAGGCCGTGCGCGGATCCACCACGGTGACGTCGTAGTCCAGCGCGCGTGCCAGCGGCGCCAACGCCTGGCTGATATGGACCGCGCCGACGATCACGAGCTTCGCGGTCGGTGCGTAGACATTCAGGAACAGCTTCTTGCCGGCGACCTCGACACTGCCGCTCTTGCCCATGCGCAACTGCCTGGAAAGCTCGGCGCGGAGCGGATCGGCCGCGATGTCCTTGGCCTTCACGAGACGCTGCTCGCCAGTTGCAGTGTCGGTCACCACGATCACCGGGCGGCGCGTGGCGCGCTCGGCGTTCAATTCCCTGAGTATCTCGATCTTCACGGCTATCCGACCTTCTCGACAAAGACACGAATGGTGCCGCCGCAGGAGAGGCCGACATTCCAGGCGGTCTCATCGGCGACGCCGAATTCCAGCATCTTGGGCTTGCCGCTGGCAATCACATCCAGCGCCTCGGTGACGACCGCGCCCTCGACGCAGCCGCCTGAGACGGAGCCCAAGAACGTGCCGTCGTCATTGATGACGAGGCTCGATCCGGCGGGGCGCGGCGCCGAGCCCCAGGTCTCGACCACAGTGGCGAGCGCCACGCCATGGCCGGCGTTCTGCCAGTCCTCGGCGGCTTTGAGAATGTCTTCATCGCGGTTGAGCATGGCGGGCCTCGTTCAGGCTACGGAGCGGATCAGGCTGCGGTGGTGTGGCGGAGGCGGCGCCGATAGCGCCTCGACCAGCCCTTCGATCGAACTCAAGTTATGCACCGGGCGGAATTCGTCAACGTGCGGCAGCATCATTTTGATGCCCTGCGCCTTGGCCTCGAAGCCGCTGTAGCGAAGCAGCGGGTTGAGCCAGATCAGCCGGCGGCAGGAGCGGTGCAAGCGGTCCATCTCGAAGGCAAGCTTGTCGTCGGCCTCGCGCTCCAGCCCATCCGAAATCAGGAGCACGATGGCGCCCTGCCCAAGCACGCGGCGCGCCCACAGCTTGTTAAAGGTATGCAGTGAGGTCGCGATGCGGGTGCCACCGGCCCAGTCCTCCACCGCCTGCGAGCAGCTCGCCAGCGCTTCGTCGGGATCCTTGGCGCGCAGCGCGCGCGTCACATTGGTCAGCCGCGTGCCGAACAGGAACACCGAGACGCGCTTGCGCGCGTCCGTGATGGCGTGGAGGAAATGCAGGAACAGGCGCGTGTATTCGCTCATCGAGCCGGAGATGTCGAGCAGCGCCACGATCGGCGCCGGCTTCTCTATCCGGCCGAGCTTTCTGATATCGATGATCTCACCGGACGTGCGCAGGCTGCGGCGGATGGTCCGGCGCATATCGAGACGCAGGCCGCGCGGGTCGGGCTGATGCCGGCGGGTGACGAGCTCGGCCTGCGGCAGATTCATCCTGGCAATGGCGCGGATCACCTGGGCGATCTCGGCCGCGCTCATCTGCGCAAAGTCCTTCTTTTGCAGGATCTCCTTGTCGGAAACGGAAAGCCGCAATTCCTGCTCCTGCACCTGCGGCATCTCTTCGCGCGTCGACGGCTGGGACATCGCCTCCTGCACGCGGCGGGCGGCCGGCGGCGGCTTTTTCTTCGCGTGGTCCGGCAGCGGCACCGAATCCAGCATGTGCTTCCAGTCCTCGGCGGCGCGGAAGAACAGCTCGAACGCCTGCGCAAAGATCAACGCATGCTCGTGGCGCTTGACGAAAATCGCTTCCAGCGTGGTGTAGACATCGGCGCGGTTGCCGATGTCGATCACCTGCAGCGCGTTCATGGCGTCGATGACCGAGCCCGGCCCAACCGGCAGGCCAGCCGCGCGCAACGCGCGAGCGAAGCCGACGACGTTGTCGGCCATGTTGCCGGTCGGAGGATTCAGGTGGTCGATGGCCGTTGGCATCTCACTTCCCTCGTCATTCCGGGGCACGCGAAGCGTGAACCCGGAATCTCGAGATTCCGGGTTCGATGCTGCGCATCACCCGGGAATGACACGATGGTCAATTCTCGCTCGTCGCTTCCTTCAAAACCTTCTGCAAGCCCTCACCCTGCATGCGCGCGATGTCGTCCTGGTATTTCAGGAGCGCGCCAAGGGTATCGCCGACCACCTGCGGAGTCAGCGAGCGGGCATCGAGCTCGGTCAGCGCCGTGGCCCAGTCGATGGTCTCGGCAACGCCGGGCGATTTGTAGAAATCCTGGTCGCGCAAGGTCTGCACAAAGCGCACCACCTGCTGCGACAATTTTGCGGAGATGCCGGGCACGCGGGTCTTGATGATCGCAAGCTCGCGCTCGGCCGAGGGGTAATCGACCCAATGATAGAGACAGCGGCGCTTCAGCGCATCGTGGATCTCGCGGGTGCGATTGGAGGTGATGATGACGATCGGCGGGTGCGGCGCCTTCACCGTGCCGAATTCGGGGATGGTAACCTGGAAATCGGAAAGGATTTCGAGAAGATAGGCCTCGAAGGCCTCATCGGCGCGGTCGAGCTCGTCAATCAGGAGCACCGGGCTGCCGGCGACATCAGGCTCCAGCGCCTGCAACAGCGGCCGCTTGATCAGATAACGCTCGGCAAAGATGTCCGACGACAATTGCTCGCGATCGGTCTCGCCGGCGGCTTCAGAGAGACGAATCGCAATCATCTGCGCGGCGCTGTTCCACTCATACACCGCAGAGGAGACGTCGAGGCCTTCGTAGCATTGCAGGCGGATCAGATTGCGGCCGAGCGCGGCCGCCAGCACCTTTGCGATCTCGGTCTTGCCGACGCCGGCCTCGCCCTCCAGGAACAGCGGCCGGCCCATACGCAGCGCGAGATAGGTCACCGTTGCCAGCGACCGCTCGGCGAAATAGCCGCGCGATGTCAGAAGCTCCAGCATCGCATCGACGGATTTTGGAAGCGCCGATGCATTCATGGGACTGCCACTCTCAGAATAAGGAACGTCGTCGTCACTCGCGGTCAGTCGCCGCCTGCACCGCACGGCGCGCCAGCACGCCGATCAGATGCGCGCGATATTCGGCGCTGCCATGCAGGTCGCTGTTCAGGCCTTCTGCGGACACATCCAGCCCGTCGAGCACCTTGTGCGAGAAACGCTTCTTCAGGGCTTCCTCGAACGCGGTCAGGCGGAACACACCGTTGGCGCCCGCGCCTGTGACGGCAACGCGGACGTCTGCGGGACGCTTGGCCGCGAACACGCCGACCAGCGCATAGCGCGAGGCCTGGTTGGCGAATTTGATGTAGGCGGCCTTTTTCGGCAACGGGAACATCACCCTTGTGATGATCTCGTCGGGCTCGAGCGCCGTGGTGAACAGGCCCTGGAAAAACTCCTCCGGCTTCAAGCGCCGCTTATTGGTGACGATGGTGGCGTCGAGCGCCATCACGGCGGCGGGATAGTCCGCGGTCGGATCGTTGTTGGCGAGCGAACCGCCGATGGTACCGCGGTGGCGCACGGCGGGGTCGCCAATGTGGCCTGCAAGCTCCGCCAGCGCGGGGATTGCCTCGCGCACGGTCGCAGAGACCGCAACGTCCGCGTGCTTGGCGGTGGCGCCGATGACAAGCGAGCGACCCTTCATCTCGATCGCATCGAGCCCCTCGATGTGGGAGAGATCGACCAGGTGTGGCGGGTTCGCCAGGCGCTGCTTCATGACGGGCACCAGCGTGTGACCGCCGGCGATGACCTTGGCGTCCTCGTTCTTGGCCAGCAGGTTGGCGGCCTGACGAACGGTCGCGGGACGATGATATTTGAATTCGTACATGAGGAATTTCCCGATCGCGGTCGCGATGAAAACCTAGGCGCGGTCCGATTTCGCCATCGCCTTGGCGCCTGCGGCGATCGACACGACGATGTTCTGGTAGCCGGTGCAACGGCAGAGATTGCCTTCCAGTTCTTCGCGGATGACCTGGTCGGAGAGGTCGTGGCCCTTGCGGTGAACCATGTCCACCGCCGTCATGATCATGCCGGGCGTGCAGAAACCGCACTGCAGGCCGTGATGCTCGCGGAAGGCTTCCTGCATCGGATGCAGCGGCGCACCATCCGGCGCCAGCCCCTCGATGGTCTTGACCTCGTGGCCGTCGGCCATCACCGCCAGTGTCGTGCACGACTTTACCGCCTTGCCGTCGAGGTGCACGACACAGGCGCCGCACTGCGAGGTATCGCAGCCGACATGGGTGCCGGTCAGCCGCAGATTTTCGCGCAGGAACTGGACCAGCAAGGTGCGCGGGTCGACATTGGCGTTGACGGGACTGCCGTTCACGATCAGGGAAATTTTGGCCATCAGGACTCTCTAATCTGTCCTGCCGCAGCGCGGCAAAACAGGCGGTTTAGGGCGTTTCGGGGCGGATAATATGGGCCCGTCCGGCAATGGGCAACCTTCCGAGCCACCCGTCTGGGACATGGCTTGATATGACTTTGGTAGCCGTCAGGCGGGGCTAGCCCTGCACCGCCTTGGCGAAATTGGCGAAGAATTCATCGGCCAGCTTCTTGGCAGCTCCGTTGATCAGGCGCTGGCCGAGCTGCGCCAGCTTGCCGCCGATCTGGGCTTCGACATTGTAGCTGAGCAGCGTGCCGCCATCCTTCTCCGCAAGCGCCACGGTCGCGCCGCCCTTGGCAAAGCCGGCCACACCGCCCTCGCCTTCACCCGAGATCTTGTAGCCGTTGGGCGGGTCGAGATCGCTTAAGGTAACCTTGCCCTTGAAGCGCGCCGACACCGGGCCGACCTTCATTTTCGCAATGGCGCTGAAGCCGTGCTCGTCAGTCTTCTCCAGCTCTTCGCAGCCGGGGATGCAGGCCTTCAAGACCTCGGGGTCGTTGAGCTTGTCCCACACAGCCTGGCGTGTCGCCGGAAGCTGGACTTCGCCGGTCATTGTCATCGCCATTGGGGGGCCTCCTGGATCGCGTCGACTACTCTTCCCCAAGTAGAGCACAGGCGCATCAAAGGAAAAACCCCCGCTGGAGCTTGGCGTTCGTTTTCAGCAAACTCGCAAGCGGACCAAAGCTGCGCGATTCCCTGTGGACCGCCGGCGGCCGGCCGGGGTGGCGCCATGCGGGACGATGTCGCATGCTTGCGCCGAATCCGCAGCAATGTCATTGCCCGGCACGCCCATGACGAGGATACCACCATGCCCATGATCGACGCCGACGGCTGCCTGCTCAACGTATCGGTGGAAGGCCGCGACGGCGGGCCGACGCTGATGCTGTCAAACTCGCTGGGGTGCACCCTGCAAATGTGGGAGCCGCAGATGAAGGCACTCACCCAGGTGTTTCGTGTGATTCGTTACGACCGGCGCGGCCACGGCAAGTCGCAGGTGCCGGATGGTCCCTACTCGATCGAGCGGTTCGGCAAGGACGTGCTGGCCATCCTCGACGACCTCAATATCGAAAAGACGCATTGGTGTGGCCTGTCGATGGGTGGCATGGTTGGTCAGTGGCTGGGCGCCAATGCGCCGGAGCGGATCGGCAAGATCATCCTTGCCAACACCACCTGCTACTTTCCCGACCCCACCAATTGGCACAACCGCATCAAGGCAGTGAGTGAAGGCGGGCTCGCCGCCATCGCCGATACTGTGATTGCAGGCTGGCTGACCGCGGATTTCCGCGAGCGCGCACCACAGGCCGCCGCAAATCTGAAATCGATGCTGCTGGCGACACCTGTGAAGGGCTACCTCGCCTGCTGCGAGGCGCTGAGCACGCTCGACCAGCGCGAGCTGCTGGCGAAGATCAAGAGCCCGACCCTGGTCATTGCCGGACGCCACGACATGGGCACCACGGTTGCGGCCGGCGAATTCATGCGCAGCCGGATTCCCGGCGCCAGCATGACCATCCTGGACGCCGCGCATATTTCAAATGTCGAGCAGCCGCATGCCTTCACCGACGCAGTGGTGGGTTTCCTGACGCAGCGGTGACGCACGCCGTCTCTGCTTCGTCGCTTTGCTCCTTGTAGTGACGAGGAGACAGCGTGTCGATCTATCGATGATCCGCCAACTGCGGCGCACGCAGAGCGACATCGCTCGCCGCGGCCTTCTGCACTGGACGCTCGAATACCAGCACGATGGCCGTGCCCAGCATCAGCAGCAGCTCGGTGGCGTGCAGCCGCAGCGCACCGCCCTCGCCGACCTGCGAGGCCATTAACATGCAGGCGAAGCTGATCAGGCTGCCGATGCCGAGCGCAATACCGAGCGCCTCATCGCACGCGCCGTTCCTTCGAGTAGACGGCCAGCACAGCATGACCAGAAACACCGCGAGGAATGCGATCGCCGCAAAGCGACCGAGTGCAAGCAGCCAGGCGACTCGGACCAGGTTCATGCCGGCCATGTTCAGGTGATCGCTGACGAACAGCGCGGCCGAAATGTTCGGTTGCTCATAGAGCGCGTGCACGGGCGCGAACATGATGTTGTAGGCGATCATGCCCCAGACGGGGATGAAATAGGCCGCGAGCAGCGCTCCGTTGATTGAACCGATCCGCCAGTTTGACATGTCGCTTCCCGCTCATTTCCGCTTCGCCCGCGTGGGCGGCGGTTTGGAAAGGACGTAACGCCCATAAACTGCAAGCGGCAATTTAAACCCTTTGTTTACCTTAATCCGCCCGCGGACCCTGGTCTTGCCCCCGTGCAAGAACAAGAAAAGACCCGCCTTTCGGCGGGGCCTTCGACTGAACGTCAATCCGTAACTAGCGGCCCTGATTGGGCATTTTGCCCTGACGGCCCGGATCCTGCTGCTGGCCCGGCTTCTGGCCGCCACCCCGCTGCTGGCCGAGCTTCTCGCCCGGGCTCTGGTTCTGTTGACCCGGATTCTGGTTCGGATTGGTCATTCCGGAACTTCCTTGCTTGGCCTTCACTTGGTCACAACAGACCCTGGCTGCATTGGTTCGCCCGAGTTCCAGTGCGATCAATCCACGGCAACCACCTGACGGAACCATGACGGGGGAACCGGTCTCGAAAGACCTCTGCACAAGCCCTTTAAGCCGCAGGGGGCGCAGTTGCCGCCCCCGGTTCCCACCTGTTAGAGAATGAGACGACGCGTCGATCAAAGGCTGCCCGGGGGCCTCGCCGTGTTGCTTCTCTGGCGTTTTCAAGCGAAGTGGGGACCGGTTCGCGTGAAGAAGACGCGTTAAACAAAACAGGGCCTATCCAATTCTGATCAAATCGGAATCGGGCAGGCTTTAAGCGGCAGCGCATGGACTATTTCGCCCAGCAACTGATCAACGGCCTCGTGCTCGGCTCGATCTACGGCCTGATCGCCATCGGCTACACCATGGTCTATGGCATCGTCGGCATGATCAATTTCGCCCATGGCGATATCTTCATGATCGGCGGCTTCATCGCGCTGATCACATTCCTGCTGCTGGTGTCGTTTGGACTGACCGCCGTGCCGGTGGTCCTGCTGATCGTGCTGCTGGTTTCGATGGCGATCACGGCGCTCTATGGCTGGACGGTGGAGCGCATCGCCTACCGGCCGCTGCGGCATTCCTTCCGCCTCGCGCCGATGCTGTCCGCCATCGGCATGTCCTTCATCCTGAGCAACTTCGCGCAAGTCGCGCAAGGAGCTCGCGTCAAACCGGTGCCGCCGATCATCACCGGCGGCTACACGCTGCATGAGGGCGCGAGCGGCTTCAACGTGCAGCTCTCCAACATCCAGATCATGGTCGTCGCCACCACCGTGGTGCTGCTCGCGCTGTTCACCTGGCTGGTGTCGCGCACTCGCCTCGGCCGCGACATGCGCGCCTGCGAACAGGACCAGACCATGGCGGCGCTGCTCGGCGTCGACGTCGACCGTACCATCTCCTTTACGTTCGTGATTGGAGCCGCGCTCGCAGCCGTCGCAGGCATGATGTACCTGCTCTATTACGGCCTGGTGGATTTCTTCATGGGATTCGTCGCGGGCATCAAGGCCTTCACGGCTGCAGTTCTTGGCGGCATCGGCTCGCTGCCTGGCGCGATGCTCGGCGGGCTGCTGATCGGGCTGATCGAGACGTTCTGGTCGGCCTATTTCTCCGTCGAATACAAGGACGTCGCCGCCTTCTCGATCCTGATCGTGGTGCTGATCTTCCTTCCGACCGGCCTGCTCGGCCGGCCCGAAGTCGAAAAAGTCTGACGGATGCCCGCGTGAGCGCACCCCTGCCCGCCCCCTCGCACGCCGCACGCACCTCCGGAGTCGCCTTCATCCTGAAGAAGGCCGTGATCAGTGCGCTGGTGGCGCTGGTGCTGTTTTTGCTGATGATCGGCGTGCGCACTGAAGCGGGGCCGGAAGGCCACCTGATCTACTGGACGCGTTTCGGCGAGCTCGCCTCCATCGTGGCCGTCGTGTTCGGCGGCAGCATCATCATCGAACTGTTGCGGCAATGGATCGGGCCGGTCGGCGCCGAGAGGCTCGTCCCGGCATGGCTGCAGGACCTGATCGGCTTTGCCGGACGGTGGCTGGCGCCGGCGCTGCTGGTGTTCGCCTTCCTCATCCCCATCATCTTCTACGACCAGCGCTACATCCTCGACCTCTCCATTCTCGTGCTCACCTATGTGATGCTCGGATGGGGCCTGAACGTGGTGGTCGGCCTCGCGGGCTTGCTCGATCTCGGCTATGTCGCCTTCTATGCGGTCGGTGCCTATTCCTACGCGCTGCTGGCACAAGCGGGGATTCCGTACCCGCAGTTCACCGCGGTGCCTCCATTCATATCCATCGACTTCCTGCAACTCGGTCCCTGGGCGTTCTGGGTTCTGTTGCCGGTCTCCGGCATCCTAGCCGCCTTCTGGGGCGTGCTGCTCGGCTTTCCGGTACTGCGGCTGCGCGGCGACTATCTCGCCATCGTCACGCTCGCCTTCGGCGAGATCATCCGGCTTGTGATCATCAACTGGCAAAGCCTCACCGGCGGACCGAATGGCGTCAGCGGCATTCCGCGCCCGACCTTCTTCGGAATCCCGCTGACGCCGGCCGATGACGGGCTCGCGGCAAAACTCGGCATCGAGTTCTCGCCGACGCACCGCATCGTATTCCTGTTCTATATCATCCTAGCGCTGGCACTGCTCACCAACTGGGTGACCATCCGCCTGCGGCGCCTGCCGATCGGCCGCGCCTGGGAAGCGCTGCGCGAGGACGAAGTCGCCTGCCGCGCGCTCGGCATCAACATCACCACGACAAAACTCACGGCATTTGCCACAGGGGCAATGTTCGGCGGCTTTGCCGGCGCGTTCTTCGCGACGCGGCAGGGCTTCATCAGCCCGGAATCCTTCACCTTCCAGGAGTCGGCGCTGGTGCTCGCCATCGTCGTGCTCGGCGGCATGGGCTCGCAGCTTGGCGTCGTGCTGGCGGCGGTCGCCATGATCGGCGGCTTCGAACTGTTCCGCGGGCTCGACCAGTACCGCATGCTGGTGTTCGGCTTTGCGATGGTGCTCTTGATGATCTGGCGGCCTCGCGGACTGATCGGCCATCGCGCACCTACCGTGTTTCTCGAAAAGAGCCAGGCGATCTCCTCCGACCTCGTCAAGGAGGGTCACGGATGAGCGAAAAAATCCTCGCCGTCGATCGCCTGTCGATGCGCTTTGGCGGCATCGTCGCCGTTAACGAGCTGTCATTCGCGGCCGAGCGGCGCAACATCACCGCGCTGATCGGACCGAACGGCGCCGGCAAGACCACGGTGTTCAACTGCATCACCGGCTTCTACAAGCCGACCTCCGGCGCGATCCGTCTCACCCACGACGACGGCACGGCGTTCGCGCTGGAGCGGCTCAACGACTTCCGCATCTCCAAGCAGGCGAAGGTCGCGCGCACCTTTCAGAACATCCGTCTCTTCCCCGGCATGACGGCGCTGGAGAATCTGATGGTGGCGCAGCACAACGCACTGATGCGCGCCTCCGGCCTCACCTTCCTCGGACTGATCGGCGCGCCGTCCTGGCGCGAGGCGGAGGAACGCGCGATCGGTCTTTCGACGGTTTGGCTCAGGCGCATCGGGCTGCTCGACCGCGCCGACGATGCCGCCGGCAACCTGCCCTATGGTGACCAGCGCCGGCTCGAGATCGCGCGCGCGATGTGCACCGAGCCCGCGCTGCTCTGCCTCGACGAGCCCGCTGCCGGCCTCAACGCCCGCGAGAGCGGCGCCTTGAGCGAGCTTCTCCTCTCGATCCGCGGTGAGCTTGGCACCTCGATCCTGCTGATCGAGCATGACATGTCGGTCGTGATGGAAATCTCCGATCACGTCGTGGTCATGGACTACGGCGTCAAGATCGCCGAGGGCACGCCGCAGCATGTCCGCGACGATCCAAAGGTAATTGCCGCCTATCTCGGCGCTGACGAGCAGGAAGCCATTGCCGTGATGGAGAGCGACTCGTGATCGTGGCCTCCGCCCCACCTCTGCTCGCCGTCCGCGGCCTTCGTGCCGCCTATGGCAAGATCGAGGCGCTGAAGGGCGTCGATATCGAGATCAATGCCGGCGAGATCGTCGCACTGATCGGGGCCAATGGCGCCGGCAAGTCGACGCTGATGATGACGATCTTCGGCAGGCCCCGCGCCAAAGAGGGTCGAATCGAATTTGACGGCCGCGACATCACAGGCGTGCCGACCCACGAGATCGCACGGCTGCGCATCGCGCAGTCGCCCGAGGGCCGGCGCATTTTCCCGCGTATGAGCGTCGCGGAGAACCTGCAAATGGGGGCCGACGCCGCCGACTCCAGCGAAGCCGACCGCGCGGCCGGGCTGGAACGCATCTTCGCCCTGTTCCCGCGCCTGAAGGAACGCATGACCCAGCGCGGCGGAACACTGTCCGGCGGCGAGCAGCAGATGCTGGCGATCGGCCGCGCGCTGATGAGCCGCCCGCGCCTGCTGATGCTGGACGAGCCTTCGCTGGGACTGGCGCCGCTCATCGCCCGGCAGATTTTCGACGCCATCCGCACCCTGAACCGGCAGGATGGTCTGACCGTGCTGATCGTCGAGCAGAACGCCAACCACGCCCTGAAACTCGCCCATCGTGGCTACGTCATGGTCAACGGCCTGATTACGCTATCCGGAACCGGCAGCGAGATGTTGCAGCGGCCGGAAATCCGCGCCGCGTATCTGGAAGGCGGCCGCCGGGGCTAGAACCCTGCCGGCTGCGGCAACGTGCGGCGAATGGAGGGTACACTTGCCCGAAATTTGCCGATGACTTCGCGGCGAAATCGGTCGACAATACCCCGATCTACCGACCCGGCGGAGGGCCGGGTCGCCAAAGTAGCGATCACCGCGAGGACCATCCATGAAATCACTGAAACTCATCGGCCTGGCATTGGGCGCGTCGCTTGCGCTATCGGCAAGCGCCTTCGCTCAGGACATCAACATCGCCGTCGCAGGCCCGATGACGGGCAGCGAATCGGCATTCGGCCGGCAGATGAAGAACGGCGCCGAAATGGCGGTGGCCGACATCAACGCTGCCGGCGGCGTGCTCGGCAAGAAGCTTGCGCTGCAGGTCGGCGACGATGCCTGCGATCCCAAGCAGGCGCGCTCGGTCGCCGAGAAATTGGCCGGCTCCAAGATCCCCTTCGTCGCCGGTCACTTCTGCTCGTCGTCGTCGATCCCGGCATCCGAGGCCTATGCCGAAGGCAACGTGCTGCAGATCACGCCAGCCTCCACCAATCCCGTGTTCACCGAGCGCAAGCTGTGGAACGTAGCGCGTGTCTGCGGCCGTGACGACCAGCAGGGACTCGTCGCCGCTGACTACATCGTCAAGAACTTCAAGGGCAAGAACGTCGCTATCCTCAACGACAAGACCACCTACGGCAAGGGCCTGGCCGACGAGACCAAGAAGGCACTCAACAAAGCCGGCCTGCAGGAGAAGATGTTCGAATCCTACAACAAGGGCGACAAGGACTTTAACTCGATCGTGTCGCGTCTGAAGCGCGACAACATCGATCTGGTCTTCGTCGGCGGCTACCACCAGGAGGCCGGCCTGATCCTGCGCCAGATGCGCGACCAGGGCCTCAAGACGATCCTGATGGCGGGCGACGCCATGAACGACAAGGAGTTCGCGTCCATCACCGGTCCGGCCGCTGAAGGCACGCTGTTCACCTTCGGACCCGATCCGCGCAACAAGCCGACCGCCAAGGCGATCGTCGAGAAGTTCAAGGCCAAGGGCATCGATCCTGAAGGCTACACCCTCTACACCTACGCCGCGATGCAGGTGTGGGCGCAGGCGGCAGCCAAGGCGAAGACCACCGACCCGAAGAAGGTCATGGAGACCATCAAGGCCGGCGAATGGGACACAGTGCTCGGCAAGCTCAGCTTCGACGCCAAGGGCGACATCAAGGTGATCGACTACGTCGTCTACAAGTGGGACGCCAAGGGTAATTACGCCGAGATCAACCCGAAAGGGTCGTAAGTCTCCCCGGGGTCCGAACACGAAAGCGCTCCGGCCTCGCCGGGCGCTTTCCGTCATTTGGGGACCCATAAAAAGGTTCCGGGATCCTCGGAACATTTTTTCGGAACAGCATGGAACCGAATGCCCAGTCGAGCGTTTAGCGCGTTGGCTGGGTTTCTGGTTTTTTGATTTTGCTTGCATCGCCGCTGTTCCGTGTTGATCCCGTAAGGAGCAGCCAGTTCTATGGGGCGGAATCGTATTTCAGCTGACCAGCACGCGCATTCCGCTTCAAGGAGATATCATGAGCGATCTTTCACCCGGGGGCACCTCTCCGCTTCGCCGCATCTCCAAGCACAAATCAACGGACAATGGAAAGCCGGACTCGATGGAAGATCTCCTCCAGGCGCTGCAGGCGATGCGCGCCGGCGATTTCTCGGTCCGCATGACGGGCGATCACCTCGGCATCGAAGGCAAGATCGCCGACACCTTCAATGAGATCGCGGCCGCCAACCAGCGCATGGCCCAGCAGCTTGAGCGCGTCGGACAAGTCGTGGGCCGCGAGGGCAAGACCCGCCAGCGCGTCCGCTTCGACCTCGCCAGCGGCTCATGGGCGGACATGGAAACCTCCGTCAACACGCTGATCGACGATCTGCTCTGGCCGACGCGCGAGGTGACGCGCGCGGTCGCCGCCGTGGCCCAAGGCGACCTGCTGCAGACCGTAAAGCTCGACGTCGACGGCCGCCCGCTCGGAGGCGAATTCCTGCAGTCGGCCACCATCGTCAACACGATGATCAAGCAGCTTTCGGTGTTCACCTCGGAAGTGACCCGCGTCGCCCGCGAGGTCGGCACCGAAGGCAAGCTCGGCGGCCAGGCCCAGGTACCGGAAGTGACCGGCGTCTGGAAGGACCTGACCGAGAGCGTCAACTCGATGGCCAACAACCTCACCGGCCAGGTGCGCAACATCGCCGAGGTGACGATTGCGGTCGCGAACGGCGACCTGTCCAAGAAGATCACCGTGGACGTCCGCGGCGAGATCCTGCAGCTCAAGGAAGCCATCAACACCATGGTGGACCAGCTGCGTTCCTTCGCCTCCGAAGTGACGCGCGTGGCGCGCGAGGTTGGCACCGACGGCAAGCTGGGCGGCCAGGCCATCGTGCCCGGCGTCGCCGGCACCTGGAAGGACCTCACGGACTCCGTGAACGCCATGTGCGGCAACCTCACCGCACAGGTCCGCAACATCGCTAACGTTACCACCGCCGTGGCGCGCGGCGACCTCTCGCGCAAGATCACCGTGGACGTGCGCGGCGAAATCCTGGAGCTGAAGGACACCATCAATACCATGGTGGACCAGCTCAACGCCTTCGCCTCGGAAGTGACGCGCGTCGCCCGCGAGGTCGGCACCGAAGGCAAGCTCGGCGGCCAGGCCCAGGTGTCCGGCGTGGCCGGCACCTGGAAGGACCTCACCGACAACGTCAACTTCATGGCCTCGAACCTGACGGCGCAGGTCCGCAACATCGCCGACGTCGCGACCGCGATCGCCGGTGGCGACTTGTCCAGGAAAATCACCGTGAACGTGTCGGGCGAAATCCTTCAGCTGAAGGAGACGCTCAACACGATGGTCGACCAGCTCAACGCCTTCGCCGGCGAAGTGACGCGCGTCGCGCGCGAGGTCGGCACCGAAGGGCGGCTCGGCGGCCAGGCCATCGTGCCCGGCGTCGCCGGCACCTGGAAAGACCTCACCGACTCCGTCAACTCGATGGCGTCGAACCTCACCGCTCAGGTCCGCAACATCGCCGAAGTGACGACCGCGGTCGCGAATGGCGACTTGTCCAAGAAGATCACCGTGGACGTACGCGGCGAAATTCTGGAGCTGAAGGACACCATCAATACCATGGTGGACCAGCTCAATGCGTTCGCCGGCGAAGTCACGCGCGTGGCGCGCGAGGTCGGCACCGAAGGCAAGCTCGCCGGCCAGGCGATGGTGCCCGGCGTCGCCGGCACCTGGAAGGACCTCACCGACTCCGTCAATTCCATGGCGGGCAACCTCACCGCCCAGGTCCGCAACATCGCCGAAGTGACGACCGCCGTGGCGCGCGGCGACCTGTCGCGCAAGATCACCGTGGATGTGAAGGGCGAAATCCTCGAGCTGAAGAACACCATCAACACCATGGTCGACCAGCTCAACGCCTTCGCCTCGGAAGTGACCCGCGTCGCCCGCGAGGTCGGCACCGAAGGCAAGCTGGGCGGCCAGGCCGAAGTGCCCGAAGTGGCCGGCACGTGGAAGGACTTGACCGACAACGTCAACTTCATGGCGTCGAACCTGACCGCGCAGGTCCGCAACATCGCTGAAGTCGCGACCGCCATTGCCGGCGGCGACCTGTCGAAGAAGATCACCGTGGACGTGCGCGGCGAAATCCTGCTGCTCAAGGACACCCTGAACACGATGGTGGAGCAGCTGCGCTCCTTCGCCGCCGAAGTGACGCGCGTGGCGCGCGAAGTCGGTACCGAAGGCCGCCTCGGCGGCCAGGCCGTAGTGCCCGGCGTCGGCGGCACCTGGAAAGACCTTACCGACAACGTCAACCTGCTGGCCGCGAACCTGACCACGCAGGTGCGCAATATCGCCGAAGTCACCACCGCCGTGGCGCGCGGCGACCTGTCGCGCAAGATCACCGTGGATGTGAAGGGCGAAATCCTCGAGCTGAAAAACACCATCAACACCATGGTGGACCAGCTCAACGCCTTCGCCGGCGAAGTGACGCGCGTGGCGCGCGAGGTCGGCACCGAGGGCAAGCTCGGCGGCCAGGCCCAGGTGCCCGGCGTGGCCGGCACATGGAAGGACCTCACCGACACCGTGAACTTCATGGCGGCCAACCTGACCGAACAGGTCCGTGGCATCGTCAAGGTCGTGACCGCGGTCGCGGACGGCGACCTCAAGCAGCAGCTGACGGTGAAATCGAAGGGCGAGGTCGCAGCACTCGCCGACACCATCAACAACATGACCGAAACGCTCGCGACCTTTGCCGATCAGGTGACCAGCGTTGCGCGCGAAGTCGGCGTCGAAGGCCGTCTCGGCGGCCAAGCCAACGTGCCGGGCGCCGCCGGCACCTGGAAGGACCTCACCGGCAACGTCAACCTGCTTGCCGCCAACCTGACCTCGCAGGTGCGCGCCATCGCCGAGGTGGCTACCGCCGTGACCAAGGGCGACCTGACGCGGTCGATCCAGGTTGACGCCCGCGGCGAAGTCGCCGAGCTGAAGGACAACATCAACACCATGATCGGCAACCTCCGTCTGACGACGGAGCTCAATACCGAACAGGACTGGCTGAAGACCAACCTCGCCCGCTTTACCAACATGCTGCAAGGCCAGCGCGACCTCTCCACGGTGGGCCGCCTGCTGCTCACCGAACTGGCGCCACTGGTCAATGCGCATATGGGCGTGATCTATCAGATCGAGAATGAGGACAATCCGCAGCTCTGCCTGCTGTCGTCCTACGCCGGTGATGCCACCTATCCGCATCCGCGCTTCGTGCAGATCGGCGAAGGGCTGGTCGGCCAATGCGCCATGGACAAGCGTCGCCTGCTGGTGTCGGACATCCCGGCCGACTCGGCGCCGGTCAACTCTGCGCTGATGCGCGTGCTGCCGCGGAACCTCGTGGTTCTGCCGGTCCTGTTCGAAGGCCAGGTCAAGGCGGTAATCGAGCTTTCCTCGATCGCATCCTTCACCAATTCGCAGATGACCTTCCTCGAGCAGCTCACCGACTCCATCGGCATCGTGCTCAACTCGATCGAAGCCACGATGCAGACCGAGGGCCTGCTGAAGCAGTCGCAGCAGCTCGCCACGGAATTGCAGACCCAGCAGAAGGAATTGCAGCAGACCAACGAGCAGCTCGAGCAGAAGGCGCAGCAGCTCGCCGAGCGCAACGTCGAGGTCGAGCGCAAGAACCAGGAAATCGAGCAAGCCCGCCGCGCGCTCGAGGAAAAGGCGAGCGAGCTTGCGCTCACCTCGAAGTACAAGTCCGAATTCCTCGCCAATATGAGCCACGAGCTGCGCACGCCGCTCAACAGCATCCTGATCCTCGGCCAGCAGCTGACCGAGAACCCGGACGGCAATCTGACGAGCAAGCAGGTGGAGTTCGCGCGCACCATTCACGGCGCGGGCACCGACCTGCTTAATCTCATCAGCGACATCCTCGACCTTTCCAAGATCGAATCCGGCACGGTCACGGTCGATGCCGAGGAAATCCTGGTTCCAAACCTGCTCGAAACGGTCGGGCGTCCGTTCCGGCATGAGGCGGACACCCGTCAGCTCTCATTCAACATCGAGATCGATCCCAATCTCGGGCGCAGCATCGTCACCGACTCCAAGCGCCTGCAGCAGGTACTGAAGAACCTGCTCTCCAACGCCTTCAAGTTCACCGCCGAAGGCGGTGTGCGCATGAGCGTGTCAGCCGCGGTCGGCGGCTGGAGTGCCGAGCATCCGGTCCTGTCGCACTCCCCGGCGGTGATCGCGTTCGAGGTCTCGGATACCGGCATCGGCATTCCGCTCGACAAGCAGAAGCTGATCTTCGAGGCGTTCCAGCAGGCCGACGCCGGCACCAGCCGCAAATACGGCGGCACCGGCCTTGGGCTTGCCATCAGCCGCGAGCTGGCAACCCTGCTCGGCGGCGAAATCCACCTCACCAGCGCGCCCGGCAAGGGCTCGACTTTCACGCTGTATCTGCCGCTGAAATATTCCGGCCCCACGGTCGCGCCGCGGATACAGGCACCTGGCGCCACCCACAGCGTGCTTCCGGTGCAGCCGGTCGTCACGCAGGAGCGCGCCATCGAGCAAATTCCGGACGACCGTCTCGACCTCGAAGCCGGCGACACCATCCTGCTTATCGTTGAGGACGATCCGCACTATGCCCACGTGCTGGTCGACCTTGCCCGCGACAAGGGCTTCAAGGTGCTGGTGGCCGCGCGCGGCGCAGAGGCGCTGGAACTGGCCAAGCAGTATCAGCCTGCCGCCGTCTCGCTCGACGTGTTCCTGCCGGACATGCTCGGCTGGACCGTGCTAAGCCAGCTCAAGCACAATCCCCTCACCCGGCACATCCCGGTGCAGATCATCACGCTCGACGAGGACCGCCAGCATGCGCTGGCGCGCGGCGCATTCTCCTTCGTCAACAAGCCGACCACCACCGAGGGCGTCGGCGCTGCGCTGTCCCAGATCAAGGAATATGCAAAGCCGCGGCGCAAGCGCCTCCTGATCGTCGAGGACAATCCGGCCGAGCAGATGAGCATCAGGGAATTGCTCGATCACGACGACATCGAAATCGTGACGACCGCTACCGGCGCCGCCGCGATCACAACGATGCGCGACAATCCTTGCGACTGCGTCGTGCTCGACCTCAAGCTGCCCGACATGAGCGGTTTCGAGGTGCTCGACCGCATCCGCAACGACGATGCCCTCTCCAACGTGCCGGTCGTCGTCTTCACCGGGCGGGAACTTTCGGTCGAGGAAGACGCGGAACTTCACACCATGGCACGCAGCATCGTGGTGAAAGGCGTCGAGTCACCCGAGCGCCTGCTCGACGAAACCGCTCTGTTCCTGCATCGGGTGATCACGGAATTGCCGCTCGACAAGCAGCGTATGCTCGAAAAACTCAACAGTTCGGACGAAGATCTGGTGGGTCGCACGGCGTTGTTGGTCGACGACGACGCGCGGAACATCTTTGCGCTCTCCAGCGTGCTGGAACGCCGCGGCATGAAGGTGCTGACGGCGACGACCGGCCGCGAAGCGGTTGAGCTGGTGGAATCCAATCCGGAAATAGCAATCGTGCTGATGGACATCATGATGCCGCAGATGGATGGCTACCAAACCATCGGCGCAATCCGGGAGAACCCCGCATTCCGCCGGCTCCCGATCATTGCGCTCACCGCCAAGGCGATGAAGGGCGATCGCGAGAAATGCCTCGAAGCCGGCGCGTCCGACTACCTGGCGAAACCCGTAAATACCGAGCAGCTCTTGCTGGCGATCCGCATGTGGCTGCACCGCTGACTGGTCGAGCGACGTAATGGACCACGAGAAAGTCAATATCCTCCTCGTTGACGATCAGCCGGCAAAGCTGCTCGCCTACGAGGTCATCCTGAAAGAGCTCGGCGAGAATCTCGTCGTGGCCTCTTCGGGGCGCGAGGCGCTGGAATATCTCCTCAAGAACGAGGTTGCCGTCATCCTCGTCGACGTCTGCATGCCGGAACTCGACGGCTTCGAGCTGGCGGCGATGATCCGCGAGCACCCGCGCTTCCGCAGGACCGCGATCATCTTCATCTCGGCGATCCAGGTCAGCGACCTCGACCGCCTGCGCGGCTACGAGATGGGCGCGGTGGACTATGTGCCGGTGCCGGTCGTCCCGGAGGTACTGCGCGCCAAGATCAAGGTGTTTGCCGAACTCTATCGCAAGACCCGGCAGCTTGAGCGGCTCAATGCCGAGCTCGAGGACCGCGTGCGCGCCCGCACCGCGGAACTCGAGGAATCGCACCGCCGGCTGGTCGAGAGCGAGCAGCGCCGCAGTCTTGCGATCGCCGCCGGCAAGATGGGATCGTGGGACTGGGACTGGATCAACGGCGACTGGATGTGGGACGAAGGCCAGTACCAAATCCTCGGACTCGATCCGAAGACCTTCAAGGTGACGCCGGCCAATCTGCAGGCGCTGCTGCATCCCGACGACATCGAGGTGCCGCGCAGGGCGCTGGCGCAGTTCACCAAGGGCGCCAAATCCCACGAAGCGGAGTTCCGCATTATTCGTCCCGACGGCCAGGTCCGCTGGTGCGTCGGCACAGCGGCCGCCTCCCATGACGGGGCCGGCCGCGTCGTGCGCGTCAGCGGCGTCACCGTGGACATCACCGAGCGCAAGCATGCCGAGGAGCGGCAGAACCTGCTCGCGCGCGAAGTCGATCATCGCGCCAAGAACGCGCTGGCGCTGGCGCAATCGATCGTCCGGCTCACGCGCGGCGACGACGTCAAGGCCTATGTCCAGTCGGTCGAGGGCCGCATCAATGCGTTGGCGCGGGTGCATACCGTGTTGTCGCTGTCCAGCTGGCAGGGCGCCGAAATCCGTCGGCTGGTGGACGAGGAATTCGCGCCCTATTCCGGCAACCAGATCATCCTCTCCGGCCCCGAGGTGCAGCTGCGGCCCGCGACCGCGCAGACGCTGGCTCTGGCACTGCATGAACTCGTCACCAACTCCGCCAAATACGGCGCGCTGTCGACGCTGTCGGGGCGGCTGTCCGTCAACTGGAAGGACGAGGATGGTTTGCTAAGCCTGGTCTGGCAGGAGGAAGGCGGCCCGCCGGTATGCAAACCGACGTCGCAAGGCTTCGGCACGCGCAGCGTGCTGGCCAGCATCGAATCCCAGCTCGGCGGGCGGGCCGATTTCGAATGGCGTAGCGAGGGGCTGCTGTGCCGGCTTTCAGTGCCGCTGTCGCCACAGGCTGCGATGCCGGAGCGCGGCGCCGTGCGCGAGCCGGCCGTCGAACGTGCCGGCTCGGGACTCTAGGTCCGGCTGCACAATGCCCCGGCCCCAGATCTCCAGAGCCCGCGAGCGTCAGGTCACGGGCGAGGCCGAGCGCGCAGCTTCGATGGCGGCCATCAGTTCATTCGGACGAAACGGCTTCCGCAGGCACACCACATTCGAAAGTCCCGGCATGTCCGCGACAATGTCGAGCGCGGTCATGCCCGATATCGCTACGACCGGCAGACCCGGCACGCGCTCGCGCATCGAGGTGATGACGTCGAAGCCATTGCCGCCGAGCAGGAAGATATCGACGATTGCAAGGTCGATCGAGGTATCTTCGAACGCCTTGAGGCCTGCCGCAGCACTTGCCGCCTCCACGACCTCGAAGCGGTTGATCCGCAACACCATCGCCATCATCGCGCGAACGTCGACCTGGTCATCGATGACGAGAACACGAGGCATGACATGCTCCTTGCGCGCCGACCTTCGACCGGACCGGTGAAAGAAGGTTCGCTTTTGCCGCTGCTGGTTGACTCAAATGCGAGCGAGCCGGGTGCGCAACTGCGTTACTTGAACATCAAGTCTGTAACCTTGAGTTGATTCCCGGTATCCGTCAACGCACCCGCGCGCGTGGCTGGCAGATGACTTGCTCGGATTTGTATCAGTACATTGGCTAGATAGCCCGGTCCGGCGGGTGCAGTATGGTGCACCTTCGGCGCGAACCATTCGGCACGCGAGATGCCAGTTTGCACGAGGCAAAATGCCGACAGGCACCAATACCAACGTCTTCCTTTCGACGCTTCCCGCCACTCGTCGCGACCGCAAGATCGCATTGGCCGTGGTTGGAGTTTCCGCGCTGCTCTTTGTCTGCGTCGTGCCTTTTGCCGGAATGCCGCTGGCGCAAGTTCCGGCTTTCGTTGCAAGCTATCAGTCGGCGCTTGTCGTCAACGATCTGATCACTGCGGTGCTCTTGCTCTCGCAGTTCGTCATCTTGAAAACGCGAGGGCTGCTGTTTCTCGCCGGCGGATATCTGTTCACCGCGGCTGCGGCAATCGTGCACGCCCTCACCTTCCCGGGCCTGTTTGCGCCATCGGGGCTGCTCGGCGCCGCAAGCCAGACCACGGTCTGGCTCTATATGATCTGGCACGGGGTATTTCCGCTCTGCGTGATCGGCTATGCGCTCTCGAAGGCCGACAATGGCGGCAGCCGAATGCGGACGTCGGCTGCCACCGCGATTGCGGCGTCCGCCGCCGTCGTTATCCTGCTCATGGCGGTCTGTGCATGGATCGTAACGGCGGGACACGATCTGCTGCCGGTGCTACTCAGCGGCGGCCGTTACACCTGGACCATGATCGGCGTCGTGTCGTCGGTCTGGTGTCTGAGCCTCCTCGCGCTGATCGCGCTATGGTTCCGCCGGCCGCAAAGCGTCCTCGACGTCTGGCTCATGGTCGTGATGTGTGCCTGGCTGTTCGATATCGCCCTGTCGGCCATCCTCAATGTAGCGCGCTTCGACCTTGGCTTCTACCTCGGCCGCATCTACGGCCTGTCTGCGGCAAGTTTCGTGCTGGCGGTCCTGCTGGTCGACAACGTCACGCTTCAGGCACAGTTGTCGCGACTGCTCGGGACCGAACGCGAGCGCCATTCCAACCGCGAGCGGCTGTTCAGCGCGGTCGTGGAATCCTCCAACGACGCGATCATCACGAAGTCGCTCGACGGCACCATCACCGCGTGGAATCCGGCGGCCGAGCACTTGTTCGGCTACACCGCCGCCGAGGCTGTGCGCGAGCGCATCGACATCATCGTGCCGCCGGACCGCCGCGCCGAGGAGGTTGATATCCTTCGACGGGTCGGCCGCGGCGAGAAAATCGAGCACTACGAGACGGTCCGGCTGCACAAGAGCGGCCGTGAGGTGCAGGTATCGCTCAGCATCCAGCCGATCCGCGCGGCCTCCGGCGAGATCGTCGGTGCTTCCAAGACCGCGCGCGACATCACCGAGGCGAAAAGGACGCAGCATGCTCTCGACCGCGAGATGGAGGAACGGCAGCGGGTGTTCGAGACCTCCAACGACCTGATCCTGGTAACGGACACCGCAGGCAATTTCGTCCAGGTCAGCCCCAGCTCGATGGCGATCGTCGGCTACGAGCCTGCCGAGATGATCGGACACAGCGCCGTCGAGTTCATTCACCCGGACGATCTTGAGAACACGCGCGGCGAGATGCGCGCCGCGCGGCGCGGACAGCAGAAGCGGAACTTCGAAACCCGCTATGTCCACAAGGACGGCCACGCGGTGTCGCTGAACTGGACCGGATCATGGTCGGAGCCGCTCCGCCGGCACTTTTTCATCGGCCGCGATCTCACCGAGAAGCAGGCCGCGGACGCGCAGATGCGGCAGGCCCAGAAGATGGATGCCATCGGCCAGCTCACCGGCGGCGTCGCGCATGACTTCAACAATATCCTCACCGTCATCACCGGCACCATCGGCATCCTTGCCGACGGCGTCGAAGACAGGCCCGAGCTCGCCAACGTGGCGCGGATGATCGACGAGGCCGCCGAGCGGGGCGCCAACCTGACCAAACATCTGCTCGCCTTCGCCCGCAAGCAACCGCTGCAGCCGCGCGAGATCGACGTCAACGCGCTGGTGCTGGAGGCCGCCAAGCTGCTGCACCCGACGCTCGGCGAGCACATCCAGATCACGCCGCTGCTGTCGCCGGACGCATGGACCTCCCACGTGGACCCGAGCCAGCTCACCACGGCCGTCCTCAATCTCGCGCTCAATGCGCGCGACGCCATGCCTGGCGGCGGCAAGCTTGCGCTGGAGACCGGCAACACCGTCCTCGACGAGGCCTACGCATCCATGCACAGCGAGGTCGTGCCGGGCGAGTATGTGATGATCGCGATCAGCGACACCGGAACCGGGATCGCGCCGGCCAATCTGGAAAAGGTGTTCGATCCCTTCTTCACCACCAAGGAGGTCGGCAAGGGCACCGGCCTGGGCCTCAGCATGGTGTTCGGCTTCGTCAAGCAGTCGGGCGGGCACATCAAGATCTACAGTGAGCAAGGTCACGGCACCACGGTCAAGATTTACCTGCCGCGCGCGGCCGGTGCCGGCCGGGATGCGGCCGATGCCTCGGTGCAGGCAGCCGTCGAAGGCGGCAACGAGCTCATTCTCGTCGTCGAGGACGACGCGCTGGTGCGCCGCTACGTCGTCACCCAGATTGAGAGCCTCGGCTACACCACGCTGGAGGCCGGCAACGCCGCCGAGGCCCTCGAGCTGATCGGCAAGCATCCCGAAATCAATCTGCTGTTCACCGACGTCATCATGCCCGGGCCGATGAACGGGCGGCAGCTTGCCATCGAGGCGGCGAAGCGGCTGCCTGCTCTGAAGACGCTGTACACGTCGGGATACACCGAAAATGCCATCGTCCATCACGGCCGCCTCGATTCCGGGGTGCTGCTGCTGGCAAAGCCCTACCGCAAGTCCGAGCTCGCCCGGATGATCCGGCAGGCGCTCGCCGGCTGATCGCCGGCGCGGTTGACGCCGCCGTGGCGGTGCGGTCATCTGCACCGCATGAAAAATCTTCTCACCGACATCGCGGGCGTCAGCGTCGGCCATGCCGATGACGCGGCGCTGGCCTCCGGCGTCACCGCCATCCTGTTCGACAAGCCGGCGGTGGCTTCCGTCGACGTGCGCGGCGGCGGGCCGGGCACGCGCGAGGACGCCCTGCTCGACCCCGTCAGCACGGTGGATGCGATCGACGCCATCACGCTTGCCGGCGGTTCGGCCTTTGGCCTGGAAGCCGGCGGCGGCGTGCAGGCCTGGCTGCACGAGCGCGGCCGCGGCTTCCGCATCCGTGACGCCGTCATCCCCATCGTCACCGGCGCGATCTGTTTCGATCTGCTCAACGGTGGCAACAAGGCCTGGGGCCGCTTCTCGCCGTACCGCGACCTCGGTTATGCCGCAGCCAGCACGGCAGGCGGCGAGTTCGCGCTCGGCAGCGTCGGCGCCGGCCTCGGCGCCACCACCGCGAATTTCAAGGGCGGGCTCGGCTCGGCCTCGGCGGCAACAGTGGCCGGTGTGAGGGTCGCCGCCCTTGCGGTAGTCAATGCCGTCGGCAGCGTCACCGTCGGCGACGGACCATGGTTCTGGGCCGCGCCGTTTGAACTTGGCGGCGAATATGGCGGGCGCGGCATGCCGGCTACCTTTACGCCGGACATGCACAAGCTGCGCATCAAGGGCGGGCCGGAGGCGGCCGCGGCGGAGAACACGACGCTGGTGGTCGTCGTCACCGATGCCATCCTGACCAAGCCGCAGGCCAAGCGGCTGGCGATGATCGCGCAGACCGGTATGGCCCGCGCCATTTATCCCGTGCATGCCCCGCTCGATGGCGACGTGGTGTTTGCCGCCGCGACCGGCGCCAAACCGGTCGATCCCCTGATCGGCCTCACCGAGCTCGGCATGGTCGCGGCCAATGTGGTGGCGCGCTCCATCGCGCGAGGTGTCTATCACGCCGCCGCGCTGCCCTTTCCGGGCGCGTTGCCGGCCTGGAGGGACCGGTTCGGCTAGCATCCCACGTCTGGTTGGGGCTGGCTTCTCCTAGACGCTGAGGGATAGGGACGAGCTGGTCTGCGCTGCGATCGCATTCGCCTGGCGCTGGATCACCTGCTCGAGGAAATTGTAGGACGATATCGCTGATGTCGACGCGCTGGATGCGGCGGGCCTCGTCATCGTCACGGTCGAACCATCGGCGTAGGTCAGCGACGTCGTGGTGGAGCCGTCCGCATTGGTGACGGTGGTGCCGCTCGCACCCTGCAATGCCTGCAGCAGCGGATCGCCGGAATCGTCGCCCGCGCCACTGGCCATATGATGGGGGCCGTGATGGCGGCGCCCCTTCAGCGCCGAGGACATCTCGTCCAGCGAGACCGCGCCGTCGCCATCCTTGTCGAGCTTGCCGAACAGGTCGTCGCCTTCAGGGTTGGTGACGCCGGGGCCCAGCGCATTCTCGAACTCGCTCTTGGTGATCTTGCCGTCACCGTCGGCGTCCATCCGCGCCATCAGTTCCTTCAGCCCATCCTCGCGGCGTGTCATCTGCAGGCTCGATCCCGACTGGCTTTGCAGCGTCAGCAGCGCGCTCATGGTCTCCGGCGAAATCTGCGCGCCGCCGCCGGCCGCAGGAGCCGCACCAGGCCCGATCGAGCTCGCAGCGTCGGCCTGGAAGGCGAAGAGATTGGGCTGGTCCTGGCCGGAACCCGCCGACGGCGTCTGCTTCGGCGAGACGAGGCCAAACAGGCTGTCGATCGCGGATGCCGCAGCACCGAAGGCAAGCATCATGACGAGAACTCCAACGGCGGCCGCCATTCGCGCGGCGCAACTTTTCCAGGCAATTCCCCAGCAAGCGCCGTGCCAGCGAAAAAACCCGGCAAAACAAGGGGTCTCCGCTTGCCGCGCCGGCAAAATTCCCCGGCAACAAATGCCGCTGCGGCAGAAATTTCCGCCCACAGAAGATGCTTTGCCCCGCATTGCCCGCAGGGGGCCCCCGTGTTACGCGACACCATTGCGACCCGCTCACATGCCCGGAAGCGCCATGTCCCAGCCGTTTGCGCCACGTCCCCTCGTCATCGCGCCGTCGGTGCTCGCCTCGGATTTTTCCAGGCTCGGCGAGGAAGTCCGCAGCGTCGATGCGGCCGGCGCCGACTGGATCCATCTCGACGTGATGGACGGACATTTCGTGCCGAACATTTCCTACGGCCCCGATGTCATCAAGGCGATGCGGCCGCATACAAAGAAGATTTTTGACGCGCACCTGATGATCGCGCCGTGCGACCCCTATCTGGAGGCGTTCGCGAAGGCCGGCTGCGACCACATCACCGTGCATGCCGAAGCCGGCCCGCATCTGCATCGCTCGCTGCAGGCGATCCGCGCGCTCGGCAAGAAGGCCGGCGTCTCGCTCAACCCGGCTACTCCCGCAAGCGCCATCGAATATGTACTCGACCTGATCGACCTCGTGCTGGTCATGTCGGTCAATCCCGGTTTCGGCGGACAGGCCTTCATTCCCTCCGCACTCGGCAAGATCAGGGATATCCGCGCGATGACCGCCGGCCGGCCGATCGACATCGAGGTCGATGGCGGCGTCGGTCCCGACGTCTCCGGCCAGCTTGCCGCTGCCGGCGCCAACGCTTTTGTGGCGGGTTCGGCCGTATTCAAGGGCGGCACGATGGAGGCCTACAAGGCGAACATCGCCGCGATCCGCAATGCTGCGCTGGCCGCGCGTGGCGAGGTGGTTTGATTCAGAAGTCAAAAGCCCATCCGTCGTCATTGCGGGCTTCGCTCGCAATGACGTGAAAACATGCGTGCTCATTCCCGCGGC
>DASWVJ010000058.1:0-3039 GCA_036406295.1 Bradyrhizobium sp.
AACGGCATCTACCGCCTGATGTTTGCCTCGCGCACGATGGCCTGCGCGCCGAAGGGCAGCGAATTGCACAAAGCGGCGATGGAGACGCTCGCCATGCTGATCGAGGCGCTGGAAGCGCCTGCCGTCGGACTGCTGCGTGAGCGGCAGGCCCTGAAGATCTGGGCCTCGCTCCATGGCGTGGTGATGCTGGCGGAGCAAGGGCTGCTCACGGGCCAGGTCGCCGACGCCAGCGTTGAGGAACTGGTCGAGGACATCGTGCGCGAGGCGAAGCTCGCGTTGTCCGTCGCAATGAAGGCGGCAATCGAAGGCGAGGCGTGCTGATTATTTCGGCGCCCGCGGATCGATCGGCGTGGAGCTGCGCACGCCCAGAATATCCTCCAGCACCCTTGCGCCCGCCAGCAATTGCGCCTCGCCGCGCGGCGCCGCGACCATCTGCAGGCCGACCGGCAGGCCCGACGCGGTGAAGCCGCAAGGCAGTGAGAGCGCCGGGCAGCATACCAGTGTGATCGCATAGACGATGCCGAGCCATTCGACATAATTGTCGAACTTCTTGCCGTCGCACTCGGCGACATAGCGGTGCTCGACCGGGAACGGGGCGACGATGGTCGCGGGTGCCAGCAGCAAATCGTACTTCTCGAAGAATTCCAGCGCGCGTGCCGTCATCGCCACCCGCTGCGCTTCGGCGCGCTCCAGCTTCTCGACGGTGAGCTTCAGCCCTTCCTCGATGTTCCAGATCACCTCGGGCTTGAGCAGGTCGCGCTTGCTGCGCAGCAGCGCCGCCTTGCTCAGCGCAAAATCGAAGGCACGCAGCACATGGAAGCATTCGTGGGCTTCGCGCAGATCAGGATGCGCCTCCTCGACGATGACGCCGGCCTCGGCAAAGCGCTGGGCGGCTTTCCTGGTGATGGCGGCGACTTCCGGATCGACCGGCGTGATACCGAGATCGCGCGAGTAGGCGACGCGCCTGGGCTTTTTCCCGCCGCGCGCAGCCGACAGGAACGAGGTCGGCAATTTCGGCAGCGACAGCGGATCGGCAGGGCTCTCGCCGCTCATGGCGTCGAGCAGCAGTGCGAGGTCTTCGACATTGCGCGCCATCGGGCCCTGGACGCCGAGATTGCGGTCGATCGCTGCTGCCGGCGTATGCGCGACGCGGCCGATGCTGGGCCGCAGGCCGACGATGCCGCAGAAGCTCGCGGGGTTGCGTAGCGAGCCTCCCATGTCGGAACCGTGCGCGAGCCACGCCGTGCCGGTCGCGAGTGCTACCGCCGCGCCGCCCGAGGAGCCGGCGGCCGAGCGCGACGTGTCCCAGGGATTGCGGGTCGGCCCGAACACTTCGTTGAACGTGTTGGCGCCGGCACCGAATTCCGGCGTGTTGGACTTGGCGTAGACCACGCCGCCTTCCGCTTCGAGCTGTTCGACCAGGATGTCGGACCTGGCCGGCACGTTATCCCTGTAGATCGGCGAGCCCTGCGTGGTCAGCACGCCTGCGACATTGGTCAAATCCTTGATCGGGATCGGCATGCCCGCGAGCAGGCCACGCTCGCCTTTCGGCTTCTTCATCAGTTCGCTCGCGTGCTTGCGGGCGCGGTCGAAGCAGAGGGTCGGCAGCGCATTGACCTTGCCATCGACCTCGGCGATGCGTTTCTCAAGCACGTCGAGCAGGTCGAGCGGGGTGATTTCACCCCGGTTCAGCTTGTCGACGATGGTGCACGCGGTCTCGCGGATCAGGCTTTGGTCGGCCACCAGGCATTTCTCCCGTTGTTTCCGCCTTCTCGCAGGCGGCTTGATCATGCTGTAGAACATTTTCCGGCAAAGTAAAACGCGCCTGACTTGCCGAGGGGACCGGAGAATTTGCATGACGACGGATTTTGCCGCGCTGGACTGGCGCAAGATGAGCCGCGAGGAGGTTGACCGCGGCCTCAACAATGGCGCGGCAGTCGCCGGCAGCGCCGACATCATCGCCGGATGGGAGACGCGCTCGGCTGCGCTGCGACAGCGCCATCGGCAGCATCTCGATCTCCGGTACGGCCCGCGCGAGCGCAACCGCATCGATTTCCTCACATCGCGCGACAACGCGCCGACCTTGTTGTTTGTCCACGGCGGCTACTGGCAGCACCGCGCCAAGGAAATCTTCACGGTGGTCGCGGAAGGGCCGATGGCGCACGGCATCAACGTCGCCTTGATGGGCTACACCCTGGCGCCGGATGCGACGCTGGATGAGATCGTCGCCGAGATCCACGCCGGCATCGATTTTCTCGCCGGGCAATTGCCTGCGCTGGGCGCAGCCCCCGGCGGCATCGTCGTGTCAGGCTGGTCCGCGGGCGGGCATCTCACATCCATGGCGCTGTCGAACCAGCATGTCCGCGCCGGCGTTGCGATCAGCGGCATCTACGATCTTGAGCCGATCCGTCACTCCTATCTCGACGAAAAGCTGCGGCTCGATGAGGCAATGTCGCGCCGCAACTCGCCGCTGATGATGGCAGGCGGGCCCGCAAATCCGCTGTCGCTGGTGGTCGGCAGCGCCGAGCTGCCGCTGCTGCGCAAGCAGGCCGCGGATTTTGCCGCGCACCGGGCAAGGCACGGCTTGCCGGTGACCTACGAGGAAATCCCTGGCGCAAATCATTTCACGATCATGGATGAAATGATCGTACCAAACGGCCGCATCACCGAGCTGATCCGGCAGGCGTTCGAGCGAGCGGCTGGCTAGATTGTCATTGCGAGGAGCGAAGCGACGAAGCAATCCTTCGCTTCGCTCGCAATGACGGTGAAAGCTCTCAACTCCAGCCCGACGTGTGTCCACCGTCCACAGTGAAAATCACGCCTGAGGTATACCCCGACCGGTCCGACGCCAGGAACGCCATCAGGTCGCCGATCTCGCGCGCGTGCGCGGGACGGCCGAGCGGCATGCCCTTTTGGAATTCCTTGTAGCGGTTCTCGTCGCCGAGCTGGTTCTTGGCGCGTGTCTTGAGCAGCGTGATGTGGCGGTCGGTGCCGACCGGGCCCGGGTTGATGCCAACTACGCGGATGTTATCGGCCATG
>DASWVJ010000059.1:0-11420 GCA_036406295.1 Bradyrhizobium sp.
TTCGGGTCGGTCGGCTCCTTCTCCGCCGGCGTGCACGGCCGCAAGAACATCACCGACAACCTCGCCCTTCTCGCCGGCCTCGCTTACACGCACTACGGCGAAAATGGTTACAGCGTGACCGCTGCGCCGATCGGCGCCGTCGCACTGCGCTACGATTTCACGGATTGGGGCTCGTCACGGCCGTTCTTCGATGTCGGCACGATCCTGACGCCCTATGAAAAGGTGCGTTACAGCCGCAGCTACCAGACGAGCCTCGGCGCGGTGATGGTCGACGGCCACACCACAGCAGAAAATTACGCGGTCTATGGCCGCGCCGGCTGGATCGGACGAATATCGCCGCGCGACGAGGTCGCCGCCGCGGTCGAGGTCTGGCAACTCTGGCAGCGGGTGAAGGGCTATACCGACCACTCGGTCGCCTTCAATCCGTTCGACGCCAGCTTCAATACCGGCACCGACAAGACCACGCTCGCCAAGATCGGCGGGCAATGGACGCACCTGATCACGAGCAGCCTCGAGGGCAACATCAACGGCGGCTACGTCCATGCCTTCGGCAGGCAAGCCGGCGTCGTCGCCGCCGTCACAGGCCAGGGCATGGTGACGCCGACCATCGGCAACCAGGGTTGGTTCGAATATGGCGGCCGGCTCGGCTTCCGCATCAGCAAGGGCTGGGTGGCCGACGTCTTCATCAACGGCACGCTGGGCCCGCAACCGGTAGGCAACACCGCTCACGGCGGCATCGGGCTGAGGATTAATTACTAGCTAGGCCGTGGAACCATAAATTGAATGACCGTGATTGGGTGGAAAGCGGACTCTTGAACTCCAGGCGCGGGCGACGGATGGGCCAAAAGCGGATGCTAGTTTCAGAACGATCAACATCGAAGAGCAGCGCCAGCGAAAGGGCGGTCCGGACCTTCGGGCCGCCCTTTTCTATTCCGCTTGCGGCTACTCGCCGATCGCCGGAAGGAGTTCGTCCAGCTGATCCAGCTGCGCGGGCAGTCCGGCGGCCGACCCGGCCATCGCTTCGTCGAGCGCTTCCTTGGAAGGATAAAGCTCGTGGAACGTCAGCAGCGTCTTTCCGCCCTGATTCTCGAAGGTGACGGTGGTGACTGCGCCCTCATCCTCTTCTTCGTTCGTCCAGACGATGCGCTCGTCCGGCACCACCGCCAGATACTTGCCGTAGAAGGCCATGGTGTCAGTCCCGCCGGCGGCGAACTCCAGCCGGTATTTGCCTCCAGTGCGGACGTCCATCTCGCAGGACACGAGCGTAATGCCGGCGCCCTTCGGCACCCACCACCGGCGGAACAGCTCGGGTTCGGCCCACGCCCTGAACACCATGTGCGGCGGGGCATCGAACAGGCGCGCGACAACCAGCTCCCGGTCGGACTTCCGCTCAACCGCCGTGCGGTTCTGCGCAACGGGGTGATTGCTCGTTTGCTGGTCCATCTTCTTCCTCCTGTTTCATCTCGAGAATGATCTTGTCCAAGGCATCGAACCGCGCCTCGAAGAGCTTGCGATGCTTCGATCCATTCGGCCTCCGCCTCGAGGCCGCGTTGCCCAAGCTTGCACGTCCGCACCCGTCCGACCTTCTCCGTCACGACGAGGCCTGCCCGCTCCAGGACGGCGATATGCTTCTTCATGCCGGCCAGGGTCATGTGAAACTTGTCGGCCAGGCTGGTAATCGACGCACCGGCGCGGCCGAGCTGCTCAAGCACGCCGCGCCGCGTCTTGTCTGACAGCGCCGCAAACGAAGGATCGAGGGAAGGCATTACTAACTGAACCATATGGTTCAGTGTTATCTTACTCTTGCTTCGCAAGCCGACCTCTCCCGCAAGCGGGGCGAGGTAAGGAACTACGCCGCCGACCTGCCCTCATACGCGCGCTTCAGGCCTTCGACGTCGAGCTTGACCATGCCCAGCATCGCCTGCATGGCGCGTTGCGCGCCGGCCTTGTCGGGGCCGCCGAGATATTTCGGCAGCGCCGTCGGCACGATCTGCCAGGCGAGGCCGTAGCGGTCCCTGATCCAGCCGCACTGCTCGGCCTTGCCGCCGTTCGACAGGATCTTGTCCCAGAGGCGATCGACTTCGGCCTGGTCGGTGCAATCGATCACGAAGGAGACCGCATGGGTGTATTCCATGCGCATGCCGCCGTTGAGTGCCATGAAGCGCTGACCGGCAAGGATAAACTCGACCACGATCACCTGGCCGGCCTTGCCGTGCGGATAATCGGCCGGCGAGCGCTGAACCTTCTCGATCCGGGAATCCGGCAGCAGCGAAACGTAGAATTCCGCAGCCTCCTCGGCTTCGTTCTCAAACCAGAGACAGGGGGTAATCTTCGACATCGCAAAAGACTCCGTGCGTGCGTTTCAGGCGCTCTCGGACGCGAACTGCGCTTTCGCCGCCTCGACGTCCATCCACATCACTTCCCAGATGTGGCCGTCGGGATCCTCGAAACTGCGGCCATACATGAAGCCGAAATCCTGCGTCGGCGTGGGATCGGGAGCGCCGCCGGCACCCTCTGCCTTGCTGACCATGTCATCCACGTCCTCGCGGCCGTCGGCAGAGACGCAGAGCAGCACTTCGCAGGCGGTCCTGGCATCGGCGATCTTCTTGGACGTGAACTGGCGGAACTTGTCGTGAGTCAGCAGCATGGCGTGAATAGTGTCGGAAAACACCATGCACGCCGCGGTATCGTCGCTGAACTGCTCATTCTTCACGGCACCGATCGCCTCATAGAAGGCGACCGAACGCGCAAGGTCGGTAATCGGCAGATTGACGAAGATCAGCTTGGCCATAAGAGGCTCCTTTGCGGGGGTTCCGGCCCAAGGACGCCCAGGCCGGCCACGATCCGACATGGCTTCGCAGATTTTTTTTTACGGTATTGGGGGCTGCGGCTTCAGGTCGCAATCAAAGGCAAGGGCGGCCGCGGCCACGCCGTCGGACTATTTGCTCTCCGCGGGATCGCGGTGCACCGGATCGACCCACAGCACCGCTTCCGGCTTCTCGACCGGCTCGATGTCGAGATTGATCGCGATCGCCTCGCCGTCGCTGCGCACCAGCACGCATTCCAGCACCTCGTCGCGGCTGGCGTTGATCTCCTGATGCGGCACGTAAGGCGGCACGAAGATGAAGTCGCCGGGGCCGGCTTCGGCGGTGAACTGCAGCTTTTCGCCCCAGCGCATCCGCGCCCTGCCCTTCACCACATAGATGATGCTTTCGAGATGGCCGTGATGGTGCGCGCCGGTCTTGGCGTCGGGCCGGATGGTGACGGTGCCCGCCCACAGTTTCTGCGCGCCGGCGCGGGCGAAATTGATCGCGGCCTTGCGGTCCATGCCCGGCGTCGACGGCACGTTGGGATCGAGCTGGTTGCCGGGAATGACGCGCACGCCGTCATGCTTCCATCGTTCCGCGTCGGCGTGATCGTGGCGATGGTCGTGCGTATGCGTGTGATCGTGGGAACCGGACATGAGCTGCTTTCGAGAGAGTTCCTGTTTCCTGCCAGCTTATCCAAAAGCAAAGGCAGGAGCCAGTTTCTATCGTCATGCCCCGCGCATGACGCGGATAGATCCGCGTCACTTCACCGCGAGCAATTCGACGTCGAACATCAACGTTGCATTCGGCGGGATCACGCCGGCGGCGCCGCGGGCGCCGTAACCGAGCGCCGGCGGAATGATCAGCGTACGCTTGCCGCCGACCTTCATGCTGGCAACGCCTTCGTCCCAGCCCTTGATGACGCGGCCCTGCCCAATCGGGAAATCGAACGGCTCATTGCGATCGACCGAGGAGTCGAATTTCTTGCCCTTCTGGCCGTTCTCGTAGAGCCAGCCAGTGTAGTGCATAACGCAGGTCTGGCCCGGCTTCGGTGAAGCGCCGGTGCCTTCCTTGACGTCGATGATCTGCAAACCTGATGCTGTGGTCATGGCTTTTCCTGTCTGCGCCGCGGCGCGGGTGGCGATCGCGGCGGCGACGCCACCGAGCATGGTCGTGAGGATGGTGCGCCGGGAAGATCGCATGGCTGTTGCCTTTCGTTGAATGACACTCCAAAGCGCGATGACGTTTTTCAAATCGTCATCGCGCTTCATCTTTGCGTTTGAGCACGATCGTTTCCGACAACCGGTTCCCGGTTTTCGGGATCATGCACTAGTAGCCGAGCGCGCAGCCGTCCTTGCGCGGATCGGAGCCACCGGTGAGCGTGCCCTTGTCCCGGTCGATCCAGATCGCCTGGCCGCCGCCGAGCGGGCTGACGATGCTGGTGGTCTTGTGGCCGAGCTTCTTGAGCCCTTCCACCACCTCGGCCGGCACGCCGTCCTCGAGCTGGTAGACGCCCTCGTAATGCAGGCCGCGCGGCATATCGATCGCCTCCTGCAGGTCGCAGCCATAGTCGAGAATGTTGGTCAGTACGTGGCATTGTCCGGTTGGCTGGTACTGCCCGCCCATCACACCGAACGGCATGACGGCGCGGCCGTCCTTGGTGAGAAGGCCGGGAATGATGGTGTGCAGCGGCCGCTTGCCCGGCGCGATGCAGTTGGGGTGGCCGGGCTGGATACGGAAACCGCCGGCGCGGTTCTGCAAGAGAATGCCGGTCTTGTTGGTGACGATGGCCGAGCCGAAGGAATGCGCGATGGAGTTGATGAAGGAGCAGACGTTGCGGTCCTTATCGACGACGGTGACGTAAATCGTCGAGGGATTCATCGGCGGCGCCACGTTCGGCAGATCCAGCACGCGGTCCATGCGGATCTTGCCGACATGTTCTTCCGCGAAATTCTTCGCAAGGATGCGGGCCACGTCGACGTCGGCCTGCTGGGGGTCGGCGATTAACTGCTCGCGCATCATGTAGGCGATGCGGGCGGCTTCCGCCTCGAGGTGGAAACGCTCGACGCTGACCGGCGCGAACTTCTTCAGGTCGAAGCGCGAGAGGATGTTGAGCATGACCAGCATGGTGATGCCCGGGCCGTTGGGCGGGCACTGCCAGGCCTCATACTCCTTGTAATCGGTGCCGATCGGCACCGTGGTCTCGGTGGTGTGCGCGGCGAAATCCTCGAGCGTGTGCAGGCCGCCGATGCCGCGCAGCGTCTCGACCATGTCTTCGGCGATCTCGCCCTTGTAGAAGGCGTCGCGGCCGCCCTTGGCGATCGCGCGCAGCGTTTTGCCGAGTTCAGGCTGGTGAATGACGTCGCCGGCGACGGCCGGCTTGCCGCCGGGCAACAGATAGCGCTCGGTGTTGGTGCCCTTCTTCAGCTTGTCGAACTGGTTCTTCCAGTCGAAGGCGATGCGAGGAGATACCACATAGCCCTGCTCCGCGGCATCAATCGCAGGCTGCAGCAGGCGGTCGAGGCCGAACTTGCCGTGATCGCGCAGGATCGTTTCCCAGGCATCGACCGCGCCGGGAATGCTGACCGCATGCGCCGAGGTCAGCGGCACGGCGTTGATCTTGCGTTCGAGATACCATTGCGCCGTCGCCGCCATCGGCGCGCGGCCCGAGCCGTTATAGGCTGATATCTTGCCCTCGCCCTTTTTCTGCAGCAGTGCAAAACAGTCGCCGCCGATGCCGGTCGATTGCGGCTCGATCACGCCGAGCAGCGCGCAGGCCGCAACCGCGGCGTCCGCCGCCGTGCCGCCGGCGCGCAGCACGTCGATGGCCGTCAGCGCCGCCAGCGGATGCGAGGTCGCCACCATCGCATTCTGGGCATGGACGGTCGAACGGCCGGCGAAATGGAAGCTTCTCATTGCAGGGTGCTCTCTAGTCGTTGTTGGGCGGCAGGCGCGGCATGCCGGAAAAAGCCGGGCTAGATGACATATTCGGGGCTCGCTGCGCAATGGCTGCCAGCGCATGCCGCATCGGCAGCGGCTGGGAAGATCGCGGGGCTCGCGGGGTTTTCCCTCGGCCGGCCCCCTGATAAACCACCGCCCATGGCTTACAGGGTCGCCGCCTTCTACCAGTTCGCCGCGCTCGCGGATTTCCGGGAGTTGCGCGAGCCGCTGCGTGCACTGTGCGCGGCGCTCGAGCTGAAGGGCAGCGTGCTGCTGGCCCATGAGGGGATCAACGGAACACTGGCCGGCAGCGACGAGGGCATTGCGACATTCGTGGAAGCGCTGCAACAAGGGCCGCTATTCGGCGATCGGCTCGACCGGCTCGAGCTGAAATATTCGGCCGCGGAGGCCATGCCGTTCCAGCGCCTGAAGGTGCGGCTGAAAAAGGAGATCGTCATGCTCGGCGACGCCAGCGTCGATCCCACCCGGCAAGTGGGCACCTATGTGGATGCTGCCCACTGGAACGCGCTGATATCGGATTCCGGCACGCTGGTGCTCGACACCCGCAACGCCTTCGAGGTGGCGATGGGCACGTTCGAGGGTGCGGTAGATCCCGGCATCAGGAACTTTGGCGAGTTCAAGCGATTCACGGCGGAGAAGCTCGACCCGGCCAAACATCGCAGGATCGCGATGTTCTGCACCGGCGGCATCCGCTGCGAAAAGGCCAGCGCCTATCTGCTCGCCCGCGGCTTTGCCGAGGTGTTTCACCTCAAAGGCGGCATCCTGAAATATCTGGAAGGCGTGCCGGAGAGCGAGAGCCGCTGGCGCGGCGAATGCTTCGTGTTCGACGAGCGGGTCGCGCTCGGCCACGGCCTGCGGGAGCGGCAGAAATGAGCGAGCTGAATGCGCTGAGCGAACGCATCGATGCGCTGGAAGCGCGGATCGCCTACCAGGACGACACGATCGAGACGCTGAATGCGACCATCACTGCGCAGTGGAAACAGATCGACACGCTGACGCGGCAGGTCGCGGCACTGAACGATCGCTTGCAGGAAGCCGAAGCGCACGCGCCCGGCCCTGCCAACGAACGCCCGCCGCATTATTGAGGACGAAGGGCTACGTCACGGCTTTCAGCCAGACCGCCACGGCGCCAGCCACAAGCACCGTCACGGCAAAGGCGGTCGGCGAGATCGTGCCGGCATGATCGAACTCGGTTGGCATCGATACTCCTCAGCGAAACGCCGCGGTGATCTTGTCCCACAGCGAGGCGTTCTCGCGGTCGCCGTCCGGCTTGGATTTCGCGGGCTGTGTTGCGCTGACCGGATCGGACGCCGGGAAGGTGTCCATCAACCCTTCCTCGAGTTGCGCATGGATTTCGCGGTCGGCCTTCGCAGCCTCGCGCGGATCTTCGGCGTGCTTGTCATGCGCCGCCGGATTGAATTTTTGCGCAGTTTTTTCAGCCATGAATCCCTCCATTTGCCGGAATAACGCCGGCCTCAGCCGCGCGGTTCCCTCGCCGCAGCCGCGGGTGTATGGGAACCATCGGGCCGGGCCACGACGAGGCATTTGCGATGAGCGCCGAACTTCAGCAGTTTGCGAGCGACAATTATGCGGGCATCTGCCCCGAAGCCTGGGCGGCGATGGCAAAAGCCAATCACGGCCACGTTCCCGCCTATGGCGAGGACGAATGGACGCAGGCCGCGGCGGATGCGCTTCGCGCCTTGTTCGAGAAGGACGATGCCGAAGTATTCTTCGCCTTCAACGGCACCGCGGCCAATTCGCTGGCGCTGGCCTCGCTGTGCCAGTCCTATCACAGCGTGATCTGCTCTTCCTCCGCGCATGTCGAAACGGACGAATGCGGCGCGCCGGAATTCTTCTCCAACGGCTCAAAGCTGCTCGTTGCCTCGAGCGCCGACGGCAAGCTGACACCGGAGCTGGTGAGAACGCTGGCCGGAAGCCGCTCCGACATCCATTTCCCAAAGCCGCGCGTCGTGACGATCACGCAGGCGACCGAGACCGGGCTGGTCTACAGCGTCGATGAAATCCGGAAGCTTTCCTTGACCTGCCGCGAACTCGGCCTGCGGCTGCATATGGACGGCGCGCGCTTTGCCAACGCCTGCGCGAGCCTTGACTGCTCGCCGGCCGAGATGACCTGGAAAGCCGGCGTCGATTTGCTCTGCTTTGGCGGCACCAAGAACGGCATGGCGATGGGCGAAGCCGTGATCTTCTTCGATCGCGCGCTCGCGGAGGATTTCGACTATCGCTGCAAGCAGGCCGGCCAGCTGGCCTCGAAGATGCGCTTCCTCACCGCGCCCTGGGTCGGCATGCTCGAAGACGGCGCATGGCTGAAGAATGCGGCGCACGCCAACGCCTGCGCCAAGCGCCTTGCCGAAGCGGTCGTTGGCCTGCCGGATTTCAAGCTGATGTTCCCCGTGCAGGCCAATGCGGTTTTCCTCGCCGCCAGCGACGACCGGCTGCAGGCGCTGCGGCAGCGCGGCTGGCGCTTCTATACCTTTATCGGCGGCGGGGCGCGCTTCATGTTCGCCTGGGACGCCGATCCCGCGCGGGTCGGTGCGCTGGCCCGTGATATCCGCGCTGTCAGCGCGGCAAGCTAGAGGTTGGCCAAAGCCGCTCTGGCGTGTATCAGGACAGCCAAAATATCGACGTGCGGGAAAGCAGTGACAAAGCCCTTTATCGAAGTTCTTGCCGGCCAGAGGCAGGCGGTACCGCCGCTCTGGATGATGCGGCAGGCCGGCCGCTATTTGCCGGAATACCGCGCGCTGCGGGAGAAGGCCGGCAGTTTCCTCAATCTCTGCTTTACGCCGGAATACGCCGCCGAGGTGACGGTGCAGCCGATCCGCCGCTTCAGCTTCGATGCCGCGATCATCTTTTCCGACATCCTCGTCATCCCCCATGCGCTCGGCCGCTCCGTGCGCTTCGAGGCCGGAGAAGGGCCGCGGCTCGATCCGCTGGATACGCCGGACAAGGCCGCGACGCTCGCGACGGAGGCCGACTTCGGCAAGCTAGAACCGGTCTATGAAGCGCTGCGCCGCGTGCGCGCCGAACTCGATCCAAAGATTGCGCTGATCGGCTTCTGCGGCGCGCCGTGGACGGTGGCGACCTATATGGTTGCCGGACAAGGCACGCCGGATCAGGCCCCCGCGCGGATGATGGCGTACCGGCATCCGGAGGCGTTCGCCAAAATCATCGACGTGCTGGTCGAGAACTCGATCCAGTACCTGGTCGGACAATTGAAGGCCGGCGCCGATGCGCTGCAGATTTTCGACACCTGGGCCGGCGTACTGCCGCCGCGCGAATTCGAGCGCTGGTCGATCGGGCCGACGCGGCGCATCGTCGAGGGCGTACGCCGGCACGTGCCCGACGCCAAGATCATCGGCTTTCCCCGCGGCGCAGCCGGCCTGCTGCCGGCCTATGTGGAGGCAACCGGCGTCAATGCCGTCAGCATCGACTGGACGGCGGAGCCTGCAATGATCCGCGATCGCGTGCAAAGCAAGGTTGCCGTACAGGGCAATCTCGATCCGCTGGTGCTGATTGCGGGAGGTGCTGCGCTCGACCGCGCCGTGGACGAGGTGCTGGCGAACTACGGCAAGGGCCGGCTGATCTTCAATCTCGGCCACGGCATCCAGCCGGAAACGCCGATCGCTCATGTCGAGCAGATGGTCAGGCGCGTGCGGGAGTATAAAGGCCGCTAAGCGCTGATCAGGGCGCGCATACTCATGAATAGGGCCGCATGATACGCGGGACGTGACATTCGTTTTGGCCCGAAATCGGACCGCATCGCAGGTTCATTCGTGTGGGACTTTTACAATCTTGATCTCAATTGCTGAAAAATAGGCCGCAAGGTCCTCTATATCCTTGTCAGACAGCGGCGGCGTAACCACCGACATGGCCTCGTTCTTTCGCAAACCGGTTTTGAACGCCTGCAACTGCGCAACGAGGTAGGACTCGATCTGGCCTGCGATGTTCGGCGCATCGGGAGTTTTGGACAAGCCGTCGAGGCCGTGACAGGCTTGGCACATCATCGCTTTGGCTCTGCCGGCCTTGACGTCGCCGGCATGGCTCAGGCCACCACCCGCCAGCAGAAGACTTGCTGGCGCGAGAAACTTAACGGCCAACATTGTCGTCCGTGAAAGCCTAGACTTCATCCTGGACCTTCGTGTGCTCGGATGACGATGGAATGGGATGGCCCCCCGGGCCGTCCCATACATCAGAGCTTACTTGCCATCGTACCAGATGCGATACAGCGCGCCGACGAGATCATCCGAGACCAGGAGCGATCCATCCGCTAGCTGCGCGACATCCACGGGGCGGCCCAGATAATAGCCGTTTTCGTTCCATCCTTCAGCAAACGGCTCGGATTTTCCGGCCACATTGCCATCATCCTTGAGGAAGGTGACCATCAACCGCGCGCCGACCGGCACGGTCCGATTCCACGAGCCGTGTTGCGTCGAGAAGATTGCGCCGCGATACTTCTGCGGGAACATTGTGCCCGTGTAGAATATCAGGCCAAGATCGGCTGCATGGGCTGCCTGCTCCACTTGCGGGAAAACCACATTGGCGGCCGGGGTATCGTTCTTGTACTCGTTGGTGCGAATCTTGCCGCCGCCATACCACGGGAAACCGAAGTCCAGACCCGCGCTGGCAATGCGGTTCAATTCGCCGGGCGGCTGGTCGTCGCCCATGCCGTCGACCTGGTTGTCGTTGGTCCAGAGTGACCTGTCCTTTGGATTGAAATCCATGCCAACCGGGTTGCGCAGACCGATCGCATAGACTTCGCGGTTCTTGCCGTCGCGATCCATGCGGATAATCCCGCCGATCCCGAGCTTGCGATACATTTCATTTTTCTCTTTGGTGGGCACGTTATAAGGCTGGCCAAGCTGAATATAGAGCTTGTTATCAGGGCCGACCCGGCAAACGCGGGCAGTATGATTGTAACTTTCTTCCGATTTCGGAATCAGCTCGCCTTCGGCGACGACGACGCCGGCGACGACGTCTGGGCTCTCATAGAAGAACTCCGCTGCCGGGTATTCCAGCACCCGATTTTGCTCTGCAATGTAGAGGAAGCCGTCCTTCGAGAAGCAGGGTCCATTGGGAATCTTCTTCGGTAAAGTCGGCGCAAATTCCTTCACCTCATCGCCAACACCGCCGCGCGAGCGGTCGGTCACGACCCAGACCTTGGATTTACGCGTCCCTACAAATGTCGCGACGCCTTGGGGTCCTACTGAAATGTGGCGCGCATCCGGCACCAGCGCATAAAGCGATATATGGAAGCCTGCCGGCAATTTGATCTTCTTCAGGTTTTCCTTGACTTGATCCGCCTTGGTCCCGGTCTGCGGGACTTCGGGCCACTCGGCCGCACTGCCCGTATGACGCATTGCGCCCAATGTTTCGAGTACGCTGGGCGCCGGCGGTGCCGGCTGAGCATATGCCGGCCACGTGGCTAGCGACACAAGTGCCGCCGCCGTCTTCAAGCGAAGATTCATTGATCCCTCCCTGCGATGCCCCCCAGTTCTGACGGGTACCCACCCGCTGCCGGAGGATGCGGATATCAATGCGCCGCCGCGAATGATTGTCAAATGTAATTGTACGAGAGCGATGATCGCGTCGAAGTGTCGCTTAGCTTCAGGGCTTGGGGAACGTTGCCCATCTTTT